>JBBAEW010000001.1:0-98886 GCA_041655695.1 Saccharofermentanales bacterium
TCATGGGCAGCATGCTGGGTCTCAAGGCCTTTGTCGCCGCCGTTCTGGGCGGGATCGGAAGCATTCCCGGCGCCATGCTGGGCGGTTTCCTGCTGGGACTGGCCGAAAGCCTTTCCGTTGTTGCCGGCCAGTCCCTCTGGATGGACGCGGCGGTCTTTGCCGTCCTCATTCTGATTCTGCTGATCCGCCCTGCTGGACTCCTGGGCCGGACCTTGAAAGAGAAGGTCTGATATGGCGCTTCCTGACTTCAAAAAGAGAGCCCGGGTCAGCCTACTGGCACTGGGGCTTACCGGCCTGGTCTTCCTTGCCCTCCATTTATTGATCGCACGGGGCATCATCGACCCCTTTATCCGGGGCATCCTGAATGTTGCCTGCATCAATGTCCTGGCAGCAGTCAGCCTTAATCTGATCACCGGCCTTCTGGGCCAGCTGGTTCTGGGCCATGCCGGCTTCATGCTGGTGGGTGCCTATACGGCTGCCCTCATAACCAAGCACAGCACCCTGACCCTGGGTCTTTCCCTGCCACTGGCCCTTCTTGCGGGCGGCCTTCTGTCAGCGGCCGTCGGTTTCCTGATCGCCCTTCCGGCCCTGCGCCTTCGCGGCGACTATCTGGCTATCGTGACCCTGGGCTTCGGCGAGATTATCAGGGTTGTGGCCAACAACCTGTCCTTCACCGGAGGCCCTGGCGGCCTTTCAGGTATCAAGTCCCTGACCACCCGACAGAATCCTGCCGGCCTCTTTGACCTGATCTTCCCCCTGACGGTATTTGCCATCTTCTTCAGTTACAGCTTCGGGACTTCCCGCCACGGCAGGGCTGTGCGCAGCATCCGGGAAGACGAGATCGCGGCGGAGAGCAGCGGCATCAACACAACCTACTACAAGCTCCTGACTCTGACCCTGGCTGCCTTCTTCGCCGGTATTGCGGGCGGCTTGTATGCCCACCAGATCGGGGTCATCGCGCCCTCGCGCTTTGACTTCAACCGTTCCGTCGAGATCCTCATGATGGTGGTTCTGGGCGGCATGGGCTCCATTACGGGAGCCATCATCAGCGCTGCCTTTCTGACCGCCTTGCCGGAAATGCTCCGCGGTGCCGGTCAGCTTCTTTCCTCGGTCCTGCCCGATGTCATGACTGGTTTCTTCAATAACTTCGACCAGTACCGCATGCTGATCTACAGCGTTCTCCTGGTTCTGGTCATGCTCTTCCGGCCCAAGGGGCTCCTGGGGCGTTCCGAATTCCGCCTGACACCGCTCCTCAAATTGGCCGCCAGGCCCAGGAAAGGAGGGGGCGCATGAGACCCATTGTTTTGCAGGTCGAAGATCTGACCATCCATTTCGGCGGGATTCAAGCCCTGGAGGCGGTCTCCTTCTATGTGGAAGAAAACCGCATCGCAGGCCTGATCGGGCCCAACGGAGCCGGCAAGACCACCGTCTTCAATCTCCTGACCGGTGTCTACGCCCCTGACCGGGGGGACATCTACCTTGACGGCCGCAGCCTGCTGGGCAAAAAGACCTATCAGCGCTGCCAGGCCGGCCTTGCGCGGACTTTCCAGAATATCCGCCTCTTCAAGGACATGACGGTGGAAGAGAACGTGACGGCTGCCATGGTCGCCCAGTATTCCTACCCCCTTGTCTCGGGGCTCTTTCGCGGCAAAGGCTATCGAAGAGATGAAAAAGACGCCGCCATGCGAGCCGAGGAACTTCTGGAGCTGACCGGCCTTGCCGGCAGCGGTCATCTGATGGCGCGCCAGCTCCCATACGGCCAGCAGCGCAAGCTGGAGATCGCCCGGGCCCTGGCAACCAGGCCGCAGGTCCTGCTTCTGGACGAGCCGGCGGCAGGGATGAATCCGGCTGAGACCAGCGAACTTAAGGACATGATCCGCATGATCCGCGATCGCCTGTCCATCTCGGTTCTCCTGATTGAGCACGACATGAATGTGGTCATGGATCTTTGCGAGTATATCTTTGTTCTGGATTACGGCCGGATCATCTGCCGGGGGCAGTGCCAGCACGTTCAGAATGATCCCAAGGTCATCGAGGCCTATCTTGGAGGGGAGATGAACGGTGTCCATGCTTGAAGTCAATGATCTTTCTGTCTACTACGACGCCATCCAGGCCGTCAAGCAAGTCTCCTTCAGCGTCGGACGGGGCGAGATTGTCAGCCTGATCGGAGCCAACGGCGCCGGCAAGACAACCATCCTGCACACCATTTCCGGCCTGATCAGGCCCAAGGCGGGAACCATCCATTTCTGCGGCAGGGATATCAGCCAGATGCGGGCTGAAAAGATACCGGGTCTGGGTCTGGCTCAGGTGCCGGAAGGCCGGCGCGTCTTTGCCCGCATGTCCGTATCCGAGAATCTTGAAATGGGGGCCTTTTCCAGAAAGGACAACTGGAAGGCGGATTACGATTACGTGCTGGGCCTCCTTCCCAGGCTGTCTGAAAGACGCAGTCAGCTGGCCGGTACCCTGTCGGGCGGAGAACAGCAGATGCTGGCCATTGGCCGTGCCCTCATGAGCAAACCGTCCATGCTGCTCCTGGACGAGCCCTCCATGGGCCTGTCCCCGCTTCTGACAGGAGAGGTCTTCAATCTGATCCGGACCGTCAATGGTCAGGGAGTCACCGTCCTCCTGGTTGAGCAAAACGCGCGAATGGCCTTGACCCTGGCTTCCAGAGCCTATGTCCTGGAGACCGGCCGGATCACTCTGGAGGGAAAGACAGAAGACCTGCTCCACAATGAAGCCGTCAAACGGGCTTATCTGGGGGGCTGAGCTGACGCTGCCATGAATCAGTCCGGATGGTGTACCATAAGGCGGTCAAGAGCATAATCTGGAAAGCGAATTTGATGAATGGATAAGAGCAGACGGGCATCCCTCCTATTACTCCTTGCGGCCTTCTTATGGGGAACATCCTTTGTTGCCCAATCCGCCGGCATGGAGCATATCGGGCCCTTCACCTTCAACGCCCTCCGCTATGGAATCGGTATTCTGGTCCTGCTGCCCTTCATCCTGGCCCGCAAGCCGGTGATCAACCGGCAGTTCATCCGTATCAGCCTCCTGATCGGCCTGATCATCTTCGTCGCAACCTCACTTCAGCAAACGGCCCTGCAGACGGCAACCGCCGGCAAGGCAGGCTTCATCACCAGCCTCTACATTGTCCTGGTTCCTATCTTCAGCCAGGCCTTTGGCAGGAAGATCAGCGTCCACCATTGGCTGGCCGTGGTAGCGGCACTGATAGGTCTCTACCTGATGACCTACGCGGCAAGCGGAGGCCTGGTCCTGGCTGACTACCTTCTTCTGGCAGGCTCCATCGGCTACAGCTTCCATATTATTGCGGTTGAGAAGTACGCGGGGGATCTGGATCCCCTGGCCCTGAGCGCTGCCCAGTTTGTTGTAGCCTCCCTTTTGTCCCTTGTGGCAGCCCTGATTCTGGAAAGCGGCAATGACCTGTCGCTGATCGGGCCGGCCATGCCCTCAGTCCTCTATACGGGGATCTTCTCCTGCGGGGTTGCCTACACCTTGCAGCTGGTAGGCCAGAGGGACAGCCACTCGACCGTAGCTTCCCTGATCCTGGGCCTGGAAGCTGTCTTTGCCCTGATCGGGGGAGCCATTATTCTGGGTGAACGCCTGAGTCACAAAGAGTGGATCGGGAGCGCCATCATGCTGGCCTCCGTCTTTTATATCCAGATCATAGAGATCCGAAAAGCCCGCCAGACTGTCTGAATACCCCCGACGGGTGCCCGCCATCCCTGCTACAATGAGGGAGTGATCGGAGGGTATGGCCTATGCTGGGTGCGATCGTTGGTGACATTGTCGGTTCACGTTTTGAGTTCAACAATCACAAAAGCAAAGACTTCGACCTTTTTACCGATCAGTGCTTCGTAACCGATGACAGCATCATGACCCTGGCCATTGCCAAGGCCCTCATGGAAACAGTCAAAGCCGAATCCGCCCTCTTCCATCATTTCAAAGACAGTTTTTACCGTAGGCTTTCACAGGCGGCCATTCATTTCATGCAGAGCATCGGCCGCCCCTATCCATCCTGCGGCTATGGCGGCCGCTTTCATCAATGGATCTACAGCGACCGGCCGGAGGCCTATAACAGTTATGGCAATGGTGCCGCCATGCGGGTCAGTGCCGCCGGTCTCTTTGCTGTCCGCCCCAAGGAGCTTGTTCTTCTGGCAAAGGCGGTCACAGCCGTCACCCACAATCATCCGGAAGGTATCAAAGGCGCAGAGGCGACGGCCCTGGCCATCTGCATGGCTAAGAAGGGAGCCCTGAAAGAAGAGATCCGGGAGCGGATTTCCCAAGACTACTATCCCCTGGATTTCACAGTGGATGCTATCAGGCCCAGCTACCGTTTCAATGAAACCTGCCAGAAGACCGTCCCCCAGGCCATGGCCTGTTTTCTTGAATCGGAATCCTTCGAAGATGCCATAAGGACCGCTATCTCTATTGGAGGCGACAGCGATACGGTGGCCGCTATCACGGGCTCCATTGCCGAGGCCTACTACGGCGTACCGGATCCTATCCGAAAGCAGGCCCTGGCCTTCCTGGATCCAAAGCTGCGGGCACTTTTTGACGAATGGGAAGCTTTCTGCCCGCCTGATGTGCAACCGCACCGCTTGATGACCCGCTATCTGGGCCGCCTGGATGAGGATCTTGACCTTGATTCTCCCTGGATCGACACCATGCTCAAGGATTGGCATGCGGCCGGCCTGATGGATACAGACTACCGGGAGCACATGAAGGAGCTGGGTGTCAGGGAGCTGCCGGGTCATGCTCTGAGGCTGGATCAGGAAGCCTTGAAGGCTGATTCCATACGGACCTTGATTACCATGGCTTTCCGTCATGAGTACTTGGTTGAGGGAGCCCTGGAGGACTATTTACGGACCGGGGCGCTGACGCGCTGGCTCAAGCGCCTGAAAAACCTGGACAGGCAGGACGGAACGCGATCCCTGCTTGGCTTGGAAATCGCTTGGCCTGGCATGGACCGCCCGCGTCAGATCTTCTTTGATCCAGGTGACGTCAGGGCTTTGGAAATCGATCGGGATTATCTGGCCTATTGGCTGGCTGACTATGGAAATACAGTGGGGGCATACAAGCCTGGCTGGTTCCTGACGGCGGCTTTTGACGACGGTTATTGCTTCTATTCGCAGGGCCAGGATGCTTATCCTCCCGGCTGGGATCACTTCCTGGATCTTCTGGGACTTCCGGCCGCTGGAGGGAAAACAGAGGAGGGCAAGGATCATGTGTGACACCATGGTAGCTTTGGGCAATTCTACGGCCGATGGCCGTGTGCTTTTTGCCAAGAACAGTGACCGCCAGCCCAATGAGCGGCTGCTGACCATCCGTATTCCAGGAAAGACTTACCCCACAGGAAGCCGGCTTCAATGCACTTACATTGAGATCGACCAGGCAGAGGAAACCTATGAGGTCTTGCTTCTCAAGCCCCACTGGATGTGGGGGGCTGAAATGGGCTGCAATGAACATGGCCTGGTTATTGGAAACGAGGCGGTATTTACCAGGGAACCCAAGGGCAAGGACAGCCTCCTGGGCATGGATATGCTGCGGCTGGCCCTGGAACGCTGCCGGACAAGCCTGCAAGCCCGGGATCTCCTGATTCAATTATTGGAAGACTACGGCCAGGGGGGCAACTGCGGCTTTGAAAAACCTTTCACCTATCACAATTCCTTCCTGATTGCTGACCGTACCTCCGCCTGGGTTCTGGAGACGGCAGGTCAATACTGGGCAGCTCTGGAAGTCAAGGATGTCTACAGCATTTCCAACCGCCTTTCCATCGGGGCAGCCTTTGATCTGGCCCATCCCAGGCTGGTAGCGCACGCCCTGGACAAAGGCTGGTGCAAAAGCGAGGCGGACTTCGACTTCGCCCGCTGCTACAGTGAACCTGTCTTCACCTATTTCAGCGGTTCCAGGAAGCGTCAGGGATGCAGCTTCCAACGGTTGCAGGCGGAAAAAGGCGCCATTACGCTGGAGACCATGCGGGACATTCTTCGAAGCCACACGTCTGCCTATGACCGCAAGCCCTATCAGAAGAGCTCGGTCTCCAGTGTCTGCATGCATGCCGGTTTCTTCTTCGGTGACCAGACCACGGGCAGTTACCTGGCGGCCCTCTCGGACAAAGGAGACAGCCATTGGGTTACAGGCGGCGGACCCGCCTGTCTGGGCCTCTTCAAGCCCTTCTTCTTCGTACCGGGCGAGAACCTTTCTTTTGAACAGGATGAAGAAGCAGACGCCATGCGGGCCTGGGAAAGGAGAGAAGCCATCCATCGCCTGGTTCTGGAGAACCGGCTGGACGCCCACGCCTTCAAAAGAGACCGTGATCAATTGGAAGATACCTGGTTCAGCCGTCTGGAACAGATGGACCTGTCCATGGCCCAGGAGTGGGACCTGGCCTCTCTGATCAATGAGTCTTTGAATGAAGAAAACGCTTTGCTGGATGACTGCATCCAGAGTGCCAGAGACAGGAAGGCCCGGATCCGGGGGAATCTCTACTTCCGCCGGTACTGGAAAAGGATGAATGCCTGTCTGCGGGGAGACAAGCTGCCCAATAACCGCTGACAAAAACTTGAATAATTGTATATAATCTTCACAGTGAGAACTCGTTCGCACCAACCATATCGTATGGTTTTTCGCTTTGAGAAAGAAGACCTCCCATCCCAATAATCGTCTAATGTTATTCCAATACATCGTGGGATTGTTTCATTTCCTAATTAGAAGGAAGAAAGAGGAAAAAATCATGAAGAGGAATCCTTGCGGAAAACGCAGCTTGTCAGCTCTGGTGGTCCTGGCCCTTGTACTGGGACTCTTTGCGGCCATGCCTGGTCAGGCGTATGCCGCATCAGGTCCCGGGGATCTGGTAGATGCAATTGAATATTACAATCACGGAGGTAGCGGAGCGCTCCAGGCTCACGTCTCAGGCAATACTGTGACGGTCACTGGTACTGTCACGGGGGCTGCTCAACCCCTGTCCCTGGATCCCGATGAGGGAATAAAGGTTGTCTGGAAGGCCAAGTTATGGGGGAACAGTTCACCCCTGATTGTTCTGGACAGCAGTGCCAAGGGAAGCTTTGAAGTCGCTGCAGAGGCGGATATCAACAGCTCCAATGCAATTACTCTCCTCAACAACTCAATGAAGTGCGCCATTCTTGTGAGCGGCGGACGCATCCTGAATCAGGCGGCAAGCGGCATCGGCATCCTGGCAAGTAAGCAGGGGGCAACGGTCAAAGTAACCGGAGGAACTGTCAGCGCCTCTGGAAATAACGGGAGGGCCATTGTCTGTGATGGGCCTTCTGCGGTTGTTACCGTAACAGGCGGTTACGTACTGGCCACGGGAGGCGGTTGGGGAACACGGGCCATCGATCTTTCGGGTTCAGCTGATAAGGCCGCTATCCATGTGAGCGGGGGCGATGTCTACGCCTCCGGGGATGCCATCGCTGTCTATGCCTACAATGCAACAGTCAACGTCTCTGGCGGCTATATAAGATCCACCGGTACGACAACGGGAAGCGGCATCTATCTGGCACAAACAGCGGGCACCGGTACCGTTACCGTGACCGGCGGAAAGGTGGGAGCCTTGGGATCCCAGGCCGCCCACGGCATTTGCCTGGACAGTGACTGGAGCCTGGTGGAGATCAGCGGCGGCACCGTGACCTCCTCCGGCGCCCAGGGAGGGACGGTCTGGATTCGTTCCTCACATGCAGGCGTCCTCTTGCGCGGGTCAGGCAGGATCGAGAACACGGGAAGCGGCCGGGCCATCTTGACGGACAACAAGGAAGCAGCCCAGGTAACCGTTCAGGGAGCCAGTGTTGTCAGCGTTCAATCCCAGCAGGCCATCCTGGCGCGCCTGGCAGAGCTGTCCGGAGGCTTTGTCTTCGGTATAGGCCCTGATATCGACCTTGTCGATGTATACGGCGGGAAACCTTCCTATACCGGGACCGTGATTCGCTGTGCCTGGAATAAGCCGGCCGGCAACCCGGTCTATGAGATGGATACCAACAAGGATCTTTCCGTCGGACCGGGCGCCTCTGCGTACTGGAGTATCAAAAACGGCCAGCCGGGTATCGCCTATATAAACGGAAATCATACCGGCTTTTATCCCATAAGCGGAATCACAATCAAGGCGCCTCCGCAGCACCAAACAGAAACTTCGACGACCACGACCACAACAACAAGCCTGGAACCGACCAGCTGGTCACCCCCTGATGAAAGCAGCACAAGCCCGACCAGCCCCGCAAGCCAGCCAGCGGATCCGACAAGCCCGCCCAGTGCTTCGGATGATCCGGCAGAAGACCAGGACGGACCCAAGGGCGGTTTCAACTGGCTATGGCCGGTCCTGATTGGCCTGGTTCTTCTGGCAATTGGCGGCGGGCTCGCAGTCTTCTTCATCCGCAGGAAAAAAGCCAGGGAAGAGGGAGTTAGTCCGAAAGCCTGATCCACCCTTTTATACAGATGAAAAGAGGCAGCCACCGAAAGGGTGGCTGCTTTTTTGTCAGTGCAACCCTTCTTTAATGTTCGCGGGTCTCTGTTTCCATGGCCCGGTATTCTTCTTTGGCGTTCCTGTGCTCGATCACATAAAGGCCGGCCACGGCCCGGCTGAAGCCGACATAGATCAGCTGGCTGTCCCGGTAGGAATGGATGTCAGTCAGAATGATGATGGCATTTTCCAGACCCTTAAAACTGTGGATGGTGGAGAAGCTGACCGTTTCGTTGCCCCCTGCGCAGTAGTTTTCAATGGTGTGGTTTTGCAGGTGGCGAACGATGGAGTTCTCCCGGCGCACCCGGGAGAGAATGGTGATCTTATCTGGCCGGATGCCCTGTCTCCGCAGTTCGGTCAGAAGCTGGTCCAGATGGCGGACGCCCTCTTCCTCCTCCGCGTAAGTCAGATACTGAACCTCCGGTCCCTCGATTTTCATCCAGTTCTCATTGGTCAGAGGAAAGCCTGTCAGCTGATGAATGGCCTGGCAGACGGGTTTGGGGTTACGGCAGTTGATCTTGAGGGAATAGGTGGAACGATGGGCCCGCCGGTCCAAGAGGTCCAGCAGATCCTCTCCGGTCTGAGTGCCTGAGTAGATGGCCTGTTTGGAAAAATCGCCGAAAAAGCGCCAGCGGCCGCCTTTGAGACCTCCGTCCAGGAGAGCATCAAATAGATCCAGATAAGTATCGCTGATCAGGTCCTGAGCTTCGTCCAGAATCAGCAGGTCAAGGGGTTCAAAGCGGTTCCTGATGACTGGGAGAGCCAGCTCGGGAAGCCTTTCCTTGAAGAAGAAGTCCAGATCCCTGGCATCGGATGGGATCTCAAAGTCAACACCGTTCTTCTCCAGGAGTTCGACCAAAAAGGCGTGGAAGGTCCCGACATAAGCCGGCGTCAGGGCAGGGTCCTGGAACTGTCTTCCCAGCCATTGTCCCAGATTTTTGTTGAAGCAGAAGAGGGCTGCCCGCTCACCCCGGACGGCGGAAACCACGGCCTCCTGGATGGCGATCAGGGTTTTGCCCGTCCCTGCGCCGCCCCGGATCAAGACACGGGGATTCTCCTCATTGTGATCAATACAGCGATACTGCTCCTCGGTCAGCCGGGCTCTTTGCTCCTGGGCCTGCTGGACCTGGATTCGCAAAGCCAGGGGCCGGTCAAAATCCCCCCGCAGCTTATTGGCAATATAATCAACTTCCCGTTTGCCCAGCTTGCCTTCGAAGGGAACCGGATAACCGAAGGTCTCTTCGTATTTTTGGGCCGCGCCCCTGCTCAGCCGCTGAATATAGCCCTGGAAATCATCCTGTTGGTTGGCGTCGAAGATCTGCCAGGCTTCCTCGTCGGGTCCGCTTGCCTGGTACTCGATGTCCGGGAAGAGGACGCCGTAAGCGAAGAAGAGACGGTCAAGATGAGTAAAGGCCGGATCCAGATCCCGTCTTACTTCTTTGACGATGGAGAAAACAGCCTCCCTGGCCTGGTCGAAAGGGCTGCGATGCTTGATCCCGATCCGGTTGAAGCGATCCCTGTATTCCCAGCTGCCTCCACGCCTGCTGACCTGGCCTCCCTTGACCTCCAGCGCGAAGAGACCAAGGCCCGGTGCCAGGACGACGAAGTCGATTTCGCCGTAGATAGCGGAAGGAACCTCTGTCAAACCCAAGGAATGGAGGACAACCCAGTTGTCCGTGCCGTCCGCCTCCAAAAAGAGCTGGAAGATTTTTCGCTCGGCGTCACTTTTAACATGAGGTGAGAGAATGGAAGGGATGATTCTGGCCATGAAGACCTCCAACAGGCGGGAAGCGGAAAGGAGTGTTCAGCAAACAGGACCGGGCTCTTATCTTCTCAAGGACGCAAAGGATCTTTCTTGTATCTTCCAGTCAATTTGCCAAAGGGGTGGCGGATATTCCTGTATATTATAGGCCACTTGTGCAAGAGGCGGGCCATTCATGTTTATAATGGACAGGTAAGAACCAGAAGATTGATGCCGGGAGGAGAAGAGGATGGCTGATCTCACTTTGCAGGCTTATGAAAGCATTATGGTCCAGATCAAGGGGGTTTCCCCAGGCGGCAGCACTTCCTCCTACCGGGATGAGCTGGTATTGACCAATCTGCACCTTTTTCACCTGAGCAAGGGCTTCTTTGGCAAGGTCAAGGAGATCAAGAAATATCCGGTCGAGGGGATCAAGGTTGTTGATGACCGGGCTCAGGTCTTTCTGGCGAATCCGGGCAATGACGGCAGCCTTCAGCTCCAGATCTTTTTTGAATACGGCCTGGTCTCATTCCGCCTGCAGAGCGATACCCGCCGCTTCGTCTGGCAGTTCATCAACAGCGTCAATCAACTGCGGACCGGCAAACCCCTTGAGGACGAATCAGCCGGCTATCCCATGGCTCTGCCGGGCATCGGCTATCTTGCCGAAGTGGTCAAGGATACCCTGGGTGTTTTTCGTCAGTCACTGGGCATGGACGATAAGAAAGAAGTCCGGCGTGAGATGGCTGCTGCACCGTGCAATAACTGCTCCGCGCCCCTGTCAGGATATAAAGGCCAGGTGGTCCGCTGCCGCTACTGCAATTCCGAACAGCTGCTTTAGAGAGATTTTCCCCAAATGAACGAGGGGCTGTCCATGGACAGCCCCTCCTTGCTTTCAGCCAGAACTTATTAATAGTTGACGGCGTGAATCTCGAAGTGGGCTTGCGGATGATCGCAGGTGGGGCACATCTTGGGTGCCTTTTTACCCACATGGAGGTGACCGCAGTTGCGGCAGATCCAGACGGTCTCGCCGTCTTCCCTGACGAAAACGATATCTTCTTCAATGTTGGAAAGCAGGCGGCGGTAGCGGATTTCATGATTCTTTTCCACTTCACCGACCAGAAGGAATTTCTTGGCGATGTCTTTGAATCCCTCTTCCTCAGCTTCCTTGGCGAAACGGGCGTACATGTCCGTCCATTCGTAATTCTCACCGTCCGCTGCGTCTCCCAGATTGACGGTTGATTCGGGGATATCGCCCCCGTGCAGATATTTGAACCAGAGTTTTGCGTGTTCTTTCTCGTTTCTGGATGTCTCCTCAAAGAAAGCGGCAATCTGCTCGTAACCCTCTTTTTTGGCCTTGGAGGCGTAGTACTGGTATTTGGTATGGGCCATGGATTCACCGGCAAATGCCTCTTGCAGATTCTTCTCTGTTTTTGTTCCTTTTAGATCTTTCATATCCTGCTTATTCCTTTCTGCTTATTGCTTAGTCAGGCGATTCCCAAAAAAGGGAACCGTTCCTTCTTAATCTACCAGACTTTGAGGAAGGGCGGGCTTTTTTGGCAGGAGAATTTAGAATTATTCTATTTTCTCCAGACCTAAAATGTCCGAAAAGACGGAAACCAGAACAGGATCAACAGGATTGGCCGCCTGTCCGTGGCGGATGGCGGAACCCAGATGAATGTCGGTTCCGTAAGCCCGGGCGGCCTCCGCCACCCGTGAGGCGTTTTTATAGGTAATGCCGCCGCCCAGGATCAGTCTGGGGCGTGACCGCTCATGGTACCAGGCCAGCCGGTCCAGGTTGTCGGCAACTGAACCCCGGCCGAGGGAGGTCAGAAGGTGGGTGATCCGGCCGCAGGCATTGATCCGGTCCAGTGATTGCTCAACATCCGCACTCTCGTCGATGGCCCGGTGAAAGGTCAGCGTAAAGGGTGTTCCTTCCAGGAGCTCTTCCAGGGTATCGATATCCGCAACTCCCTGCGAATCCAGAAGGCCGGTCACAAGATGGCGGACACCCAGTTCCTGAAAGCCGAGGATATCCTGCCTCATCTCTTTCAGGTCATTTGCTGAATAATAAAAAGCGGGCCGGTTAGGCCGCAGCATGACGGCGACAGGGATCGTGATTTGATCCCCAAGGGATCGGACCAGACCCCAGCTGGGCGTAAAGCCGCCTTCGGCCAGGGCGGTCACAAGTTCAATACGCCGGCCTCCGGAGCGCATGATTGCCAGTGCGTCATCCAGGCTGGCCGCAATACATTCAAGGGTGGGGATTTCATAGGCTGAGGGGGTCATGGGATGAATCGCTTCCTCCTTGATTCATCATAACACCAAAAAAAACCGGCCGGCAAACTGCCGGCCGGTCAGCCAGAATAAAGGCTGTAATCCAGAGGGACTATTTCTTGCCAAAGAGGCCGGTTACAGCGCCCAGCGCCTGACCGGCCTGGTCCAGTGAGAGTTTGGCCTTAACGCCATCCACGACCGCCTTGAGCTGGTCATCCGGCAGTTTGATACCCAAGGTCTTCTCAATGGCCTTCTTCGGATCCTTCGAAAACAAATCCGACAGCACCTTGTCCAGTTTCAGCTGCTTGACCAAATCTTCAATTGTCTTTGCGATATCCATGTGGACTCTCCTTCCTGGCCTGCCGCTCTCATAATCTTTTGGAGGTCGGCTATGCAAAGCGGCTTCTTGCGCGTGTGATCCCCTGGATCGCCTATACCGTAACATGGCAGAGGGCAGTGAATCGTACCCCTTGTTATGATGTCCAGGAGATCAAGTCTCTCTTTGCTGGAATGGATAGGGATTTAATATGGAAAAGAAAAACCGGCGCAAGCAAGCCATTGATGAACATTATGAAGCCCTGGCCCGGGAAGAAATCCGGACCCGGGAAGATGCCGGAACCATTACACGTTCCCTGGGCTACAGTCTGGAGGAATTAGCAGCGCTTCCCAGGGAAGCCGATCTGGGGTTGGGCTGCGGCAATCCGCACCAGATGGCCAAGCCCAGGGAAGGCGAAGAGGTGCTGGATCTTGGCTCAGGCCGGGGTCTGGACTGCTTTATCGCGGCCCGGGCGGTCGGAAGCAGCGGCCGGGTCGTCGGGGTTGACGCCCTTGCCTCTATGGTGGAGAAAGCCCAGGCCCTTGCCCTCAAGCACGGTTACACCCAATGCCGTTTCATCCAGGGGGAGATCGAGGCCATCCCCTGTCAATCCAATTCATTCGATCTGGTCATGAGCAACTGCGTCATTAACCTGTCAGACGACAAAGAGGCTGTCTACAATGAGATATTCAGGGTTCTGAAACCCGGAGGCCGGGTGGCGGTCTCAGATATTACGGCCAAACAAAGCCTGCCAGCCGAATGGGTCGCGGATCCTCATATGGCCAAGACCTGAGTGGGCGGCGCCTGGTCTGTGGAACAGATCATGAAAACACTTACCGCAAGCGGTTTTGTCAATATTTGCATAGACAGCCAGGAAGTGACGGATGCCTATGCCCGCAAATGGGGGCATGGCCTGGTCATTAAAGACTTTATCCAAAGCAGTTTGATTTACGCAGAAAAACCGTAGGGTTGGATTCCTGAACCGGTCAAGCTTTGGCCTCTTTTCGCTTGCGCCGGTTTCTGCCCCCTATGCAGAGGAGGAGGCCGGCCAGGAAGCCGGCGATATGGGCCCACCAGGCAATGCCGCTGGCTCCGCCGCTCAGGATGCCCGAGAAGAGCTGGAGGCCAATCGAGAAAATCAGGTAGATAAAAGCGGGGATATTGATCAGATAGGGCATGAAGGGGATCAGGGTCATGATCCGGGCCTGGGGGTAGAGGATCAAATAGGCGCCCATGACACCCGAGATGGCGCCGGAGGCCCCCAGGGTGAAAACCGTGGAGTGCAGGTCGGACAGCATGTGGGCCAGAACGGCTACCAGGCCGGTTCCCAGATAGAAGAGTATGTAGCGGACGGGCTTCAGGTAGTCCTCCACATTGTCCCCGAAAAGCCAGAGGATCCACATATTGCCCAGAATATGCCCGATATCCGCGTGCAGGAACATGCTGGTAAAAAGGGGCGCATAAAAGCGCCGGGCGGCCAGGGCCTCCATGAAGCCCTGGGATGTAAAAGCGTATTTCTCAAAAAACAAATAGAGGCCAAGATCGCTCAGCCGAATCTGGTAGATGAAGACCAGAACGTTGACAGCGATCAGGATGACCGTCACAAAGGGAAAACGTTTGCTGGGCTGGCTGTCCCTCAGGGGAAGCATGCGCGTGACCTGCTATGCCTGCTGAAGCTCGCGGCTCAGCATGGAAAAGGGGGTCGTATCGCCAAGGAGAATATAACCGACCAGTTTGTCGCCCAGGAAATTGCGGCGGTCGTAGGTCAGCTGGGTCTCATCGAAGTGAATCTGAGAGGAGACCTGGGGGTCCTTGGGGGCGATATCTCCGGCCGACGCGATGCGGGTTTCCATGGTGTTGACCAGATAAGGAGGAGTCGGGATGTGGCAGGTTTCATCGCCGCCAGCGGCGTTGGTGCCGGCTATCTTGCCCTCCCGCATGGAGACGGGCCAGAGGCCGTACCAGATGCCCTCCATGAGGGCACAGTCGCCTGCTGCGTAGACGTCCGGAATTGTGGTCTCCATTTTATTATTGACAACAAAGCAGCGGTCGATCGCAACATCTACACCGTCCATGACTTCCAGGCGGGCGCGCACGCCCGTTGAGACAATGATCAGGTCAGCGGCAAGTTCACGGCCGTCCTCCAGGCGGACAGCCCTGACCCGGCCGGTCTCCGGATGGCCCAGGATCTCTTCTGTCGCGGCGTTTTTCAGGACCTGAACCCCTACCCGCTCGACCTGTTCCTGGAACATGGCGCTGGAGCGTTCATCCAGCTGCCGGGCCAGAAGAGCCGACCCCCTCTCCAGGATGGTGGTCTCAAGACCCCTCTGTTTGAGGGCGTAGGCGGTTTCAAGTCCCAGTAGACCGCCGCCGATGACGATAGCCGTCCTGGCTCCCTGGATGTAGTTTGAAATGGCCAGGGCATCGTCCAGGGTCCAAAGGGTGAAGACGCCTTCCAGGTCATTGCCCTTCATGGGCGGCATGAAACTTCTGCTGCCTGTAGCCAGGATCAGCTTGTCGTAGGAGAGGCTTGTGCCGTCGGCAAGATCGACCGCATGGTCGTCTGCCCGGACGCCCTTGACTGATACGCCCCGGCGCAGATCCAGGTCCAGGTTTTCATACCAGGCCTCATCGTGCAGGCGGATCTTTTCCACACTTTCCGGATCCATGATGACACCGGGCAGCCTTGGACGATGATAGGGCAGGTGAGGATTTTCTGATAAAATAATGATTCTGATGTCCGGATTTGTTTTGCGCGCGGCCTCTGCGGCCGACAGGCCCGCAATCCCGCTGCCGATGATCACGATCGTTTGCTCCGTCATAACGAAACCTCCTTGGAAGAGGGAATAGTCTTGAATGGTCGGCCGGTTTACGTCTCCAGACCGGGCATACGAACTCATCATAATGAGTGGCGGCCGGTCATGTCAAATAGATGGCACTTGTTACCGACTGCTTGATTGCAAGCTCTTGCGGAGATGAAAGGAGGCAGATCATGCCTGACCAAAACGGTAAGAAACGGAAGCTCATCCCCGATATCACAACCCAGCTGCGGGCGGATGTTTTCAAAATGCCCCAGGTCATCAGCGAGTGCTCCGGCATCCGGATCCACGGCCGGCGCATTAAATCCGTTATCTTTACGACGGATGCCGCCATGATCCTCAACCACAACGCCGACGCCGTCATGGCAGTTTATCCCTTTACGCCGCACCCGGCTGTCTCCAGTGCCCTGATCAGCATCTCTCCCGTTCCTGTCTTTGCCGGGGTTGGCGGCGGTATAACCGGAGGCCCCCGCTGCGCCCAAATTGCTATTTTTTCTGAAGCCCAGGGAGCGGTCGGCCTGGTCGTCAACTCCCCGACCACGCTGGAAACCATCCGCGCCATCCACAAGGTCGTGGACACTCCCATTATCTGTACCATCGTGTCTGAATACATGGACATCCGTGCCCGCCTGGAGGCCGGCGTCTCCATCCTCAATGTCAGCGGCGCCGACCGGACGGTAGAAATCGTCCGCAAGATCCGGGCCGGATTCCCTCATGTACCCATCATCGCTACAGGCGGCCCTGATGATGACTCCATTCTTGAGACCATCCGGGCCGGCGCCAATGCCATTACGGTGACGCCGCCCTCCAATGCCGAACTCTTCAAACGCAAGATGGATCAATACCGGCAGAACGCCAAGGAACAGTTCGATCGAACCTCAGATCTCCTGTAAAAGCCCGCAGAAGGGGCCTTTCAAGTCATACAATATGCTAATTCCCTCTACGGACAGAGGGATGCGGCCTTCAGGCGTGGTCAAATTGTCGGTTGACGCTCTTTGTTGGAGCAAGGGATACTATCCATGGGAGGCGCGCACCATGGACCCTGGCGGTGAACCGTACAAAAAAAGGCCGGATTATCAGGAAGCTCAGGTTTCCCAGGAGGATTTGAAGCTCCTTCCGGATGACCGCAGGCAGGTTTCAAAACGCATCCGGACGCAGTTGCTTAACTGGATCCGTGAACGCGATGATGATGGTTCTCCCTTCAAGCTCCCCAATGAAGAGGTCCTTGCCCGGAAACTGGGCGCCAGCCGGACGGGCCTGCGTGATGCCCTGACCGTCATGGAAAGCGAGGGTTACATCACCAGAAGGCGGGGGATTGGTACTCTGGTCAACCCCAGGATTGCCCGCAACCGGACACGCCTGGACCTGCAAATGGAATTCGGGACCTTGATCCGGGATCAGGGCTATGTCTTTGACTTCGAGCTCCTGGAAGCCTCTTTCATCCCGGAAAATCTCGAATGTTTTGAGGAGGACGAATCCCGTCATCTGCTGATCAGTAAAATCTGTTACGCAGATAACCAGCCGGTTGTCTATATTGAGGACCGTCTGGCAGGAAGCCGTGCAGCGGCAGGCGAAGCTTTTCTGAAGGAACTCAGGACCAAGTCGCTTTCGGGCTTTATCGTAAGACGTCTCTGTATCCAGTATGCCTACTCTTTCTCTGAATTAAAGGCCGTCAACCCCTCTGCCGGAATCGCAAGACTTCTGAAGATGGATCCTCATCTGCCGGTTCTCCAATTGTCGGACATTGACTTCGATTACGACCACCGGCCTTATAAACACTCCAGTGTTTTTGTCCGGACGGACGTCATCAAGCTCAACCTCCTTCGAAGATCCCTCTGAACCAAGCCTTCCCGGAAAGGGTACAATAAGGGAGCCCCGGTCAGCTTTGGCCGCGGGGTTTTACAGGCACAAAATTCGGGGAAGGTCAGGGAACCATGCTCAGTGAACAAATTTTAAGTTTCGCAGACTCCTTTGCCGACGGCGCGGAGACGGAGCTGAGGGCCCAGCACAACGAGACGCGGCGCGCGTCTTTTCTGTGCGGGCAATTGATCAGCAACAGCAGCAGCGACTACACCGGCGTCAGCGCACGGGTTCGCCGCGGCGGTGTCTACGGCTTCTCGGCAACGGGTGAATACACGACAGAATCGGTCCAACGCGTTCTGGCGGCTGCAAATTCCAACGCAGGTATGTTGGAGGACCGTGTCCAGATAAACAAAGGGGCTCTGCCCCCCGTCAGTCGGGGCAAAAGAGCTTTGACGGAAACGGCCAGCAGCGTCCCTCAGCGCCTCTATCTGGATGCCTGCCGCGAGCTGGACCAGTATCTGGTCCGGACCTGCACCGGTATTACCAGCCGGACCATTGTCGCCACAAGCGACACGGTCGAAAAGGTGCTGGTGACATCCGATGGCTACCAGGCGCATCTGGTGACTCCCCGCAGTTATCTCTACATCTTCTTGTCGGCGGAAACGGGTGACGGCACACCGGTTGAAGTCTTTCAGGCCCTGGGGGGCTATGGCACCTTCGATCTTAATTTCGCAAGCCTGGATGAGGCCCGGCAGCTGGCAGATCAGGTTTATGAAGAGCTCATGAAGAAGACCCAGGCAGTTTACACGGAGGCGGGTCCAAAAACCGTTATCCTGTCGGGGAAACTGGCGGGCATGCTGGCCCACGAGGCGGTCGGCCATACGGTTGAAGCTGATCTGGTTCTGGGCGGCTCGGTTGCGGGTCCCATGCTTAACCAGCAGGTAGCTTCGGAGTTGGTTTCCCTGACTGACTTTGCCCACACGGCTTTCGGCCAGCCAACCCCCCTTCCCGTCTATGTCGACGATGAAGGTGTAGCCGCCAGGGACGCCATCCTGATCCAGGAAGGTATCCTCAAGGGTTATATGCATAATCGCGAATCCGCCAGGCACTTCGGAGCCCAACCGACCGGCAGTGCCCGTGCCTGGATGTACTCTGACGAACCTTTGATCCGTATGCGCAACACGGCCATTCTGCCCGGCAAGGACAAGCTGGAGGATATGATCGCCTCCATTGATGACGGCTACTATCTGGTTGACACCAACAATGGTCAGGCCGATATGACCGGAGAGTTCATGTTCGGCGTCACAGCGGGCTATGAGATCAAAAAAGGCAAACTGGGCCGAGCCCTGCACGATACGACCATCTCCGGAGTTGCCTTCGACATGCTCAAAAGCGTGGACATGGTGTCCGATCAGATGGAGTGGGTCAGCTCCGGATTCTGCGGCAAGAAACAACCCATGCCGGTCGGCCTGGGCGGTCCGCATGTCAAATGCCGCCTCATGGTAGGCGGACGGTGAGGGGGAAGGGTATGGAGACACTGGTTCAAAAAGCAGGAATCGGACTGGAAACCCTGAAAGAAGGCGGAGCCCAACAGGCTGTCTGCTCCGCGTCGCGCGAGGTGGAACGGGAAATCAACGTGGCTTTTGGTGAGTTCAGCCTCTACCGCACCCTCTTCAAAGACTCCGTCGGCTTCATGGCCATCCGGGACCAGAAACGGGGTGTCCTCTCCCAGAATAAGGTTTCACCTGAAGACATCCGGGAAGGCGCTTTGCGCTGCCTGGAGGCGGCTGATGCTGCCGATGCCGATGACGCCTGGCAGCTGGCGCCGCCGCTCCCAGGCCAGTTATTCGAGGACGGCCCCCTGGTCTGCGACGAAGAGAAGCTCTTCGACCGCTGCCAGGAACTGCTGGATCAGATCAAGGCGGATTACCCCCTGATCCTGATCGAGGAGATGTACGTATCGCATACCATGCGCGAGAGCGCGGTTCTCTATTCGACGGGCAGCTCTTTCCAGTCCCGGCGGGGTGCCTACTCGGTCAGCCTCATGTTCAGCGCCCAGGAGGGGGACAAGACCTCCTCTTTCTTTGGTTCCGATGTCACCTTCACTTCACTTGACCTGCCCCTGATCCGACTGGGATCCATTGAGGCTGATTTGGCCATGGTCTCCAGGCAAATCCATACCAGCCCGACGGAGGGCAAATTTACCGGGACTCTCCTTTTTACACCCGGCTGCCTGGGCAGCATCCTCTACGCCTGCCTGTCCACATTCGCTTCGGATTCCGTCATTCTGGACGGGACCAGCCTCTGGCGCGACAAACTGGGGCAGGCAGTGGCCGATCCCGGCTTCACCTTTGCCCTGGCTCCTCTCCATCCCGATGTCATCGCGGGCGAACGGTATACAGCGGAGGGTTATCTGTCTGAAGACTTCAACCTGATCGAGGACGGTGTACTCAAGCATTTTCGGATTTCCGACTACACAGCCAGAAAAACCGGACTGGACCGGGCGCCCAACAGCGATTCCTGGTCCTTTATAGTCAAGCCAGGCGACCAGCCCCTTGATAAGCTCATTCAGGGGATTGAACGGGGCGTCCTGGTCGGGCGTTTCTCGGGAGGCAATCCCGGAACCAACGGGGAGTTTTCAGGTGTTGCCAAAAATGCCTTCCTGATTGAGAAAGGCCAGATCAAAGAGGCCTTGAGCGAGACCATGATCAATGGCAACCTGGCGGATCTGCTGGTGAATATCCGCGGCATCTCGTCGGAAGTGGTCAAAGACGGGAGTTCGGTTCTTCCCTGGATGGCCTTTGACGGGGCTATCATCTCAGGCAGCTGAAAGACCTTTTTTAAGGAGGCCGCCCATGGACACAAAACAAGCGTCGAAAAAGACCTGGGTCCCCCTGGAATTCCTTCTCACAGGCCTGGTTTTAATAACGGGCGGGGTCATGTCTCTCTTTGACTCCAGGCGGACCTATCAGGCCCTGCTGGTTATCCTGGGCATTCTTGCCCTGGCAAGCAGCCTGATCCTTCTGATCCGTTATCTGCGCCTGCGAAAAGACAAGATTTGGGACGCTATCCTGTCCCTGACGCTGGCAGTTGTTCTGCTCCTGATCGGCATTCTCTTCTTTGCCCTGCCGTCCAAGGCAGGTGAGTTTCTCATCTATCTGATCGCCTTCTGGTTTGTCAGCGGCTCGGTCTTTGCCATGATCGCTTCCTTTTCCATGCGGTCCGCAGGCAGGGGGCTCTTGTGGCTGATTCTCTTCCTCAGCCTGCTCCTTTTGGCCTCCGGTCTTGCCATTGCCTTCCTGCCTTCCCTGTCACGGGCCATCCTGGGGCCTTTGGCCGGTCTGTCACTTCTTATCAACGGTCTGGTCTTCATCCTTCTGGCAATTGGCCAGATCCTGGCAGACCGGAAAGCAAAGCTTGCCCAGACCGGGCAGATGAATGAGAACCAGGCGCCACTCAACCAGCCGGCAGCGGACCTTCCGCCAGACCTCCCATGAAGAAATTCCTGCTCATTCCCGATTCATTCAAGGGGACCATGGATTCCCAAAGCCTGTGCCGGATCATGGAAGAGGCCATAGGCCGGCATTATCCTCATGCCAATATCGTCTCTGTCCCGGTTGCCGATGGCGGCGAGGGAACGGTGGACGCCTTTCTTGCGGCCCTGGGAGGCCAGAAGATCCGCCTTACTGTCAAGGGACCGCTCCTGGAAGAGACCGAGTCTTTCTACGGCCTGATCGATCAGGGCAGGGCGGCCGTCATTGAGATGGCTGCCGCCGCGGGTCTTCCCTTGATAAGTGACCGCAAGGACCCCCTTAAAGCAACGACTTTCGGTGTCGGTCAGCTGATCCTGGATGCCGCTGCCCGGGGTGTCTCCCGGATTATTATGGGTCTTGGCGGGAGCGCGACCAATGATGGGGGCTGCGGGGCGGCTGCCGCCTGCGGGATCCGTTTTCTGGACGCAGCCGGTCAGGCCTTCATTCCGGCAGGGGGAAGCCTTGCCGCCATTCACCGGATCGATCCATCGGCTGTCAACCCCCTCCTTGCAGGGATCTCCTTCACGGCCATGTGCGATATCGACAACCCCATGTTCGGACCCCAGGGAGCCGCCAGGGTTTTCGCGCCGCAAAAAGGTGCCAACGAGAGGGAAGTGGAGATTCTGGATCAAGGGCTGGAACACCTGGCTGCCCTTATCCGCAGAGACCTGGACAAAGATCCTGCCCATCTCCCAGGGGCAGGTGCCGCCGGTGCCATGGGTGCAGGTCTTCACGCTTTCTTTGGGGCAGATCTGCAGTCCGGCATCCAAGTGATTCTGGATACGGTCCGTTTTGAAGAACTGGCCCGGGATGCGGACCTGATCCTGACAGGCGAAGGCCGTATCGACGGCCAGAGCATAAGGGGCAAGGCGGTCCTTGGAATTGCCCGGCGCGCCAGGAAGTTGGGGATCCCCGTGGTTGCCATCGTCGGTGACATCGGCCAAGGGGTCGAGACCCTCTATGATGAAGGCATCAGCGGTATCTTCAGCATCAACCGGGTGGCCCTGGACCTGCCCTCCGCTCTCAAGCGAAGTCAGAGTGACCTGTCGCTTACGGTCGACAATCTGATGCGTTTTATCAAGCGGATGGAGGAAGGGTCTTCCTCCTCGTGATATAGTAATCTTTGGAAAACCTATTGAGTTCCGGAAAGGTCCTGACCATGAACGAAAAAAGCAGAATCACCACGCTGACTACACGCAATCTGACACACCCCCTGGAAAGCGACGGCTGCGGCGAATGCCAGACATCCTGTCAGTCCGCCTGCAAGACATCCTGCGGCGTTGTCAACCAGCTTTGCGAGCAGGATAACGACTAAGCCCTGCTTGGAAGAAAGGCTCTTCGGCCCGTGAGGTGATGGAAGGATTCCATTACCAGAACGGGCTTGTTTTATTCTTATGGTTCATCAATTCAAACAAAATGGCTATGCCCTGGCAGTCGATGTCGAGAGCGGAAGCGTCCACCTTGTGGACGATCTTGTCTATGACATCATCGCCCTCTATCCCGGCAGGGAAGAGGAGGAAATCGTTCGCAATCTTGCGGACCGCTGGCCGGCTGGGGATATCCGGGAAGCCCTGACGGGTGTCCAGGCTCTGGTCGATCAGGGTCTCCTCTATTCTTCCAGGCAGGCCGGGATAAGCAGACCTGCTACCGCTTCCGGGATCATCAAGGCTCTCTGCCTTAACGTGGCCCACACCTGCAATCTCAACTGCTGCTATTGTTTCGCGGCTCAGGGAACCTACAAGGGAGAGAAGGCCCTCATGTCCCCGGAGACAGGCAGGCGGGCCATGGATTTTCTGGTTGAAAATTCTGGCAGCAGGCGGAATCTGGAGGTCGATTTCTTCGGGGGCGAACCCCTGCTCAACTGGTCCATGGTCAAGGAAACAGTCGCCTATGCGCGATCTCTTGAAGAACGCTTCAATAAACGATTCCGCTTCACGCTGACCACCAACGGCCTGCTGATCGACGATGATGTCATCGACTTTACCAACCGTGAGATGGACAATGTCGTGCTCAGCCTGGACGGGCGGAAGGAAACCCATGACCGCTTCCGGGTGACCATGGGAGGCAGCGGCTGCTACGATATCGTCCTGCCCAAATTCCTTGAACTGGTCCGCCGAAGAAGCCGGGGGACCTACTATGTCCGGGGCACCTATACCCATTTCAACCGGGATTTTGTCGAAGATATTCTTCATATGGCGGACCTGGGCTTTGATGAGATCAGTATGGAGCCGGTCGTCAGCGCGCCGGATGAGCCATACGCCCTGACCGCTGAGGATCTGCCCCAGCTGAAAGAGGGTTACGAGAGACTGGCGGCGGAAATGCTGGATCGTCAGGCCCGCGGCAAGGGTTTCCGTTTCTATCACTTCACGATTGATCTTGAAAAAGGGCCCTGCATCTACAAGCGTCTGAACGGCTGCGGGTCGGGAACCGAGTATCTGGCGGTGACCCCGGCAGGTGACCTCTATCCCTGCCATCAGCTGGTTGATGACCCCGATTTCCTTATGGGAAATCTGTGGGAAGGCGTGACAGCCCCTCATCTGGCGGAGGCCTTTGCCCAATGCAATGTCCTGACCCGCGAAGATTGCCAGGACTGCTGGGCCAGGCTCTACTGCGCGGGCGGCTGCGCCGCCAACGCCTATCATGTCAGCGGTGATCTCCTGGGGATCGATCCGGTGGGCTGCGAACTCTTCCGCAAACGGATGGAGTGCGCCCTCATGATGAAAGCAGCGGAGGCTGTAAATCCGGCCAAATAAAGAGGACCCCGCGGGGTCCTCTTTGCTTCTTTCGGCTTTACTTGCCGATCAATACTCGTAACGGGGCACCGTTGAGGTCCAGCCATGGCGGTCTTCCCGCCGCTGGCGCTGGATACCGACCAGCTCCTCATAAAACATGAGAGAGACGGGACCGATGACAAAGTCGTTGAGGATCATGGTCCGGTCCTTCCAGGCCAGCTCACCGACCGGAGAGATGACAGCCGCTGTTCCGGTTCCGAAGGCCTCCGTCAGCAAGCCCTTTTCGTAAGCCTCAAAGAGTTGATCCACAGAAACCCTGTCTTCGATGACCTCCATGCCCTTTTCCCTTGCCAGGGTCAGGACGGAGTCGCGTGTGATGCCCGGAAGAATGGTGTCGCTTAATTCCGAGGTGACAATCTTGCCGTCAATGACGAACATCATGTTCATGGCACCGACTTCCTGGACATACTTCTGTTCCCGGCCATCCAGCCACAAAACCTCATTGAAGCCAGCCTGTTTGGCGTCGTGGGAGGCCCTGAAGGAAGCCGCATAGTTGCCGCCCGTCTTGGCGCGGCCGACTCCGCCCTTGACAGCGCGGACATGCCGGGTTTCGATGCGGATCCGGATGGGCTTCATGCCCTGCTGGTAGTAGGTGCCTGTAGGGGCCGCGATGATGAAATAGATGAAACGGCTGGCGGTGGCAGCGCCCAGGCTGGAACCGTCGGCGATCATGGTGGGCCGCAGGTAGAGGGAGGTCCCTTCACTTTGGGGGACCCAGTCGCGGTCCAGATCGACCAGACGCTTGATGGCTTCAAGCTGCAGCTCAACATCAAGGGGGGGCATACACATGCGGTCTGCGCTGTTGTTCATGCGTTTGGCGTTGTCTTCGATCCGGAAGAGACCCACCTCTCCGTTATCCAGCGCGTAGGCCTTGGCTCCTTCGAAGATTTCCTGGGCGTAATGGAAAACCGGTGAAGCGGGGTCCAGGGCGATTTTCTGGTACGGCACGATGCGTGGATCAAACCAGCCCTTGTCCGCCTCGTACTCAACGACAAACATATGATCACTGAAGGTGCGGGCGAAGCCCAGCTGACTCTCATCGGCCGGCTTGGCTTTCGGGCAGTCTGTTCTGGTAATGCTGATCTTCATGGCAGGTCCCCTCTCATTCATCTGATCCGCTTCTATGGGCTTACACAGGCGGCGCCCCGCTGAAGCGCCTCTTCGTTGAGCGCGACAAGGTGCGCCTTGGGTCCGGTAAAAAGCTGCTTGAGCATGGCGACAATAGTCTCGTGTTTGAGCAGGCGGGTGGCGCCGATGAAGGCACCCAGCATGACCATGTTGGCTACCCGGATATTGCCGATCTCGGAGGCGATCTCCATGGAGGGCACGTAGATGGCGCGCAGGTCTTCCCGGCCAACTTTTTTGTTGACGATGGAGGTGTTGACAAAGACGGTTCCGCCCGGCTTGACCGCCGGTTCGAACTTATCCAGGGAGGGCAGGTTCATGGCAATCAATTCGCTGGGCTCCAGGACGATAGGGGAGATGATTTCGCTGTCTGCGATGACGACGCCGCAATTGGCTGTGCCGCCGCGCATCTCCGGTCCATAGGATGGAAGCCAGCTTACATTCAGCCCCTCTGACATACCCGCTTCCGCCAGAGTCTTGCCGATGGCCATGACGCCCTGGCCGCCGAAGCCTGAGATCAGGATTTCGTTATAGGCCATCTCAAGCCTCCTTCTTGGTTACATCGCGGAAGACACCCAGGGGGAAGGCAGGAATCATGGTGTCGTTCAGCCAGCCCAGGGCTTCGACCGGTGTCATGCCCCAGTTGGTCGGGCAGGTGGACAGGACCTCGATCATGGTGAAGCCCAGACCTTGCTCCTGGATTGTGAAGGCCTTCTTGATGGCCCGTTTGGCCTTGGCGATATGGGCAGGCGTTGTGACCGTGACCCGCTCGATGTAAGCCGCACCGTCAATGGTCGCCAGGAGTTCCGCCATGCGGATGGGGGCTCCGTAGTGTTCCATGGAACGTCCGAAAGGAGCCGTCGTGGCTTTTTGACCGACCAGGGTCGTCGGTGCCATCTGGCCTCCGGTCATTCCGTAGACTGCGTTGTTGACAAAAATGGTTGTGATCTTCTCGCCGCGCATGGCCGCGTGAATGATTTCAGCGGTCCCGATGGCCGCCAGGTCCCCGTCTCCCTGGTAGGTGAAGACGGTGCTTTCCGGCAGGACCCGCTTGATGCCGGTGGCGACAGCCGGAGCCCGCCCGTGAGCCGCTTCGTGCATGTCGCAGTTGAAGTAGTCGTAGGCGAAGACGGCACAGCCGACCGGCGCCACACCGATGGTCTTGCCCAGGACATCCAGTTCGACCAGAGTCTCTGCGACCAGTTTGTGGATAACCCCGTGGGTGCAGCCGGGGCAGTAGTGCATCTCGACATCGGTCAGGCCGATGGATTTTTCATAAACAATTGCCATGATCCTTACCTCCCCAAGGCTTTCTTGGCTGCGTCGGCAACCTCACGCGGCGTCGGAATGACACCGCCGGCCTGGCCGATAAAGGAGACGGGTTTGATGCCGTTTACTCCGATCCGGACATCATCGACCATCTGACCCGTGCTCATCTCAACGGTGACGACCGCTTTGACGCTGTCCCTGGACGCTGCCTGGTGGAGGGCGTCATAGGGGTAAGGCCAGACGGAAATAGGCCGGAAGACCCCTGCCTTGATGCCTTCTTCTGAAAGCAGGCGGGCAGCCGCACGGGCCAGTCTGGAGGGTGTTCCATAGGCTACGAAGAGGAGGTCAGCCTCCTCCAGGCCCTCCACGTCATAGCGGATGACATGTTCCCTGATCTGCTGGTACTTGGCTTCCAGCCGCTGGTTATGGCGGTTGCACTCATCCGGGTCGATGAAGAGGGAATTGATGATATTGGGCGGCCGCTTGCCCCCGGTTCCGGTGGTGGCCCAGGTCTTTTCAGGCAGGTCCGTGGCGGGCGTATGCCGCCATTCGACCGGTTCCATCATCTGGCCGATCATGCCATCCAGCAGCATCATGACCGGGTTGCGGTACTGGTCAGCCAGGTCAAAGGCTTCCTGCATGAGGTCGACCACCTCCTGGATGGTGGCAGGCGCCAGGACGATCAGCCGGTAGTCGCCGTTGCCGCCGCCGCGGGTAGCCTGGTAATAGTCACCCTGAGCAGGCTGGATGGTGCCCAGACCGGGCCCGCCCCTCATGACATTGACGATGACCGCGGGGAGTTCTGCGCCGCACATGTAGGAAATACCTTCCTGCTTGAGGCTGATGCCCGGCGAAGAGGATGAGGTCATGACCCGGGCTCCAGCTCCCGAGGCCCCATAGACCATATTGATGGCAGCGATTTCAGACTCCGATTGCAGGAAGACACCTCCCGCAGCCGGCATATGGCGCGCCATGTATTCAGGGATCTCGCTTTGCGGCGTAATGGGGTAGCCGAAATAGCAGCGGCATCCGGCACGGATAGCCGCCTCCGCGATCGCCTCGTTGCCCTTCCAAAGTTCTTTTGCCATAAGGCCACCTCCTATAAGCGTTCGACCGAGATGATGGAGTCAGGGCACATGCGGGCGCAATTGCCGCAGGCGATGCACTTGTCCATCTCCTCGATGGTCGCGGGGTGATAACCCTTCCGGTTGGTCACCGCTTCATTCAGAAAAATGATCTTGACAGGACAGACGTGGACACAAAGTCCGCATCCCTTGCACCTGTCCTGTCGGAACCTTACATTTCCAGCCATTCAAACTGTCCTCCCTTTGTTTCGCTCAGTTCCCAGGGTTTGACCATATAGAGATCAATGGGGAAAAAAGGACCTTTCAGAAGGCCCTTGAGTTCTTCTTGAAATTTTCGCTCGCCGACAGTGTAAATCAGGGGCAGATCCAGGATGTCAGCCAGCTCCGCCGCGAAGGCGTCACCTCTCAGAATATCTTCAGCCGTAGTTTCGCGGCCCAGATGGGTGCTGTTGATGAGACCGGTGATCTGCTGGCGGCTTGCCTCCTCGGTCTCTTTCAGATAGGCGATGGCCTTGCCGGCGGTCGAGTTCTCAGGCCGGTTGTGATTGACCAGGAACCAGAAATCGTGCGGCGTCCCGTCAATCTGGGGTTTGTAATAACCCAGGACACGGGCTCCGACCGGGTCACCGCCCAGATCAATGATGGATTGCAGCTCCTTGTCCATGAAGACCGACATGATGCCGGGAGCCAGCGCGGGGACATCGGTCTTGCCTTCCAGGGACGTCACATGGACCTTGACGCCCTGATTTTCCAGCTGGGCTTTGCGCTCAACCGAACGGAAATAGGGGTTGACGATATCCAGATCAACCAAGGCAGTCCTGCGGCCGGCTCTGGCCATGGTGATAGCCAGATTGACGGCAAATTCCGTCTTGCCTGCCCCGTAATGACCGGCGATGATGGTGATTTGTTTCTGTGGAAGAGTTCCTTGCATGGCTCACTCTTTTCTGTATTGGTGGATGGGCAGAAGGCCCGCAAGGCCGTCGCCCACCGTTTGAGCCAGGGCGGCCAGCTCATCTTCCCCCGGATAAACGACCACCGGGGCGATGAAGCGGACGCGGGCTGTCAGACGGTCTACAAGCCATGTGTCGTAAGCCAGGCCGCCTGTGATGATAACGGCGTCTACCTGGCCGGAAAGGACTGCGGCGGTAGCCCCGACTTCCTTGGCGATCTGGTAGGCCATGGCCCCCAGGACCGCTTCCGCCTCCTGGTCGCCGTCAGCGATCCGCCGGTCCACCTCGACCGCGTCAGCCGTACCCAGATAGGCGTAGAGGCCGCCCTGGCCGACCAGCCGCTTCTTCAGCTCTTCCAGGCTGTATTGGCCGGAAGAGCAGATTTCCAGGATCTGGAAGACTGGAAGACCGCCCGCCCGTTCAGGAGAAAAAGGCCCATCCCCGCCCAGGGCGTTATTAACATCGATGACCCGGCCCCCAGAGTGGGCGCCGATTGAAATACCCCCGCCCAGGTGGGCGACGATGAGATTAAGCTGAGTGTAAGATTTCCCCGCTTCCCTGGCATAACGCCTTGCGACTGCTTTCTGGTTGAGGGCGTGGAAGATGGACTGGCGGGAGATCCCCGGATAACCGGAAAAACGCGCCGGCTCTTCCAGTTCGTCGACGATGACAGGGTCGGCGATGTAGGCTTTCAAGCCGGCCTTTTGAGCGATGCCCCAGGCGATGATCCCGCCTAGATTGCTGGCATGACGGCCATAGCGGCAGGCGGACAGATCATCGATCATGTCCTGGTTGACTTCATAGACACCGCCGTCCAGGGGGTGCAGGAGGCCGCCTCTTCCGACCACCGCATCCATGGAGGCCGGGTCGATTCCGCGGCCAGCCAGGGCTTCCAGAATCAGGGCTTCCCTGAAAGGGCGCTGGCTGATCAGGTCGGGCAGGTCATCAAAGACCGACTCATGGCGGATGGTTTCCGTGAAGACGGGCTGGCCGTTTTCCCATACACCGAATTTGGTCGATGTTGATCCGGGATTGATAAGAAGCAGTTTCAAGCAGCCGGCTCCTTTCGCATGGCAGCCAGATAGAGGGCCAGAATGATGGAGTTCAACTTGGTCTGATCGTGGTCGGATCGGGAAGTCAGAACGACGGGTGCCTTGGCGCCGACAACCAGGCCCGCTCCTGATGACTCACAGAGGAAGGACAGGGCCTTATAGAGGACATTGCCGGCTTCGATATTGGGCATGAGCAGGATATGGGCGGAGCCCGCCACCGGGTGGTCGATCCCCTTGTGCCTGGCAGCCTCGATGAAGAGGGCGTTATCCAAGGCCAGGGGGCCGCCGACCAGGCAGCCGGGGATATCTCCCTCCTGGTTCAGACGGACCAGCTCCGCCGCGTCCAGGGTTGCCTGCATGGCGGGGTTGACCTGTTCGAGAGCGCAGACGCAGGCGACCAGGGGCCGGGCAATGCCCAGCAGGTGCAAGGCATCCACGGCGTTTCCGATCAGCTGCTTCTTGGCGGCCAGGTCAGGGGCGATGCTCATGGCCGCGTCCGTGACCATGACAAAGCGATCAATCCCGGGAATGAAAAAGAGACCGATGTGTGAAAGCAAGGCCCGGTCTCTGATTCCTGTCTCTTTATTCAGGATGGCCTTGAGCAGGACGGCTGTCCCCACAAGGCCCTTCATAATGGCGTCGGCTTCGCCCTCCCGGATCATATGTACAGCCAGCTGGCAGGCCCGGGCATCATCCGCTTCATCAATTATTCGGAAAGCGGAAAGGTCAATTCCCCTGGTTTTTGCTGTTTGTTGGATGCGATCGGCCCTGCCGATCAGGATGGGGGCAGTGATGTCCATCTGGGAGGCACGGCTGACCGCCTGAAGGACATCCTCATCGTGGGCCGCCGCAACGACCAGGCGCTGCCGGCCCATCTGGCTCAAACGTTGACCCATCGAAGCGAATGTCGCAATCACCTTAAACCCCTCTTGATCCATTCGAGAAACGGTTCCCACGGAGCCAGTCTACTCTAGTTTGCCAAATGAGGTCAAACAGGAAAAGGCGGCGGAAAAAGGAAGGGGCATCTTGTGAATTCCCCGGCAAAGGAGGCTCTCAGATCTTCTTTCTCATGACGGTGTGGCGCAAAACATTGTCGACGTAGTACTCCTGGCAGTACATGATGATTTCGTTGTCGATGTTATAGGCGATCTCATCCAGATAGAGCATGGGTGCCCCGGGCTCGACCACCAGGATCTTGCTCAAGGTTTCGTCCGCCAGGATTGGTTTGACTTCGGTCAAGTCCATGGCGACAGAGGTCGAACAGAATCGGTCCAGGAAATGGAAGACCGGCAAGGCCAGGTCTTCAGGGGTATAGGTGAAATTCTTAATAATGGAAAAAGAAACATGGTCCATGGAATAAATGACAGGATGCCCATCAGCGGTGACGACCCGGCCCATGGACAGGACAGGGGTGCTCAGAGGGACGTCCAGCTTGGAGGCGATCAGGGGATCATTGGTCCGGACTTCGACGGAGGTCAGGAGCATTTCCGAGGCAAAGCCGGCACCGCGGACCATGGCGGTAAACTCTTCTTCCAGATCCAGGCGGGTGACGACGTCCACAACATGGTGATTGATGACGGTGCCGATTCCCCGGCGCCTGGTGATGAAACCGCTTTGTTCCAGAATGGCAAGGCCGTCCCGAAGCTGCGTCCGGCTGATACCAAGTTCAGCGGCCAATTCCGTTTCGGGAGGCAGTTTGCCCCGGTAGCGCCCCTTGCGGATATCCTCCAGGAGGACGCCCCCTATGCTCTTGACAGAGTGATGACAAGGCTTCAAGGTTCCCCCCTCCTGCATCCTTCTCCTGCTGTGTCCCACCGACGTTTCCGGCTCCGGTGCCTGTACGCGGGCAAAAGCGGACCGGCAGGGTGGCGACAGAGCTTAACACTATACGATAGCGACAAAAATGTCAAACAGAATGGGGCATAAATTGTTATTCTGTACAATTGTCAGGTCATGCCATGGGGCTTTTGCCCACCTGGTCCGGGTCGGTTTCGTGATAGACTCAAGGCAGTAAGAAATACCATGGGAGAGGGGCTAAAGATGGTAAAACATGAGAAGCTGACCCGCTGGGTCCAGGAGATGACGGAACTCCTGCAGCCCGATCGCGTCATCTGGTGCGACGGCTCGGAGGAAGAGAACCAGCGGCTGCTGGCTGAATGCGTTCAGGAGGGGGCCGCCGTCCGCCTGGATCCCCATAAAAGGCCCGGCTGCCACCTCTTCCGGAGTGATCCTTCCGATGTAGCCCGTGTCGAAGACCGAACCTTTATTGCTTCGGTCAGGGAAGAAGATGCGGGACCAACCAATAACTGGATCGACCCTCAAGTCCTGCGGGAAAAGATGACCGGCCTCTACCGGGGCGCCATGCGGGGCAGAACCCTTTATGTCATCCCCTTCTGCATGGGTCCCCTGGGCTCTCCCGCCTCAAAGATCGGGGTCGAATTGACTGACAGCGCCTATGTTGTGACCAACATGCGGATCATGACCCGCATGGGCAGGGAAGTCTTGGATCTTCTGGGTTCGGACGGGGAATTTGTCCCCTGCCTCCATTCAGTCGGAGCTCCCCTGGAGCAAGGCCAGGCGGATGTGCCCTGGCCCTGTGCCCCCATGGAGGACAAGTACATCAGTCACTTCCCCGAGACACGCGAGATCTGGTCTTACGGTTCAGGCTACGGAGGCAACGCCCTCCTGGGCAAGAAGTGCTTCGCCCTCCGGATCGCCTCCGTCCAGGCCCGGGATGAGGGCTGGCTGGCAGAACATATGCTGATCCTCAAGCTGACCTCCCCGGAAAACCGGGTCTACTATATCTGCGGGGCCTTCCCTTCAGCTTGCGGCAAGACCAACCTGGCCATGCTGAGACCGACCATTCCCGGCTGGAAGGTGGAAACGGTCGGCGATGATATCGCCTGGATGCGCTTTGGCGAAGACGGCCGACTATACGCCATCAATCCGGAGGCCGGCTTCTTCGGCGTCGCTCCCGGCACCTCCCACGACTCAAATCCCAACGCCATGGAGTCCATTCAATCCGATACCATCTTCACCAATGTGGCCTTGACGGATGACGGCGACGTCTGGTGGGAAGGAATCGGCCAGGATCCTCCCGGCCATCTGACCGACTGGCGGGGCGGGGATTGGTCGCCGGGGGCGCCTGATAAGGCAGCCCACCCCAACGCCCGCTTTACGGCACCGGCCAGAAACTGTCCCTCCATCGCGCCCAACTGGGAAGATCCCCAGGGCGTCCCCATCGATGCCATTTTGGTAGGCGGCCGCCGGCCGTCGACCATTCCCCTGGCCTATCAGAGCTTTGACTGGGAGCACGGGGTTTTCCTGGGAGCCATCATGGGCTCGGAAGTGACCGCCGCCATCATCTCGGACAAGATTGGCCAGGTCAGGCGGGATCCTTTCGCCATGCTCCCCTTTATCGGCTACCACGTGGCGGATTACCTGCAGCATTGGCTGCGCACGGGGCAGAAGACAAGTCCCGACAAGCTGCCCAAGATTTTTGCTGTCAACTGGTTCAGGAGAGGGGATGACGGTCATTTCCTCTGGCCGGGTTTCGGCGAAAACAGCCGGGTGCTCAAATGGGTGGCCGAGCGCTGCGACGGCACGGCCGGTGCCAGAGAGACAGCCATTGGTTACCTGCCTGGTCCGGAGGATCTGGATCTTTCTGGTCTGGATCTGCCGGCAGACGACCTGGAGGCCATTACCACAATCGACCCCGAGGCCTGGCTGGCCGAGCTTGACGCAGTTGAGGCACACTTCGGCACTTACGGGCCCAAGATGCCTCAGGTTTTGTTTGAACAGCTGGCCCGTGTCCGCCAAGGCTTGCAAGGATGAAGAGGATGTTCCCATGATCTCAGACCGTATCCGCCAAATTACGCCCTCCCAGACCCTGGAGCTCAACAGCAAGATCGCAAGACTGCGAAAGGAAGGCAAAAATATCATCGCCCTCAACAGCGGTGAACCCGACTTCAACACGCCGGCCCCCATCATCCAGGCGGCCTGTCAGGCCATGCTGGACGGAAAAACCAAGTATACTCAGACGCCGGGGATACCGGAGCTTCGGGAGGCCATCGCCCGAAAACTCCTGCGCGAAAACAAGGTTGCCTATGAGGCCGACGAAATTCTGGTGTCGACCGGGGCCAAATATGCCCTGACCAACACCTTCCTGACTCTTTGCAACCCGGGCGACCAGGTTATCATCCCGACCCCCTGCTGGGTCAGTTATGTGGAGATGGTCAAACTGGCGGGCGCAGTCCCTGTCCTGATCCCGGTTCAGGAGGACAACCGCCTGGACCTCCAGGCCCTGGAAGCCGCCATCACAGCCAAAACCCGGGTCATCCTGATCAACAGCCCCAACAATCCGACCGGGGCCGTCTACACGGAAGAAAGCCTGCGGACCGTGGCCCGGCTGGCGCTGGATCATGACCTGATGCTGGTGACGGATGAGGTTTACGAGAAGCTGATCTATGGGGACACGGCCCATGTCAGCATGGCCTCCTTTTCTCCTGAGATCCGGGAACGGACCATAACCATCAATGCCTTCTCAAAAGCTTACGCCATGACAGGCTGGCGCCTGGGATATGCCGCGGGGCCGCGCTCCATTATCCGGGGACTTTCTGCCATCCAGGGCCACACAACATCCAATGCTACCTCCTTTGCCCAATGGGCAGCCATTACGGCCCTTGAATCCTGCGACAGGGAGGTCGAGGTCATGCGGCAGGCCTTCCAGGAGCGCCGGGATTACCTCTATGGGCGTGTGAGCGCGCTCCCGGGGGTCCGCTGCCCCTTCCCCGACGGGGCCTTCTATCTCTTCCCGGACGTGACAGACCTGTTTGGCCGCCGGACGGGAGACCGGGTCATTGAGGATGCGTCCGCTTTGGCTGACTATCTGCTGGATGAGGCCGGCGTCGCCCTGGTACCCGGAGGAGCTTTTGAGGCTCCGCACGCCATCCGGCTGACCTATTCCAACTCCATGGACAACCTGATCGAGGCCATGGACCGGATCGAAGAAGCGCTGGACCGCCTGGTTTAGGGGGATTCCCGGCAAGCCTGCGCCTCAGGCGCCTGGGGGAAAGCTTATGAATCCGAAACACACAGCCTTTCACCGCAAGGTGGAAGGGGCTTCCAAGGCCGTGCTTTTTATCCATGGCATTTGCGGATCGCCCTACCATTTTCGCGACCTCTACAGTCAGGTCCCTCAAGACTGGACCATCGAGTCTATCCTGCTCCAGGGGCACGGGGGGAGCGCCCTGGATTTCGGCCGCGCTTCCATGGCCCGCTGGAGAGAGCAGGCCGGCCAGGCAGTCGATGATCTGGCCGCCCGCCACAGTACCCTACTGATCACCGGTCATTCCATGGGGACACTTCTGGCCATTGACCAGGCCCTTCAAAAACCGGATCAGGTGAAAGGTCTCTTCCTCCTGGCTGTCCCCTTGCGGGCCAGGGCAACGGGCACGTCGGCCAATCAGGCTGTCCGCGCGGCACTGGATCTGAAGTCACGGGGCAATCCTTCGGTTGAGACTGCCAAGGCTCTCTACGGCATTGACCCAGACCGGAAGGTCTGGCGCTACCTGCGCTATATCTCCCGCTACAATGAGCTCCTGAGATTCATGAAACAGACGCGGGAAGCCATCCCCCGCCTGCAGATTCCCAGCCGGGTACTCATGTCCCGCCTGGACGAAATCGTCTCAGCCAAATCGGCTTCTTATCTGACACCCAATCCCATGATTTCCCTGGACTGGCTTGAAGACTCAGATCACAAGTATTACCCGCCGGAAGACAAGGCCTTCCTGCTCAGGGACTTCGCGGAATTCTGCCGAAAGCTTGATTAAGGGGAAGAACTTTTCCGGCAGATGAGGAGGGCGTGGTTGCTCATGCCGGTGCAGCTTTCATGGCGGGTCATCTGATCGTAGAGGGGCCGCATCTTTTCAAAGGCCTCAGGGGTCATCCGGTCGACCAGGCCCATGGTGATCATGAAGTCGGTTCCCAGGTTCTTGATCTTTTCCAGTCCGTGGCGGGCTGCCAGCCTTTCCATGTCTTCGGGCATGGTATAGAAAAAGGAGTCGGGCCGCAAATCATCGCGGCCTTCTTCCAGTATCAGCCTGTTGGCCCGGCTATTGGGATAGATGCCGTCCGGCCCCTGGGCCAGGCAGGCACCGGCATAGACGCCGACCCGGTTCATGTAGGCAAAGGCCAGGAGGCCGCCCGGCCGGCAGACGCGGACACATTCGGAAAAGGCGGCTTCCCCTTCTTCCTCCGGCAAATGGTAGAGGGGGCCAAGGCAGAGGACTGCATCGAATTCCTGGTCCATAATACCCAGAAGATGTGTGGCGTCACCCAGGCGGCAGGACAGATGGGAATGTCCGCTGGTCTTGATCTTCTCCCGGAAGCGGTCAATGTGGGGCGGATGGATGTCAATGCCCAGGTATTCCCTGCAGGAGTCGGCGTAATGAAAGGCGTAATAGCCTGTCGCGCAGCCGACCTCCAGGACCCGGTCCTCTTTTGTGATCAGGTCTTCCAGGTGGCTGACTGTGTAATGGTATTCAAGTGAAGCCGTGCGTGACCGGTGCCAGCGCTTCTCTTCGTCACCGCCGTCGCCATAGATCAGGGCCATTTCAAGGGGGTTTCCGGACATAAGCCTCTCTCCTGTCATGCTTGATAGAAACGAGCGGACTCTTACCTGTACTTTAACGGTTTTAGGGCAACAAAAAAAGGAGGCGGGTCAGCTGACCCGCCTCCTTGCGGCAACCGCAGGGCGGCCTAGTCTTCGATTTGGATCTCAATGGCTTCCGGTTCAGTTTTCCTGTCCTGCTTGGGCAGGGTCAGGGACAGGACTCCGTCCTTGAATTTGCCCTTGATGGCCCCGGTATCGATTCCGGAAACATCAAAGCTTCTGGAGCAGGAGCCGTAGGAGCGTTCCTTGTAAACGTAGTTCTTGCCTTCGTCAGTCTTCTCCGCGTTTTGTTCCGCCCGGATGGTCAGGAGCTGGCCGTCCAGACTGATCTTAATGTCTTCCTTTTTCGCGCCGGGGAGGTCTGCTTCCAGAAGGAAATGATCGCCCGCATCTTGAACGTCAACTTTGAAGCCTCTCACACCGGAGAAATCCTGCAAAAAGGCGTTGCCGAAGAAGCGGTTGAAATCATTGACCAGGCCGCGTTCACGGCGGCTGTAGGGAATTAAGTCAAACATATCCTTTGCCTCCTTTGTTCTTATTCTGTAAACAGCATAAGGGCCGCTTGTGAAAATAGTTCAATGGAATTTTGGAGCAATTCTGACATTTTGGCACTCTCTTGTAAGGAGTGCCAGTTTCTGTGGTCGGCCAAAGGACGCTTTTCTTCAAAGCTTTTGCGCTATAGTTGTCTTTATGTGAAGGGGGCTCATGGAAACCGTCTATCTGATCATCGTCATTCTGATTGCCTATCTGGTCCAGTCGGTCACGGGCTTCGGCGGCGCCCTGCTCTCACTGCCCATCACCATTCTGCTGATCGGTTTTGACCAGGCCCGCCTGCTGGCAACCGCCCTCTCCCTGATCACGGGCATGCTGGTCTCCATCCGCTACTGGCGTCAGATCAACCGGCCCAAACTGGCTTTCATTCTCCTGGTCATGGCTATTGGAACCGGAGCCGGCCTGCTCCTGGACAAGGTGCTGGACGCCCCGCTGCTCATAACTCTTTATGGCCTGGCAACCATCGGGATCGCCCTGGCCAGCTTTATCCCCAGGAAAGGGCCGCCCCGCCGGCCTGGCAAGATTCTGGGCCTTCTCATCCTCCTTCTGGCCGGGATCATGCAGGGGCTTTTTGTCGCCGGCGGCGCCTTTCTCATGGTTTATGCCATCCACGAGTTCCCGGATAAAACGGAGTTCCGGGCCACCTGCTCGGCAGTCTGGGGTGCCCTCAACTGGTTCATGCTGCTCAATTACGGCTTTGCCGGCAAGATCAATCTCCAGGGCCTGAAGCTGATCGCCCTCTGTGCCCCCCTTGTACTGATTACCTTGTTTGTAGCCGAGAAACTGCAGTCCAGGATCAATCAGGCCTTCTTTTTCAAAGCAGCCAATGTGCTGCTCCTGGTCACGGGGGTCATTCTTCTGGCCAGCCATTAGGTCCGGTTGTACTTTGAAGGCCGGGAGTGGATAATGGTCGGGGAGGGCCTGGACCCATGTACGATGTTGCCATTATCGGCGCCGGTGTGGTCGGCTGTGCACTGGCCTATACGCTGTCTCAATACCAAGTATCGGTTCTGCTCATTGAAAAGGAGAATGACGTCGCCATGGGCGCGTCACGTGCCAATACGGCCATTATCCATGCCGGTTTTGATCCCCCGCCTGAAAGCCTCATGGGCCAATTGAATGTTGAGGGCATGCACCGCTGCTATGAACTGTGCCGGGAGCTGGACGTGGAACACAGGCAAACCGGTTCCCTGGTCCTGGCCTTTGACGCCAGCCAGCGATTGACTCTGGAGGAGCTCTACCGACAGGGTCTGGCCAACGGCTGCGCAGGTCTGGAGATCATCAGCGGGGATCAGGCGCGTCAGCGGGAACCCCGCTTGTCTCCCGATCTTGTCGCCGCCCTCTGGGCGCCGGAAGCAGGTGTCATCAATCCCTGGGACTTCGCCCTGGCCATGGCGGAGGTGGCGCTTCGCAACGGCGTGATCTTCATGCCCGACTCCCGTGTCACAGCCATCAGGCGGGAGCCCGGTTTTTACAGGATGGGCTTTCAGGATTCAGAAGAAGAAATCAAGGCCCGCTATGTGGTCAACGCAGCCGGCCTTGAAAGCGGCCTCATCCACGATCTGGTTGCGGAACCTTCCTTTCAGATCCAGCCTACCCGGGGGGAATACTATCTCCTGGACCGGACAGCGGGGCCGCTGATCCAGTCCATCATCTTCCACTGCCCGACCGAGCACGGCAAGGGAGTGACTGTATCCCCCACCATTCACGATAACTTCCTGGTTGGCCCCAACTCCCAGATCATCGATGACCCGGACGATACGGGGGTCACCCGGGCAGGCCTCGACCATATCGGGGAGATCGCCCGCAAGATGGTACCCTCTCTCCCTTTGAACGCCAATATCCGCAATTTTGCCGGAGTCCGCGCCAACAGCGACCGCCAGGATTTTGTCATCGGTCTGGCAGCGGAGAACTTCCTGGATCTGGCCGCCATCAAGTCGCCCGGCCTCACCTCCGCACCTGCCATCGCGCGCCTGGGCCGTGATCTGCTTTCTGAGAACGGGCTGGACCTGAAAAAGAAAGAAGTCTGGGAGGGCGGCCGCCGGGTCATCCGCTTCAAGGAGATACCCGAAGACCAGAAAGAAGCCTTCGTCCGGGACAATCCCCTGTACGGACGGGTCATCTGCCGCTGCGAGACTATCACGGAAGGGGAGTTGGTTGCCTGCATGAAAAGCCCCATTCCCCCTGTCTCCATTGACGGGGTCAAGCGGCGGACCGGTTCGGGTCTGGGCCGTTGTCAGGGAGGGTTTTGCGGGCCCCGTGTCCTGGAGATCCTGGCCCGTGAGAGCGGCCGACAGCCCCTGGAGATTGAAGAAGATGGCCGGGGCAGCAGGATCCTGACACGTCCCACCAAAGAGGGTTGTCCCCGTGACTGAGCGCTGGCAGCTGGTTGTAATCGGCGGCGGGCCGGCCGGTATTGGCGCCGCTGTCGCGGCCAGGCGAAGCGGCCTGTCCCGGATCCTGATCCTGGAGAGGGACCGGGAAGCCGGCGGCATCCTCAACCAGTGCATCCATAACGGATTTGGCCTCCATTATTTCGGTCAGGAGCTGACCGGCCCCGAATACGCCGGCCGGCTGGCCGACCAGCTTAAGGCAGAGGGTCTCAAGGTCCAATGCGACACCATGGTCCTGGCCATTGAACCGGGCGGGACAGGCCATCGGATCGGCCTCATGAGTGCTTCGGAAGGCTACCGGTGGATTGAGAGCCAGGCAGTCATCCTGGCTATGGGCTGCCGTGAGCGGACCCGGGGGGCTATTGGCATTCCCGGCAAGAGGCTTTCGGGGATCCTGACCGCCGGAACCGCCCAGCGCTATGTCAACATGGAAGGCTACATGGTAGGAGAGCGGGTCATTGTTCTGGGTTCCGGGGACATCGGCCTGATCATGGCCCGCCGGATGACCCTTGAGGGGGCGGAGGTGGTGGCCTGTGTCGAGCTCATGCCTTATTCGGGCGGACTTGCCCGCAACCTTGTCCAGTGTCTGGACGATTATGACATTCCCCTGCTCCTGTCCCACACCATCACAAGGATTGACGGCCAGGAGCGCGTCAGCGGTGTCAATGTCCAGGCAGTCGACCAGGATCTGAAACCTGTCCCGGGGACCGACCGCTATTTTCAAGTGGACACGGTCCTCCTCTCCGTGGGCCTGATACCGGAAAATGAATTGACCCGGGCAGCCGGGATTGAGATGGATCCCAGAACAGGCGGAGCCCTGGTCCGGGAGAACAAGGAGACCTCGGTCAGGGGTATCTTTGCCTGTGGGAACGTCCTGCATGTCCACGATCTTGTCGATTATGTGACCCAGGAAAGCGAGGAAGCCGGGCGGGCTGCCGCCGCTTATGTGAACGGCCTGACTCCGGCGGTTTCTTCGGAAGAAGATCTGGTTCGCGTCATTCCCGGCCCGGGAATTGCCTATACCGTCCCTCAGGAAATACGGGTGAGCCGGGCCCAGGATCCGATCCGGCTTTTCTTCCGTGTCCGGCAGCCGGAAAAGAGCCCCAGGCGTATTCTTCTTAAAGACGGTGACCGGGTGCTGGGCTCCTTCCGCAAACCCTATATGGCTCCGGGTGAAATGGAGGATCTGACTCTGACCCGGTCCTTGCTGGAAGAAATCCAGGGCGGCCAGCTTGAAATTGCACTGGAAGAAAAAGAAGGCGGGATAACGGCCCAATGAAAGAAATGATCTGCATTCTCTGCCCCCAGGGCTGCCATCTGACCGTTGATGAGGCGGATGATTTCAAGGTTTCCGGCAATCGCTGCAAGCGGGGGCTCAGCTACGGCCGTGAGGAAGCCATGAATCCGGTCCGGACGGTGACCTCAACCGTTTGTGTCCAAAGCGCCGTTCATCCGCGCTGCCCGGTCAAGACCGATCAGCCCATCCCTAAAAAAGACATGAAGGAGGCTGTCCGGCTTCTGGATGGGATCCAGATGATCCCGCCAATCCGCCGCGGTGACCTTGTCGTCGAAAAGATCCTGGGACACGCTGCCAATTTCGTTGCGACCCGGGATATTGACCAGTAAGGAGGCAAGCCATGAGTCAATACGTGATGGCCCTGGATGCGGGGACGACCAGCAACCGCTGCATTCTCTTTGACAGGGAGGGCCAGGTGGCCTCCATGGCTCAGAAGGAGTTCCGGCAGTTTTTTCCCCAGCCGGGCTGGGTCGAACACGATGCCAATGAGATCTGGTCCAGCCAGCTGGGCGTGGCAGTCGAAGCCATGAACAAGATCGACGCCCGTGCCCAGGATATCGCCGCCATCGGTATCACCAACCAGCGTGAAACGACCATTCTCTGGGACCGGCAGACGGGCGAGCCCGTCCATCCCGCCATTGTCTGGCAGTGCAGGCGGACTGCGGGTATCTGCGACCGCCTCAAGGAAGAGGGCCTGACTGATTTCTTTCGCCAGCGGACCGGCCTTGTCATTGACGCCTATTTCAGCGCCACCAAGATCAAATGGATTCTGGATCATGTGCCCGGGCTTCGCGGGCGGGCGCGGGCCGGCCAAATTCTCTTCGGCACAGTGGAGACCTGGCTGCTCTGGCGGCTGACCCGGGGCCAGGTCCATGTCACCGACTACTCCAACGCTTCCCGAACCATGCTCTTTGATATCAACCGCCTGACCTGGGATGAGGAAATTCTGAAGATCCTGGATATCCCGCCGGAGATTCTTCCAGAGGTCCGGCCGTCCAGCTGCCTCTATGGCCAGACGGATCCGTCCTTCCTGGGCGGCGCCATCCCCCTGGCAGGTGCCGCAGGCGACCAGCAGGCCGCCCTCTTCGGCGAGGCCTGTTTTTCGCCGGGTGAAGCCAAGAACACATACGGAACCGGCTGCTTTCTTCTCATGAACACGGGGGAGACTCCTGTATTCAGCAGCAAGGGCCTGGTTACCACCATTGCCTGGGGGCTGAATGGCCGGGTTAATTACGCCCTGGAAGGTTCCATCTTTGTCGCAGGGGCTGCCATTCAGTGGCTGCGCGATGAGCTGCACCTGATCAAAACAGCGGCTGACTCAGAGATCCTGGCAAGGCAGGTGGCCGATACCCATGGCTGCTATCTGGTGCCGGCCTTCACGGGCCTGGGAGCCCCCTACTGGGATCAGCATGCCCGCGGGGTTCTGGTCGGCCTGACCCGGGGTGTCAACGACCGCCATGTGGTTCGGGCGGCCCTGGAATCCATTGCCTACCAGACACAGGATGTTCTGGAGGTCATGCAGGAGGATTCGGGTATTTCACTGAGCGCCCTCAAGGCGGATGGCGGCGCGGCGGCCAACGACTTTCTCATGCAGTTCCAGTCCGATATTACGGGGGTCCCCGTCCTGCGCCCGGCCTGTGTTGAGACTACAGCCCTGGGCGCGGCTTATCTGGCCGGCCTGGCGGTGGGTTTCTGGTCGGGCCTGGATGAATTGGCTGCCAGCTGGAAAATCGACCGCCTTTTCCAACCGTCCATGGCCGAAACCCTTCGCCATGACAAGGTCGCTGGTTGGAAAAAGGCGGTAACGCGCTCATTTGGCTGGGACCAGATTTCAGACTCACAATAGAAAACCTGCGCATGGCTTTACCTGACGGCTGATTGCCGTATAATACGCTTATTAACCCCGACTTGGCCGGGGTTTTGGAGAGGTGTACTAATGAGCTTTTTTCAGCATTTCTTTTATGGCGTCGAAAGAGCCGAACCCGTAGAAATTTCCTTGCCGCTCATGATCGCCATCCTGGCACTCTGGATCGGGGTCATGGTCTTCATTGTTCTCTTCCGCAAACGGCTGGCTTCCCAGAAAGACCCCGGCCGGCTGGCGCGGGTGATTGCGGTGATTCTGCTGGCAGACCAGATTGTGCTCTACCTTTGGCAGTTTTTATCCGGTTACTTCAACGTCGAACTCAGCCTTCCCCTCTATCATTGCCGGATCTGCGTCTGGCTCCTGATCCTGGATCTGATCTTCGGAGTCAAGGTCCTGCGCCATATCTGGGTCTATTGGGCTTTCCTGGGTTCCTTCTTCTCCATGGCCTTCATGGACCTTTACCGTTTTGATTTTCCCCATTACACCAATTTCCAGTTCTTCATCGTTCATCTCCTGATCGGCTGGCTGGTCTTCTATGTCATCTTTGCCATGGGTTACCGCTTTGAAAAGAGGGGTCTGAAAATCGCCCTGCTGGTCACGACCCTATACAACGTCGGTTTGATTATTTTCAACGGTCTTTGCAACGGAACCTTCCTGGCCCACGAAAACATCCTTTTCAATTATGGCTACATGTCCTTTCCTCCGGGCCCGCTCAAGGACTTTGCCTTGTCTTTCCCGCCCTTTACCTTTAATCTTTTGATGTTGGCCGGCTACGATCTTTTGATTTTCCTGCTCTATTTGGGAGGCCGTGCCCTTAACCGCATCAGTGACCGTAACGGTCTGGCCAAGGCAGCCGGGGAGTAAACACAAGCATGGATGATCTCAGGCAGGGGATATCGGTACCGGGACAGGAGCCTCCAAAAGGTTTAAAGGCCAAGCTGGCCTATTTGCGCTTCTACTGGCGCGACCTGATTCTCCTGGTTCTTTACCTGGCCACCATGTGGATCATGCAGCTGCTCAACCACCCCATCGGGACGGTACGCAGTCTTGAGATTCCCTTTGACCGGCTGATCCCACTCTGGCCCTGGACGTCCGTGATCTACAACAGCTGGGGACCTTTGATCTTCATTTTGGCCCTGGTTTATCTCTTCCGCGACCGGAGCCTCTATCGCCGCTATACCCTGACTATGATCATCGGCCAGCTGATGGCGGATGCCACCTTTCCTCTCTTCCAGACGGAGATCCCCGTCCCCTATGAAAAAGTCTACGGGGCGACCGATCTATTTTCACGCATCCTGGCCTTTACCTACCGCACCGACAACAACTATTGCGGTTTTCCCTCCATCCATGTCATCCTTTGTACGCTGACCATCTTCTTCATCTGGAAGCTGCGTCCGGTCAAGCTTTGGTTTAAAATACTGGTCAGCCTCTATTTCACCCTGGTTGCCCTGACAACGGTGACGACCAAGCAGCATGTCGTTCTGGACATACCCGGAGGCATCGTCTACGGGCTGCTTGCCATTCCCCTGACACTTCCTCTCTTCCGTCTGATTGAGAAGAAGGTCTTCAAGGAACCCTACCGCTAGGTGACCGGATGTTTATATCCGAGGAGCAAAAAGAAATGAGTAAACAAATAAAGCCATGGCCTGTTTTTCTGATTCTGGCCCTTTTGCTGGCCCTTCCTGCAGCAGGCTGCCAGCCTGGCGGCAGTCAGAGCACAGTGACCCCCGAACCTTCGGAGAGCTCACCTGTCTTTGAACATGAAGTTCATGTCCGGATCCCGGCAGAAGAGCCGACGGACCTTGAACCGGGGCTCTATTGTTTAACGGCTCTGAACGGTGACGGCCTCTTCCATCTGCTGGCGGCTGACCGCAATCAGACAGATCCCGTCCGGGTGCAGGCTTTCCGCCAGCGCGCCTGGGTTGAGGTGCGCCAGGGTGAAATCCTGCGCTATAAGGGGGCCAAGGTCGAAACAGAAGAGGAACGGGAGATGCAGGGCTGCTACCCGGTCACTTTGCGGGACGGCTTCTTCCGGATCGGTCTGGATATCTTCCCCGGAATGCTGACGGTTACAGGGGGGCAGGCAGACGGTGAGACTCCCGTCTGTGAGATCTACGCCTCAGCACACGATTTGGCCGGAGGGCCTCTTCGCACTTATGAGCTCAAGGATTCACTCAACTACATCCAGGTGTCAGAGGGGGAATATTTGTATCTTTGGGGAGCTGAAGCCTATATCCCGCCTACCTGAATGACCGGCGGCGTGACCGGGTCGTAGACACCGGAAGTTTTAGAAGAAGATGAAAAGTATTAAGACCCTGAGGGCATTGACGATCCTGCTGGCCAGCATGTCCTTGCTGACAGGCTGCGGGCAAAGAATAGAAGAAGAAAGCAGGCCGGCAGCTCCGGTCATTACAGAAGGGACGAAGACCTTGACAGAAGAAAAAGTAGCGGAAGGCTACGTGATAAGCCAGGAAGAAACCAACTACATCGATTTCCTCATGGACAGCGGCAACCACATCGTCATTGAGCTGAACCCTGATTCAGCTCCCCTGACCGTTGCCAATTTCAAGACGCTGGTCGGCCAGTCTTTTTACGACGGACTGATTTTTCACCGGATTATTGAGGGCTTCATGATCCAGGGCGGCGATCCGGAAGGGACTGGCCGCGGCGGATCCAGGGAGACCATCAAGGGTGAGTTTCTTTCAAACGGCGTCGACAACCGCCTGTCCCACCGGCGGGGCGCTGTCTCAATGGCCAGAACTCCGCTTCCGAATTCAGCCAGCTCCCAGTTCTTTATCTGTCACGGGGACTCGCTTTTCCTGGACGGGGATTACGCTGCCTTCGGCCGTGTCATTCTGGGCATGGAAGAAGTGGACCGCCTGGCTCTGCTGGAAACGGGCGCGGGGGACTTTCCGCTGACACCGCCTGTCATGGAGCGGGTCTTCTTCGTTTCGCCGACTGCCTAACGCCGCCAAAAGGCCGGATAGACATCTCCTGGCTGCAGCTGGATCAGTTCATCGACCGTGACGGGAACAAAGCCATGGTCCAGCAGCAGAGGCAGGGCTTGGATGAAGCCGTCGACCGTGGTCGGGTGGATGTCGTGCATGAGGAAGATCTTGCCCGCCCTGGCCCGTCTTAAAAGAAAATCATAGACGTAGCCGGCGTCCTTGTAAACCCAGTCAGCTGTATCGATATCCCAGAGCACGGTTGCCATTCCCTGGCGTCCGGCTTCCGCGTAGACTTCCTCCCCCCGATGGCCTCCAGGCGGCCTCATGATGGTCGGCCTGCTGCCCGTAAGATTTTCAATGATATCACTGGTTTCAAGCAGCTGCTGCTCCCGGATAAGCGGATCGGCTTTGGTTAAGAAAACGTGGGAATAGGTGTGGTTGGCGACCTGATGGCCCTCTTCTTGCATGCGCTGGATCAGGTGGGGGTAACGTTCGGCCGCCCTGCCCTGGACAAAGAAAGTAACACGGACATTGAAACTCTTGAGGGCATCCAGCAGGCGCTCCGTATGCCGGCCGGGTCCGTCATCAAAAGTGAAGGCAATCCTTCCGGGGTTGGAAATAAGCGGATTGACCAGATGGCATTTGGCCTTGATCTTTTTGGCCGGCGAGGGGCTCTTGGCTGAAGCGGCCATGGAGGCAACGCCCGGGCACACCGCGTCTGTCAAAGCCACCCACTGAATCTGACTTTCTCCCAGGTTGATCAGGTCGGCAGCAACCGGCTCCTGATCATCGCCCGGGGCGGGACTTGCAGGAAGCGCTGACAGATGCTGGGCGTCAGCCTTCTGACAGCCGCTCATGGCCAGGATCAGGGTGACGGCAACAAAGAGGGAGAGGACGATGGCGATGGCGACAAAAAGAGCCAATCTTCTTTGGAGTTTTTTACTTTTCATTCAGACGCAGCCTGCTAGCCTTAAAGGGCGATCTTTTGACTTCATTCTAACATGGCCGCAGTCCGGGAACATTTGCGTATAATCATCGGGTAGAGATAATCCAGGAGGTAGGAATGAAACTGATTTTGGCAAGCCGATCCCCCCGCAGAAACCAACTTCTGGCCATGGCGGGCCTGTCCTTTGAGACGGCTCCGGCGGCCTGTGATGAGGAGGCCCTGGCTTCCAGGATCCAGGAAGATCATCCCGGTTTGGCCAGGCAGGATCTTGTCCAGCTTCTGGCAAGGGCCAAGGCCTATGCCGTGCTGGATGCCCATCCCCAGGATCTGATTCTGGCCGCTGACACCCTTGTCAGCCTGGATGACCGGATATTTGGCAAGCCCCTTGACCGGGAAGAGGCCCGCTGGATGCTTAGAACCCTGGCAGGCCGGACGCATGAGGTGGATACTGGGGTTGCCCTGGTAGCCAAAGATCATGAGGAATTATTCGTCAGCCAGTCACTGGTCACCTTCCGTCCCCTCACGCGGAATCTGGAAGATCTGATCGATCGCTATGTGGAGACGGGGCTCCCCCTTGACAAGGCCGGAGCGTACGGTATCCAGGAATTGGGGGGCCTTCTGATCGAGCGGATTGACGGCGACTTTTTCTCGGTTATGGGCTTGCCTGTTGCTGAAGTTTACGACCGCCTGAGAAAGTTTCCCATTCAGTCTTAAGCATCCGGGCTGCCCAGCCAGCTTGCCAGATAGGCCTTCTTATCTTCCGTGTAGCGGGCATTGCTTACCTGCAAAGCGGGATTCTCAAAGAGGTCAATGACCGTCCCCAGAAGGACCCGGGCCGGATCCAGGTAGGTCTTTTCCTGGTCCTGGATTTCGAAGGCGGCACTGTGAACGCGGCCGCTGGTTCCAGAAAAACCAAATTGTACCGCCGGCAGGAGACTGGCCAGATCGCCCATGTCGCCTGAGGCGCTGGATGAAGGGCCCACCAGGATGTCCTCTGTCCGGCAGAGATTGAGCATGTTCCGGTAGATAACTTCATTGAGTTCAGCTGACTGGACCAGGGGCAGGTAGCCGCTGGTCCGGACAATTTCATGCTCCAGACCAAGCGCCCCGGCACAGTGGCCGGCCAAAGCCTCGAAGCGTTGATCCAGGTCAAGCAGGTCTTCGGTTGAATGGGCTCTCAGGTAGGTCTCCAGGACAGCTACTTCCGGAATGGCATTGGCCGACAAACCGCCCTGGGTCAAAATGGGGTAGAGGCGGACACCGGATTCCGGAGCGTATTGTTCCTGCAGAAAAGAAGAGGCCTGGATGCAAAGGGTCGCCGCCTGCAGGGCATTTCTCCCAAGATGGGGGGCTACACCCGAATGGGCCGCCCGCCCAAGGAAGCGGACTTGTTTGACATTGAAGCCGGCCAGGGTGGAGCCTACGTCAAAACGGAAGTGGTCATCCCCGGAAACGTGACAGCTGAGAACGGCGTCCACATCGTCGAAAAGACCCAGAGCTATCATGCTTTGCTTGCCGGACAGATGGGTGACCGTTCCCTGCCTGATCAACTCCCGCCGGAAATCCAGATCCAGGAATTCTTCAGCCGGTGTCGCCAGGAAACTGATCCGCCCGGGCTCTGACCCGGGGATTCCCAAGTCCTTGAAGATTCGCATTAAGGCCAGCATGACCGTCACCTGGATGCTGTGGCCGCAGGCGTGGCGCAGGACAGGTCCCTTGTCCCCCTGGACTTCGAGCGCGTCCATATCGGCAACCAGAGCCAGATGATAACCCTCTGTCCCCAGGGTGGCCCGGATCCCTGTTCTGGCAAGCTCCCGCTGGAAGGGGATGCCGGTCCGCTCCAGATAGTCTCCGATGATGGCGGCTGTCTCAAACTCCTGGAAGCCCCGTTCGGGATGGTCAAAGAGGGTCTGCCCCAGCTCAAAGATATGGTTGCGGGTCGCCTCCAGGAGGGCAAAGGCCTTCTCTCTGTACGAGCTCATGGGGAGCCTGCCTAAACCAGTTTGCTGATGCCGCCCGCGATGGAGATCAGGCCGCTGACAAACTGAATGATGTAGACGAAGTTGGAGAACTTCTGATTGGAGATCCGGTGGTGCAGCCAGTTGCCGATGAAGTAGGCCAGGACCACCAGGGGGAGGGCATAGCCGATGGTCACGGCCATCTCATTGGTATAAACCTGGAGGACAAAGATCCGGTAGAGGGTGGTAATGGTATTGGTCACGATCCAGACCGCTACCATGGTGGCCCGGAAAGTCCCCTTGTCCTTCATACGGCTGAGGGCGTAGATATTGATCAGGGGCGCTCCCATGGAGAACATGCCCTGGATGACGGCGCCGACGCCCAGGGAAATATACATGGCCAGAGGCGGCATCTGGCTGGGTTCTTTCTTGCGGATCATGCGAAGGATTTCCCGGCCGCTGACAAAGGTCACCAGTGTGCCGATGATCAGGCGCAGGGCCCACTCTACATTGCGGAGTGTCGCGAAGAGCAGGTAGCCCACCGGCATGATGGGTACGATGCAGGCCAGGATGATCAGAAATTCACGGACATTGATTTTCTTGTATTGGGTGGCCAGCATGATAGCCAGCATGAGCAGGCTGGTGGCCGTGAAGAGGGCAACGGATTTTTCCGCCCCCCAAAAGAGTGACAGGATCGGAACGCCGATGGAAATGGATCCAAAACCGGCGATGGCCTCGATGATGTTCATCAGAAGGACCAGCAGAAGATAAAAACCCATATGCGTTAACCTCTCAACGTTTCCTTACCAGAGTATACGCTATTTGTCCGCCGGCCGGCCTAGAGAAGGAGGAAGATGCCTCCGCCGATGGAAAAGAGACCGCCGATCAGTTGGACGGCATAGACGATGATTGTGAAGCGCTGGTCGGGGACCTTGTAGTGGAGGCGGTTGCCCAGGAGAAATGCCAGGACAACCAGGGGCAGCGCATAGAGGATCCAAAGCCAGGTAGACTCCGTGTAGGCCCTCAGATAAAAAACGCGAAAGGCTATGGAAAGGCTGATGGTCATGACCCAGACGGCCGACATGGTCGCCCGGAAGACACTTTTGTTCTTGATCCGGGTCAGGGCGTAGACATTAACCAGGGGCCCGCCCATGGAGAACATGGCCTCAACCAGAGCGCCAAGAGCCAAAGAAGTATAGGCCACCCAGGCCGGCAGGTCGGAATCATCCCGCCTGATCAGCCGCCTCCACAGCTCATGACCAGCCACCAGGGTCACAACGGAACCGGTCGTCAGCCGCAGCAGCCATTCGAAGGGACGGATCCAGGCGTAGAGCAGGTAGCCCAGAGGAAGCAGGGGCAGGACACAGACAGCCATAATCAGGAATTCGCGCCAGTTGATCTTGCGAAGCTGGGTTGTGAAGATCAGAAGGCAGAGAACAAAACCGGTGGTGGCCAGGAGGTTGATGGACCGCTCCGTGCCCAGAATAAGGGACAGGATAGGGATGCCGATGGAGGTTGAACCGAAACCAACAATGGTTTCAAGAACAAGCATGGCAAAGAGGATAATAAAAAAAGAGATCATCTGTGCGCCCCCCGCCTAAACCAACAGCAAAATGCCGCCGGCTATGGAGAAGAGGCCGGAAACCAGCTGAACCAGGTAGACGACGTGGGCGAATTTTTCGTTTGGAATCCGCTTGTGCAGTCGATTGCCCACGAAAAAGGCGGCAAAAATCAAAGGCAGGGAGTAAAGGATATAGGTCCAGATTACTCTTGTATAGGCGTGGAGGACGAAGACGCGAAAGAGGAGAGACAGGCTGTTGGTGATCAGCCAGACCATGATCATGGTTGCCCGGAAGGCGCTTTTGTCTTTGATCCGTGTCAAGGCATAGACATTGATCAGGGCTCCGCCCATCGAAAACATGCCCTGGACCACAGCCCCGATACCGAAGGCAGTATAAACAAACCATTTGGGCGGGTCACCGGGGTCTTTACGGATCATACGCCGCCAGATTTCACGGCTGGCCACCAAGGTAACTACCGACCCCATGATCAGGCGCAGGGCCCATTCCATGGAGCGCAGCTGGGTGTAGAGCAAATAGCCCACAGGCATAACAGGGATGACAAAGGCCAGGATGATCAGGAGCTGGCGGACCTGCACCTTTTTATATTGACTTGAGGCGATAATGAGACAGAGGACGAGTCCTGCTCCAGAAAGCAGCGCAACCGATGTTTCCGTTCCCAAAGCCAGAGCCAGCAGGGGGATGCCGATAGAAGTCGATCCGAATCCGGCGATTGACTCCAGTACCTGCATGAGAAATACAACAATAAAATAAATGAACATGAAGTCCCGCCACCTCTGTCTCCATAGGGGCACTGTCATCAGACAATGCGCTTGCCATGATTCTACTACGAGACGCCCCCGACCTGTACCATCTGCAAGAGTATTTAAAGCCCATAGGCTATAATTTAGGCAAAAGAGGCGGACTGCCTTGACAGGGAAAAGGGAGCATGAAATGGAAACCAAGGTAACCTTCATTTATGACTATCAAAGTATTGAGATTCCGGAGCATTACCGCACCTTGACCATCCCGGATATCGAGCCCCTGGTTGAAGCCATGTGCCAGGAGCTGGCCGCCAAACAGAGCAGTATCGAACTGCCGGAGGGTCAGCCCCATATTTTGACTGATGAGATGGTGGCCAGGGAGGAAATCCCCGGTATTGAGACAGTGGAGGACTACCGCCTGCGGCTCAGGGAGGCGCTCTTTGAATCCATGGCCGACGATCTCCTGCACACCATTCTGATCAAATATGTTATGCCGGAGCTGGTCAAACGGAGCACCTTTGAGATCAACGACGAAGAGGCCACCCGCATCAGCCAGCAGCGGCTGGAGTCCTTTGAAAAAGAAGCGATGGAAGAGGGCCTGACACTGGAGGAAGCTGTCCGCCGGGAAGTGGGGACCGGCTCACACCAGATGGACGAGGGTATGTCCCGCCAGTACATGCTCCACGTCAGCCGGACCGGTTACCTGTTCGAGATTCTGGCCAGGGAATACTACAGCCGTCAGGGCAAAACCTTCGATCTGGCCTCCTATTACGGCCAGGTAAAATCCTATGCCGATCTTTCCGGAAGGCCGGAAGAGGAAATCAGGGAGTTGCTTCCGGTTCATGAATACATGGCGCTGGCGCCCGCCCGTACTCTTCTGGACGAAATGTCCGGCTGGCTGGCACCGCAGATCACCTTGAAGCTGGCAGCGGAAGACCAGGAAGACTGACTAGGGAGGCTCTTATTCCTGCGGGCTGTACTGGGCCGCGAAGAGGACGTCATCGACCGTGATCAGGCTGTCTGTTGCCAGGTAGATCTGGCCATCCAGTGAAGAAAGCCAACCCGCAAAAAGCAGATCCGGAAGCTCCGGGTCCGGCGGAAAATCAATTGCCTGGCCGGGCAGGAGGCGTGTTTCCAGGACCGTCGTTTCCCCGTCTTTAAAAGTGACCGTCCGCCTGAAGTCAATGGAACCCGAGAAGGTGACGACGGTGTGGTCGGTCATGTAGGCTCCGCTGGTGGTCAGCGCCAGGGCCAGGAGGATCAGGAGCAGGACAGGAAGGATGAGTTTTTTCTTCACAAGATGCCTCCTCTCACCATCAGGGAATCCTGGCCGGGACGATATCCAGGGTCAGGTCGGCAGCATAATTGGGGCCGGAAAGCGCTTCCCAGCTGCCATCCCCGGAAGAGACTGCCTTGTTATTCAGGTATTGGCGGCCTTCAAAGATGACATGGACCCGGAAGTCCAGACCCTGAAAGCCCAGGGATGTGTCCGGATCCAGGAGCAGGACGTACTGGCCTTTGATCTCATTTTTTCCGCCGCTGACGCTTTCAAGACTTCCATTCAAGATACCGGGATAAAGAGTGATCTGACCTGGCCCTGACAGGAGAGGCTGGGCATGATCCAGGAGTGTTTCATAAGACGCTTCCTGGCCTTCAAGAAAGTCCTGGGAACTGTAAACCAGGAAGCCGCCCTGAGCGCTGTCGCCCGCCGGGTCGTGTTCCAGGCGGATCCGGATCCGCGTATCCATGGCCAGGGACCCGCCGCTTTTGGCCTGGAAGGACAAAAGCCGGCCATCTCCGGGCCTCATGCCCTCCAGGGATTCCATTGCGGCTCCGGTCCCTGAGAAATAAAGACTTCCTGCCTGGACATCCCCGGTCTTTTCATAACGATCCGAAAAAGAGGCGTAACTGACTGTCGCGGCAAGCAGAAGCAGGGCGGCCAGTAAAAAGATGGATTGTTTGGCCCGTTTTCCCATGGCAAGAGCAGACTCCCTGTCAAGATAAAAGAGGGATGGTACAGATCCTTGCACCACCCCGCTTCTACGGATTCAAATTGATTATACCCCCGGGAGGGCCTGCCTGCTTCTTACCAGCCGCCAGGTCCCAGAGGATCGTGGGCATTGCGGTACTGGCGTCCCTCGAAGGTGACGTGCAGGTCAAAGGTTGCCCCCTGCCAGCTGTTGTCCGAGTTATCCAGCATGACAACCTTGAAGGCGCTGGAAAGCCCCGTCCAGACGTCCGCAGCGAAAGTAACCGAGTGGGCCTTCAGGTAGCTGAAGGTGTTATTGGGATAGGCAATCCACTCATCGGCAGGATCGAAGGGGCGGTCAGGGTTCTGATCTCCCTTCCAGACGGTGGCTTTTCGCACCAGCGTATGATCCGTTGTCGTGACGCCGCCGCTTCCCCAGTGGGTGCCCGGGTCCTCGCCTACGCGTCCGATCCGGTCAGCCACGATGCCATTTCGCTCAAGGACAATGGCGTCGTCGCCGTTATGCTGCAAGTTGCCGGCCGTCATGTTGGCCACGGCCAGGATGGCCGCGTCAGCACCGGGGTTTGCGATGACAAAGGTCTGGCGCGAGCCCAGGGTTCCGGTGAGGGGGATGGTATAAAGAGCTGAGGTGTCGCCATTCATATAGAGCTTGATGGAGTACTCGGAAAGATCAACAGCGACCTCGGAGGTGTTGAAGAGTTCCAGAGCCTTATTGTTGCCGGATCCTTCAATGTACTCGGAGAAGATCACATTTTCAGGCCGGGTGCCGATCTTCTCAATGCTTCCGTCCAGGATGCCCAGGGTATGGTAGCCGATCCCTTCGTTGGTCAGGACAGGTGTAGCTCCTGCGCGGAGGCTGTAACCTGTCGCCTCACTGTAGCTGAGGACATCATCAGCCAGGTAGACGGCGAAGCCGCCCGGTCCGGTGATGGGAGAGCCGGTATTCTCAAGTTCGATTTTTGCCCGGACTTCCATGGCCAGGGTGCCGCCATTGGAAAGACCCGCTGTTACATCGCGGGCATCGCCCGGGGCGTAATTCTCCAGTGCCTGAAAGAGGGTGTCCGGTTCGTTGAAGAAAAGCGTGCCCGCCTCAACTCCCCTTTGATAAGATTTGTAGTCGTTGAAATAGGCAAAGCTCACTGTCAATGCCAGGACCAGGATGGCGGCCAACAATAGGATGAGCCGACGCTTCTTTTTGTTCATACTTAAGGAACCTCCAAGTGTTCTTTGCGGGGTTTTCAGGCAAACCGGCCAGAGGGCCGCCTCCTGTCAATCATCAAGGCTCATGGTAAAAGGTTTTTTTGAAAAAGGCAATATAAGGCGAAAAGAGGGTTCATAAAGCCAATTGTGTAACATTTTCAACAAAATATAAGCAAGAATGATAGCTAATACCAGCGCAAGTGCCAGGAATGGTCTGGCCTGGATCAAGCGGGCCACAGAGGCTACCCAATTCCAGACACTGACAATTTCGTAATCCACATAGCGGAAAGGCAGGCGCGAATCAGGGAAACTATAAGCGAATTTGTGGGAATCGTCTGCCGGGCTGTTGTCACCCTTGGTCATGAGGGTCTGCCCCAGCGGGTCCACATGTGTGATACGGTGAGTGATCAGGACTTCACGGATCAGCGGCAGGCCATCTTCATCCACTTCATCAATGACGCGAAAACTGATGATATCCCCTTCTTTCAGGGTGTCAGGCTGGACCGGCCTGCCAAGGACAATGGCGTGTTTCTGAATGGCAGGCGCCATGCTCTCGGAGACGATCAAAATGGGCTTGTAGTTAAAGATGGTCCCCTTGCCGGAGGTCACCATGGAGAAGCCGAAGCTGATCAGGGCCAGGCACAAAAAAGCGATGATGCCGTAAAGGACGATCCATGCCAGGATCTGCTGGGTAACTGTGTAGATCTGCCTTACTCTTCTCATGCCTTGGTCCTGTCGCTCTTTCATTACGAAGCGGATTCTTTATGGTTCATTATAATAGAAAAAAGCTGCGGGATGGTCTGGGCGGTGCATGATGATGACCTGTCCCGGCAGCTCCATGATAAACTGATGAAAAGAATAAGTGACCGCCCGGCCAGATCCTGTCCGGGCGAAAGGCACGGATGCAGACGGAAGGATTGAGAAGATGGGCGTATTTGACAGAAAGAATTGTGATATCTGCGGCGGCAAGACAGGCCTTCTTGGCGGGAAAAAAGTCAAGGACGGCCGCATGTGCTCGGACTGCGCCAAGAAGCAGTCACCCTATTTGTCCGGCCGAAAAAACTACACCGTCGAAGAAATGAAGGCGCATCTGGATGACCGGGCGGCCAATCTGGAGCTTATTTCGTCCTTCGAGCCGACCCGGACGGTCGGTTCTTCACTCAAACTCTATGTGGACGACGCGCGCGGCCTTTGGTTCCTGACCAAATCCAAACGCTACCAGGAAACCAACCCGGATGTTTTCACGGCCGACCAGGTTCTGGGCGCCCGGATCGATATCGAAAAAGGGAACCGGGTTGTCACGCTTGAAGCCGGGAGCCCGGCCCGGGACGGGAAACCTGCGGTCCCTGCCAAAACCAAGGAAGTCACTTACTACAATTTTTACGTCCTGATCGATGTGTCGCATCCCTGGGTTAACCAGATGCGTATGCAGGTCAATCAGTCTTCCATTGAAGGGGGCATAAGCCACCCCGACTACAAGGAAGCCGAACGCGACGCCAATGAAATCGTGGACACACTGGTGGCTCTTCGCGACGGGGTCATGGCGGATAAGGAAGAAAAAGCCAGGCCCAAACAACGGGTAACCTGTCCGCACTGCGGTGCCACCACAATACCGGCCGATAACGGGACTTGCGAATACTGCATGGGGGCCATCGGCTGAGTCATCTTTCCGGTCTTCTCCCGTCCAAGCCCTTGGCCGGCCCGGGGAGGATAAGCAATGATTCGTAGAGCCTATGCCGTACCTCACCCTCCGATTATTCTGCCGGAGGTGGGGCGCGGGGAAGAAGAAGCCATCGCCAAAACGGCTGCAGCTTTTGAGCGCATGGCGCGGGAAATCGCCCAGCTCAAACCGGATACCCTGGTCATCGCATCACCCCATGCCCCCCTCTTCGCGGATGGATTCTTTGTGCTGGGGGGTGACCGCGAAGCAGGTGACCTCAAGTCTTTTGGAGTGTCCGGTGTCCGCGAGGAGGCAGCCATCGACCGCGCCTTTTCCGATGCCCTGCGCGAGGCCATGCTCAGGCGGGCCATCAGCGCTTCCGTCATGACCCTGGGCCGCCGCGGCCTGGATCATGGCAGCCTGATTCCCCTTCGCTTCATCCACGCCCGCTACCGCGAATTCCGCCTGGTCCTGATTGGCCTGTCTCTCCTGCCCGCTTCCGCTCACCGGGAGATGGGGCGGGCTGTCGCCCAGGTATCCGAGAAGCTGGGCCGCCGGACGGTCTTCATTGCCAGCGGCGATCTCTCCCATGTCTTAAAAGAAGATGGTCCTTACGGTTTTAAGCCGGAAGGCCCCCGCTTCGATTCCGAGATGGCCAGGATTTTCAATGAGGGGGATCTGGAGGCACTCTTCTCCATTGATCCTCACCTGGTTGACCAGGCAGCGGAGTGCGGTCTGCGGTCCTTTCAGATCATGACGGGAGCTCTGGATGGCAGGCCTTTCGAAGCTGAGCTCTTTTCCTATGAGGGCACCTTTGGAGTCGGTTACGCCCTTGCCTCATTCACCCCTTACTAGAAGGAGGAATCAAACCATGGCAGGCACGAATCCCTACACCGCCCTGGCGCGGGCATCCATTGAGTTCTACCTGGCCAAAGGCCGGATCCCCGACCTGCCGGCCGACACCCCCCTGGCCCTCCTGGGGGTCCGGGCCGGCGCCTTTGTCACTCTTTACAAGGGAGGTCAGCTCAGAGGCTGCATCGGCACCATCACACCCCTTTGCCCGACCCTGGCCGGCGAGATCATCCGCAACGCCGTAGCGTCAGCGACGGAGGATCCCCGTTTTCCGCCCGTCAAAGCGGAAGAATTGGGGGATCTTGTCATCAGTGTCGACGTTCTGGGGCAGGCTGAGGAGATCCACAAAGCAGAGGAGTTGGATCCGGCCCGCTACGGGATCATTGTCTCCACTTCCTATAAACGGGGCCTCCTCCTGCCCAAGCTTGAGGGCATCGATACACCTGAGGAGCAACTTTCCATTGCTTTGCAGAAGGCGGGTATCCGGCCGGGCTCCTCCTACCGGATGGAGCGCTTTGAGGTTGTCCGTTATGAAGAATGAGCAAGTCCCCCAGGCGGTCTGTTCCGTCTGCTGGCGGCGCTGCAGGATCAAGGAAGGTCAGCTGGGCTACTGCCTGGCCCGGACGGTCCGCCAGGGCCAGGTCGTGGCCGAAAATTACGGACGTCTGACCAGTCTGGCTCTGGACCCCATAGAGAAGAAACCCCTGTCCTATTTTTACCCCGGTAGCTGGATCCTGTCAGCCGGCAGCTATGGCTGCAATATGGCCTGCCCCTTCTGCCAGAATTATTCAATCGCCCGCAAGTCAAGCGCCAGGGATAAGGCTGTCTATGTGGACCCCCAGGAATTGGTCGGCAAGGCGCTTGCCGCACGCGATCGGGGTAATATCGGCCTGGCTTTCACCTACAATGAACCCCTGGTCGGCTATGAATATGTCCGGGATACGGCCCGCCTGGCCCGGGCCCATGGCCTTGAAACAGTCGTTGTCACCAACGGCCAGATCGAAGAGGAAGCCCTGTCAGAGCTCCTGCCCCTGATCAGTGCCTGGAACATCGACCTCAAGGCTTTCAGCCAGCAGGCCTATGGCAAGCTGGGGGGCCGTCTGGATGTGACCTTGCGAACCATCCGCCTGGCGGCGGAAGCTGCCCATGTGGAAGTGACAACCCTCCTGGTGCCCGGTCTTTCAGATGATGAGGAAGAGATGCGGCAGGAAGCCGCCTTTCTGGCTTCCATTGATCCCGGCCTGCCCCTCCATCTGTCCCGCTACTTCCCCTGCTACCAGTTCGACGCACCGGCCACGCCCAAAGAAACCATGATCCGTCTTCAGGGGATTGCCAGGCAATCACTGGAGCGGGTTATCCTGGGCAACCTGGGTTAAGGGTAGTAGGAGTCCTTGCCCTCCTGGTCGGACAGGTAGTTATCGTAGATTCCAAGCGCATAATGGACGACGTTTTCCAGCGAGGGAATCTCCTGGGGTAGAACCGGGAGCAGGAGTTCATAGTCGCCGGGGTCCGCCTCCATCCCCCTGGGGATGGTCAGGCTGACGCGGATCAGCAGGGGCGCCTTTTCCAGCATTTCTTCCAGGGCTCCCTGGCCCTTATCAAGCAGGTGAAGGTTGATGCGGCTGATCATGTCGCGGATCACCGTATCGGAGAGGTAGTCATCTGCTTGGAGTGCCTTGATCAGGGGGTCAATCCAGGTTTCTCTTTCCAGGCTGCTTGCCTTGGAGGTGGGGATCAGGGAGAAGTCATTCCCAAATTTCGCATAGGCCCCGTATGAGCTGAGTTCAGCCAGATAGAAGGCCCTGTTTTGCCGGATCAGCTGGAGATAGTCCGGGTTGTGGACGGTCAAAGGGAGCAGGAGCGAGCGATCCAGGATCTGCCCGCTTTTTGTTTCCAGTGAAAACTGAATGTCATTCGCGTAGTAATAGACATAATCATCCTGGTATCCGGGAGGGCTGCTGATCAGGCGGATGTGCTCGCGAAGCTGCTCGGCGCTTGACAAGGTGCGCGGAATTCCAAGGCCTGGGTTGCCGGGATCGACGGTCTTTTGGACAATCCGGGCGAAAAGAGCCAGATCATCGGCTTGATCCAGGACCAGGGTATAGGGCCGATCATACTGGGCAAGGGTTGTGACGTAGATGTCCTCGTAATGGAGGGTGGCGGATTTGAGCTGGCCCTCCGGGGGCAGTTTGCTGGAAAAGCCGCCCGCGCCGGTCATGACCAGGGCAAGCCAGAGGGTGAAGGGGAGAGCTGTGGCGGCCAAGGTGATCAGAAGTGGCCGCCAGACGATTTTTCCCTTGCCTGCGAAGAGATTGAAGACCCAAAGCGAAAAGAGAAGACCCAGGCCGGAGCCGATCAGGAAGGGGGCCGGCGAAACATCCGCCGGAGCAGCCAGGGAACCTGAGGTCAGGATGCGCAGGTAATGGGCTGTATAACCGCCCAGGAGGGTCAGGCTCATGACCCCCATCCACTGGGTCATCTGGAAGGGCCAATTGATGGAATCCAGACCCGGTGTATAGCCGGCTTTGCGCCTGCGGAAGAGCAGATAGGCCAGGAATCCTGCCGCAAGAGCCATAAGGCCGGTGAGAAGGATGAAACGGTTGAGGCCGCCAGTGAACAGAACGGGCGAAAAGAGCTGGAAGACCAGGACCATCCAGGCCGTCGGCTCCACGGCGGTGGTTATGGGGTTGATAAAACCGGGCAGCATCTGAGAGGCGGCGTCGCTGTAGAGAAAGAGCATAAGCGGCCAGAAGAGGTTGATCAGGATGAACATGATATTGGCCGTTACCGACTTATCAGTGACCAGATAGCAGATCTCAAGCAGAAAGAAGAAATAGAGCAGGCGGACCAGGAGCCCAAGGTAGCTCATCCAGATGGAAGCCTGGGAGAGGGAAAACCATGGGATACTGGCGTCAGCTTTTGAGAAGAGGCTGGCCAGGAGAGAATTGACTGCCATCATGGCCAGCGATGGTCCCAGAAGATGGACCAGGGCACTCAGGTTGAGCGAAAGGAACATGCGGGTCCGGCTTGCGGGCAGGGAGAAATAGAAGTCACTCTTCTCCTGGCTGTGCAGGAAACTGAAGAAATGATGGGCCAGGATGAAGCTGACGACGAGTGAAATAAAGGTCGTCAGGGGGATGGCGGATACAGCCCAGAAATTGCGTTCTGCCAGCAGGGGCAGGGTGGTGGCAAGGAAGAGGAAAATGAGAGGGAGCAGCCAGAGGGCAAAAGGCCGCTTCCAGACGAGGAGGGGGGACATCCGGCTGGCATCATTTGAGGGATTTTTCTTAAACATGGCCGTCACACTTCCTTTACCAGGGATTGACAGGGGGAGTCATGCAGAGATGAACCAGGACTGCCAGGATGCCAAAAAGAAGCAGGCCGGCCATGCTGGACAGGAGTTCATGAATCCAGGGTGATTTGCGCAAGGCCTTGCCGCTGACAACGGAGGAAACAAACTGGCCCAGGAGACTTCCCGCCAGGAGCCCCAGATAGAAGGCCGGTGACTGGAAGATGGGGGTCAGGTCATCGAAGAGCAGATAGACAAAGCGCCCCAGGCTTACCCCGCCAAAGAGGGCAAAAAGCGGTTGCAGCAACCTGTGCCAGGTCAGCTGGCCGTTTCGGATACCGGCCCGTTCAGAAGGTCTCCGCCTGAAAAAGAACCAGGACAGAACCAGCCAGAAGACGAGCGGGATGAGATCCTGTGCCAGGGGTCTTATCCAGATAAAGTCAGTAATAAAACCGGCCGCGGGCGTCAGCAGCCAGAGGAGGCTGGAAGGCGGACTGCCGAGCCGCCCTGACATGGAGAGGACGTTGAGGATGGAAAAGAACCAGGCCATCTGCAGGCCAAGATTCAGGAGGATGGCATCAAAGAGGGTCCCCGACAGGGTATACCAGACCAGGCTGAAGGCAAGCAGCTGGAAAGCTGCCCCCGCCATACTCAGGTAGAGGCGGAGATAGTCCAGAAAATGGCTGAAGAGATCCCATTGGTAGAAGATGAGGCCAGTGAAAGCCGCGTTGAGTGTCAGGATCAGGGCCAGGCTGGTCATCAGCGCCAGAAGCCGGCCAAGAAACTGCTGGCCGCTTCTTAAAGGCAGGCTGACTTCGCTGTCAACAGTCTTCATCTGGAAGAGATAGCGGAATTGGGCCCCGCTCATGAGATAGACAGAAGCCACGGTGATCAGGCTTGTGATCAGGTGCAGGGGAAAAAGAACCGGATTGGCGTAAATCTCCCCGTCCATGTAGAGAGAATCCGGCATATATGAGGTCAGATCAAAATAATTCTGCCTGCCGATAATCAGAAGAACCACGGGCATGGCCAGAAATGTCAGGAAGAGGAAGAATAAAGCAATGGAGCGGGTGCGGGCCAAAGCCTGCCGGAAGACCCAGGCTGTCCCGGGCATGGCCGCAAGCTCTTTGTGACGGTCACCTTCTTTGGTCATGTCGTCTCCTCCAATCCTCAGGCCAGAAGTTCGCTGACCGCGTACTGCCTGAGGCTCAGTTCATAAATGAAGACTTCTTCCAGTGAAAGGGGGAGGACGTCAAAAAGCAGGGGATCCAGAGTCCATATAAGCCTTTTGACTTCTTCTTCCGTTCCGCGGGCCAGGATCTCGACCAGGGAGCCCCTTTCTTTGTATTGCAGAATATTAAGGCCCAGTTGGGCCAGCTGGGCCTGGCTGACCGGCTGGGCAAAGGCAGCCTGGATCTTGACAATGCTCAGTCTCAATTTGTCCAGCTCTTCGACGAAAAGGAGGCCGCCCTGGTGCAGCAAGCCCACGTGGTCACAAAAATCTTCCAGCTCCCGGAGGTTTTGCGAGGCAATCAGGACGGTCATCCCCTGGTCGGCAACCTGCCTGGCCAGGACGCGCTTGAGGTTCTGGCGCATGACCGGATCCAAACCATCGAAGGCCTCGTCCATCAAGAGGAGTTTGGGTCCCGCCGCGATGGCCAGGAGAACGGCGGCCTGTCTTTGCAAACCCTTGGACATGCGGTCCAGCCGATTCTTTTCACCCAGGGGGAAAACCCGGAGCAGTTCCTGGTAAAGAGCCTGATCCCAGTTGAGGTAGAGGGAGCGGAAGAGGCGGGCCATCTTCTCCAGGGTCTCAAAGGGGAAATAGGGCTGGTCGGCAACAAAAAGGATTTCCTGCTTGGCAGAGGCGTTCTCGAAGACCGCCTTCCCCTTGAAGAGCATCTGGCCTGCTGTTGGCTTATAGACACCCGCAGCCAGCCTCAGAAAGGTTGATTTGCCCGCCCCGTTCGAACCGATCAGACCGAAGATCGAAGAACCTGAAATCCGGCAGGTCACCTGGTCCAGAGCTTTGACCGTTCCGAATTCCTTGCTCAGCTCCAGGGCCGACAGGACGGACTCCTCACCGTTTACCATTGAATTTGATTGGGTTTCCATGGCTCTTTCACCTTTCCTTACTCAGATGATTCGCGCTGCTCTTCCAGGCAGCTGTCCAGGATTTGATGGAGGGTTTCAGGTGCCAGGCCCGCTACCCAGGCAACCTGGGCGGCATGGCGGAAAGAGCGCCGGATCTCTTCTTTCTCCAGGGTCTGGTCCTGTTTTTGGCCGGACAGAAAATTGCCCCTGCCGGGCACTGCGTAAATCAGGCCTTCCTGTTCCATTTCCCGATAGGCCTTCTGAACTGTATTGGGATTGATGCCAAGTTCCGCCGCCATCTGCCGGACCGAGGGCAGCTGCTGATCAGGATCCATCAGGCCCAGGGCGGCCATCCGCTGGAAGGAACGCTTGAGCTGCTGGTAGAGCGGTACACCGCTTTGGTAATTGATCTCCGGATAGACCATGCCGCCTTCCTCCCTCAGTGTTATAACTGTACTATCTCATATAGTACGGACAGAATACACGGATTCAAGGCGTCTGTCAACGGCTGCAGGAGGGCAGAAAAAAGGGGGCTGCCAAGAGCCCCCTTGATCTTGTAATCGATTCAGGTTAACACTTGCGGTAGGCCCGGATCAGGGCGTTGAGTGTTTCCTTGGCGTCCCCCAGAAGGAGAGCGATCTGGTCCCGGTAATCCGACTCGTAGAGCGGATTGTCTACGCCGGCGTAACCGGGCTGCCTGTCATAGTTGCAGATAATGACGTGCCTGGCTTCTTCCACATCCAGAATGGGCATGCCGTAGATGGGGGTTCCTTCCGCTGTGTTGGCGGCAGGATTGACCACGTCGTTGGCTCCGATAATGAGCGCCACGTCGGCTTCCTTGAAGGCAGGGTTGATGTCCTGCATTTCATGAAGCTTGTCGTAGGGCACATCAACTTCCGCCAGAAGGACGTTCATGTGGCCGGGCATTCTGCCCGCAACCGGGTGGATGGCGAATTGGACATCCTTGCCTTCTGCCTCCAGTTCAGCCATCAGCTGCTTGACCAGTGACTGGGCCTGTGAGATGGCCATGCCGTAGCCCGGTACGATGATGACCCGCTTGGAGTCCCGCAGCCATTGACCTGCCGCGTCTTCGGGCAGAGCCTTCCCATCTTCCGTTTGCGCCGGAACCCGGCAGACCCGGTAAGCCTGCATGATGGCGTTCAAGGAGTCCTTGGCGTCGCCGAACATGAGGGCGATATGATCCTGGCGCCCCGGTTCGTAGAGGGGGTTGTCCACGCCCGCGTAGCCGGGCAGGCTGTCAAAGTTACACATGATGACGTGCCGGGCCTCTTCCACATCCAGGATGGGCATGCCGTAAATAGGCGTCCCCTGGGCGGTATTGGCGGCCGGGTTGACCACATCGTTGGCGCCGATGACGATGACCACATCGGTCTCTTTAAAGGCGGGGTTGATGGCGTCCATCTCGCAGAGTTTATCGTAGGGAATATCGACCTCAGCCAGGAGGACGTTCATGTGGCCCGGCATTCTGCCCGCCACAGGGTGGATGGCGAAGCGGACATCCTTGCCTTCCTGCTCCAGTTCAGCCGTCAAATGCTTGACGGTTGCCTGGGCCTGGGAAAGCGCCATGCCGTAGCCGGGGACGATGATGATCCGCTCGGCATCACGCAGCCAGTTGCCGCATTGGAGTTCGGTCGAAAGAGCCTGGCCTTCGGGCTGAGCCTGGCCGTCTCCGGCCTCGGCCGCCCGGTAGGATTTCATGATGGCATTGAGTGTTTCCTTGGCATCGCCCAGCATGAGGGCGATATGGTCTTCACGGCCTGCGTCATAGAGGGGATTGTCCACTCCGGCGTACCCGGGCATCCGGTCGAAGTTACACAGGATAACCTTCCGGGCCTCCTCGACATCCAGGATGGGCATACCGTAGATGGGAGTTCCCTCCGCTGTGTTGGCAGCGGGGTTAATGACGTCGTTGGCGCCGATGACAAGGGCCACATCCGTATCCTTGAATTCATCATTGATGTCCTGCATCTCGTAGAGCTTGTCGTAGGGAACATCAACTTCAGCCAGGAGAACATTCATGTGACCCGGCATTCTGCCGGCGACCGGGTGGATGGCGAACTTGACTTCCTTGCCCTGGGCTTCCAGTTCAGTCATCAGCTGCTTGACCAGGGACTGAGCCTGGGAAATAGCCATGCCATAGCCAGGCACGATGATAACGCGTTCCGCGTCACGCAGCCAGCAGCCGCAGGCTTCATCCGCAGACAGGGCTTCCCTGGCGCACTCCGCTTCCTTGGCAGGAGCGTCTTTCTTGGAGGCAGCCGGTTTGCTTGGTGTTGAGGTTTTGCCCAGCAGGATTTCAAAGAGCTTGCGGTTCATGGCCCGGCACATGATTTGTGTCAGCAGCAGGCCGGAGGCTCCGACAACACCGCCAATGGCGACCAGGAGCGGGTCATTGATGGCCATACCAGCGATGGAGCCGGCAACACCCGACAGGGAGTTGAGCAGTGAAATGGTGATGGGCATATCCGCCCCGCCAACGCGGATGGCAAAGATAACGCCGAAGGCTCCCGACAAAAGAGCAGAAAGGACGATGAGCACAGCCTTGAAGACCAAAGCCTCCTGGGTGGCCGGCAGGGCCAGCAAGGCGACTGTGATCAGTGAGCCGATAAGGGTCAGGGCAGTCCAGACCGGATGGCCCTTGAGGACGATGGGGCGCTGGGGCATGACACCCTGCAGTTTGCCGGCCGCCACCAGGCTGCCGGTCAGGGTAAGGGACCCCACAAAGATGGCCAGTCCGGCTGTAACCAGGGAGAAAATAGTCTCCGTGGGGCCGGCCGCGATCAGGGTCAGGATTCCCGCCAGCATGGAGGCACCGCCGCCCAGTCCGTTGAGCAGGCCCACCATCTGCGGCATCTGGATCATCTTGACCTTCATGGCTATGAAGAGACCCAGGAGCAGGCCGACCAGCATGGCGATCCAGAGTTCAACAAAGGTGAAGATATCGAAATACCACAAGGTCAGGACAATGGCCAGCAGCATGCTGACCGCGCCCAGGGCGTTCCCGGCCACTGACCGCTCAACGCGGCTCATCATGGCGATACCGGCCAGGACGGCAACGGTCAGGATACCTGCGGCTATGTAATAGATGATCATGTGGGTGGAGGAACCCGCTTCTGCGGGCATGGCCGCTGCTATCAGGGGAAGGCGGGCAAGAAGAGTCGCGATCATGACTGTTTCCCCCCTTCCTTGGATTTGCTGCTGTGGAACATGCGGAGCATGCGATCCGTTACCCCAAAGCCGCCGACGACGTTAATCATGGCCAGCACGATGGCAATGAAGCCCATAATTTTGCTGCCCCAATGGGCGGCTGCGGCGGTCGCTGAAAGGCAGCCCAGGACCGTGACACCGGAAAAAGCGTTCATGCCCGACATCAGCGGCGTATGCAGCAAACTGGGTACACGGTTGATAATCTTATAACCGACCAGGGTTGCCACAACAAAGACAGCGATCAGAATCCCCTGTGTTGTTGTCATAGAAAACTCCTTGCAATTTTGACGTTCATATTTCTCCCCACAGAAAAAGGCCGCACCCCGAAGGGTGCGGCTTCCTGTGGCGACTATCAATGACCAAGTGCGGCGAAAGCCTCCAGCGCCCCCTGATGGACGACTTTCCCCTGGTGGGTGGTCAGGGCGCTCTGGACGATTTCATCATCCATATCCAGATGGATGCTGCCGTCTTTAACCAGATACTTGAGCAGATTGTAAACGTTCTGGGCGAACATCCAGGTCGAGCTGGTGGGCAGCAGGCCCGGGATATTCTTGATACCGATCAGGGTCACGCTGTGCTTGACCTCGATGGTGCCGGGCGGGGTGATCTCGCAGTTGCCGCCCTGGTCGATGGAGATATCGACGATAGCGGAACCCGGCTTCATGGTCTTGACCATTTCCTCTGTCAGCAGGTTGGGAGCAAGCTTGCCGGGGACCAGAGCCGCCAGGAAAATAATATCCATATCCTTGACGTGCTCGGCCAGAAGGCGGCGCTCCTCTTCCAGGCGTTTCTCGGACAGGGCCAGGGCGTAGCCTCCCTCACCGATGGCCTCCTGGGCAGGAACCTTGAGATCAATGATCTTGGCGCCAAGTGACATGGCCTGTTCAGCAGCATCGGGCCGGATATCCGCAGCGTAGACCACGGCGCCCAGACGCTTGGCTGTCGCGATTGCCTGCAGTCCGCCGACGCCGGCGCCGATGACCAGGACGTTGATGGGCTTGATCATGCCGACAGCGGTGAAGATCTGCGGGACGAAGTTGGGCAGTTCATTGGCAGCGATCAGCATGCCCTTATAGCCGGCGCAGGTGCTCATGGAGGTCAGGGCGTCCATGACCTGGGCGCGGGTGATCCGGGGGATCCCGTCCAGCGTGATGCTGGTCACGCCCTGGGCGGCCATGTGCTTGACCATGTCATGATTGACCGGAGCCGCGGGGTGGATGAAGGTGATCAGGGTCTGTCCCTCATGCATCATGTCAACTTCGTGTTTGCCCTGCTCTTTGTTAAAGAGGGGCTCCTTGACTTTCAGGATAACGTCAGCGCGTTCAAAGAGCTTGCTGACATCTTCGACAATTTCAGCTCCGGCAGCCGCGTATTCCGGATCGTGGTAGAAAGCCCCCTCACCGGCATTCTTCTCGACCAGGACGGTCAAGCCGTCACCTACCATCTTTGCGACTGTTTCAGGCGAGGCGGCAACGCGACGCTCCCCCGGCATGATTTCCTTTGGGACACCGATAATCATTTCTGCACCTCCAATAATGCGTTAAGGGTATTAACTGCCTGTATGGTATCAGTTAATAGGGTAAGTGACAATGGAGTTGTAAAGAACTTACAGAGGCGGACAGACCGGTCAATTTCCGGATACGTGGTATCATTTTTCATAGGTTCGAAAGACGCGGCAAGCGGCTGTAGCCGGCGCAGGCCGGGAGGGTATCAAAGTGGTTGCGATTTATCCTGAAACACTTATAGACGAGTGGCTGGCTGACTCGGGAGAGTGGTTCCTTGACCCGGAGAAGGAAGCCGCGGGGCGGATGACCCAGCTGCTTTACCCTTATCGGGCCCTTTTCTCACCCCTGCGAATCAACCAGCTGACCTTAAAGAACCGCCTGATCATGGCCCCCATGGGCAATATCTCCATGGCCGAGGAGACAGGACGGCCGAGCCCTTCCATGATTGCCTATTATGAGGAACGGGCCAGAGGCGGTGTCGGTCTGGTCACTTCGGGCCTGGTTCCCGTTTCCTTTGGCATCGACCCCTCCCTGACCGAGCCGGGTAAACTGACCTACTTCCCCAAAATCCTGGGAAGCCGCACCCATCTGGCCGGCTGGCGGGATCTGGCCCATGCCGTACACGCGGGCGGGGCTCACTTCTTCATCCAACTGTCGGCGGGCCTGGGCCGTGTCGGCAATCCTCAATGCCTGATCAACCAGGGGAAATTCCCGGTTTCCGCCTCCTTCAACCCCAATTTCTACCTGCCGGGGGTTCCCTGTCTGCGCCTGTCTGGCAGGAAGCTCAAGCGTATTGTCAAAAATTTCGGCCAGGCAGCGGCAGACGCCAAAGAAGCCACCATCGATGGTGTTTATCTGCACGGCCACGAGGGCTACCTTCTGGAGCAGATGTCCAACCGGGCCTTCAACAGGAGGAAGGTTGGCCGTTATGCCGACTGGCAGCGATTCGGCCTGGATGCGGTCAGGGAGATCCGCAGGCGGACCGGGCCCGACTACCCCATCATGTACCGGATTGACCTGTCGCTGGCCCTGAAGGCGACCTATGGGGACCGCATGGATACGGTCAAATCTCTGGCCAAATTCAAGCGTGAACGCACCCTCAATGAGACCTTCGCTTACATGAGGAACCTGGTTGAGGCCGGCGTGGACCTCTTCGATGTCGATCTGGGCTGCTACGACAACTGGTGGCTGCCCCATCCGCCGGAGACCATGAAACCCGGCCTCTTTCTGGAGGTTGCTCAGGCGGCCAAAGACTTCTTCTTCGAGCACAAAATTGTCACCAACCAGGGCCAGCCGGTCGCCATCGCCGCAGTCGGCAAGCTGGGCTACCCGGATCTGGCGGAAAAAGCCCTGGCGGATGGCCTGTGCGACCTGGTTATGCTGGGACGGCCCTTGCTGGCCGATCCCCAGTGGCCCAACAAGGCCTATGCCGGCTGTGTCCCGGATATCCGGCCCTGTATCGGCTGCCAGGAGGCCTGTGTCCATGAATTCATCCAGGGCGGTCACCCCATGTGCGCCGTCAATCCGCGGACTTCCTTCGAGCTGACCCTGCCGGCAGAGATCAGCCGCGCCCCCCAAAGCAAACGTCTGGCGGTCGTGGGTGCGGGCCCTGCCGGCTTTGAGTGCGCCATGGCGGCCCTTGACCGGGGCCATGAGGTTCACCTCTTCGATCTGCAGCCGGGTGTCGGCGGCATGGTCCGGCTGGCATCCGTCCCCCCCTTCAAAAGAGATACCCGCAACTACCTGGAGTGGATGGAGCGCACTGCTTCCAAGGCCCGCAGGGATAATCCCCTCTTCCGCCTGAAGACGGGGACGGAGGCGACCTTGAAAGTGCTGACGGAGGGTCAATACCAGGCCATCGTCTGTGCCACGGGCAGCCGGGAACGGATTCCTGAGCTGGAGGGAATTGAAGTGGCCCTGTCGGCCCGCGATCTCCTGCGCAACCCCTCCCTCCTTGAAGGCAAAGAGCGAGTGGTCATTCTGGGGGGCGGTCAGCTGGGCTGTGAAATTGCCTTCATGGCGGCATCGGCCTACAAGCTCTCCGTCACCCTGGTGGAGCGGCTCCCCAACCTGATGGAAGGGGTCTGCACGGCCAACCGCGGCCACCTGATCCACGAGCTGGAGAAACGCCAGGTCCAGGTGATGAACGCTGCCAAAGCTTTGGCGCTGGAGCCGGGCAAAGTCATGGTTGAAGTCAATGTCTCGCCCACGGTCCCAGACCCTTACAATACCTGGAACCCCCTCCTGCCCAAAAATGTACCCAATCCCCTGGCACGGCCTATCAAGGAAGTCCTGGAGAAGAGGGAGCTGGACGCGGATCTGATCGTCCTGGCCACGGGCAGTCAGGCCAATGATGAACTCTACCGCCTGCTCCTGGAAACATACGCTGCGCCTCAGATTCACCTGATCGGGGATGCCGACCGGCCGGGCATGATCGTCCAGGCCGTGCGGGCAGGCTACCGGACCGGAATTAATCTCTAGGGAGACTGGCCATGACAGCAAGACAAAATAAAGACCAGCCCCTGCGGCTTCTTGTGATCGGCTGCGGCCGGGCTTCCCGGGCCCACTTCAAGGCCATCGCCTATCTTGAGAAGAAAGGCCGGGTGGTCCTGGGCGGGCTGGTGGACCGCGACCCGGCCATGATGGGGGAGGTCCTGGCCCAAAGGGACAGGAGACTTGCCAAGCCCTACATCTCCCAGGACCTGGACGCGGCCCTGGCAGACAACCGTTTCGATGCGGCGGTCATCGCCACGCCGCCCCTGACCCACGCACCCCTGGCCCTCAAAGCCCTGGACGCCGGCTGCCACCTGGTCATGGAGAAGCCGCTGACCCTGGATCTGGGCCAGGCCGACCAGATCCTGGAGAAGGCAAAGGCAGAACAAAAGCTGATTGCCATGGGTTTCAAGTACCGCTACATACCCGGCGTCGAAGCCATCCGATCCCTGATTACCAGCGGAGCCCTGGGCCCTGTGCTCTACGGGACCACGACCGTCCGCTGGGGCCATGATCAGGCCTATTACGATCAGGCACCCTGGTTTGGAAGCTGGGAGGCGGAGGGCGGAGCCCTGATGAATCAGGGTATTCACGCCCTGGATCTCATGGCCTGGCTCATGGATGCCCGGCCTCTGGAAGCCGCCGCCGTCCTGGCCCGCCAGGCCCACGACATGGAGGCGGCCGATCTGGTATCTGGAACCCTGACTCTGGAGAACAATGCTTATCTGATGATTGAGGCGACGACCAATACCAGGCCGGATTACATGGAGGCATCCTTCTTTCTCCGCTGTGGGGAGGGTACCGTCCGGGCCTCTTTCGCCTCCGGCAAACAGTCGGTTTCGGTCCGGCGGGATGACGGTAAGGATCTGGCTCGAGGCCTGATCTGGAAGGCTGTCCGGGGGCATATCCGCCGCCAGGGTTCCGGCCTCATCCGCCATCTGGGCAATCCCTACACCTTCCTCTATCTGGATCTCCTGGAAGCCATCCGGGACAAGCGGGATCCACTGGCTCCCGGCCAGGCCGGCCGCGAATCCCTGGCTCAGGGACTTGCCCTCCTGCAGGCAGGCAAGGAGAAGCGGACCGTCCCCTATCCGCCCCAGGCCTTTACCATGGGGGATCTGGCTGGTTTATTCGACTGATTCGTCCCGTGAAAGGTATTGACGGGCCAGATTAACCAGGCTAGAAGCGCCCAGTCTGGTCGCTCCCAAACGCATGAGCTCCTCTGCTTCCTCCAGGGTCCGGATGCCTCCGGAGGCCTTGATGCCGACCTTGGGGCCCACGTGTTCCTTCATGAGCCGGATATCCGCGGCCGTTGCCCCGCCCGAGGCAAAACCGGTTGAGGTCTTGATGAAATCGGCCCCTGTATCCGTGACAATCCGGCAAAGATGAATCTTCTCGGATTCGGTCAGCTCACAGGTCTCTACGATTACTTTAAGGATGACATCCTCGCAAAGATCCCGGATCTGGCTGATCTCGTCCTCAACGAAATCCCAGAGCCCATCCTTGACCCAGCCCAGGTTGATGACCATATCAATTTCATCGGCTCCGCTCTCCAGGGCGTCTTCCGTCTGGAAAAGCTTGGAACCGCTGGTGTCATAGCCGTTTGGAAAGCCGACGACTGTACAGACAGCCAGCTCTCCCTGGACAAAGGAAACAGCCTCCTGGACATAGGAAGGCGGAATGCAGCAGGAAGCACAGCCGAAGCGGATGCCCTCATCCAGCAGGGTCTCAATCTGACTCCAGGTGGCCGTAGGGCGAAGGAGGGTGTGGTCGGTAGCGCTCAGAATTTTCTTGATATCCATAGTTCATCCTTCCAGGACATGCAGCCGATTCAATCGGCAGGTGAAGCTGTAGATATGATAGCAGGGAGGGCCGATACTTGAACAGCCGGGCCCGGATCCTATTTTTTAATGAAGAGTTGGACCCAGTAGTATCCATACTCACTGCCCGGTACATGGACGCAGGCGAATCCGATATCGGTATAGCCCTTGTTGTCCTCATCCAGCATGTTCTTTTTGTGGCCGGCAGATGCCAGCCAGCCGTTGATGACACCTCTGGCCGTTGAGCGGCCGGCAGCGATATTTTCAGCGCAGCAAGTATGACTGATCGTGATAGCGGTATCCCATTTCTTGCCGTTTGGCCGCGTGTGGGAAAATTGCTCGACAATCTCCTGGGCCCGGACTTTGGCCGAAGCCAGCAGGGAGGCGTTCATCTGCAGGGGCCCCTTGCCCACGGCGGCCCTTTCCTGATTGAGAATGACCAGGGCCTGCTGAGCCAGGTCATCCCGGAAGGTCGGTGCCTGGGTGGTGCTTGTCTTTTTGGTTGTCGTGGGAGTTGTTGTTTTAGTCGTTGTGGCCGCCTTGGTTGTGGTCGTCGGTTTCCTGGTGGTCGTGGGCTTAGCGCTTGTGGGTTTGGTTGTTTCAGGCGCGGCAGGGTTTGTCTCCGCCGCTGTAGACGTCTCCTGGGAGGACTCTTCAGGCGGGGGCAGGGAAGACTCCGGACAAAAAACATTATCGCCTTCTTCCGCCAGAGGGACCGTGGGGGTCGGACTTTCAACAGAAGTTCCTGTGGTAGTAGTGGGTGAGGTGTCTGTCAGATCAGTCGGGGGAATCTCTGGTGAGGGCCGGGGCGGACGGCAGGCTAACACAGAGCCTAGAAGCAGGAAGAGGGAAAGGCAGAGGGTCAACTTCCGGAGCATGGTTCAGGACCTCCATATAGTTAGTATGACTTATAATAGCATGTGGGTGTTATATTCATACAGGGTATTCAGGAATCTGTCTCCGGGACGCATCATGAAGAAAAATCCTTGCTCGGCAGGCCTTGCCGGCCCAAGCGACTTACCTCCCGGCGGACTTTCTGATAGAATCATTCATTGGGCCGTCGTTTGAGGATAATTTTGGGACTTTGGGAAAGGGATTGCTTTAGATGGCAAAAGACATGCAGCCAGATCAAAAACAGAGAAGACTTATTTCACGCTTTGCTTCCTACTACAAGCCCTATCTGTGGCTCTTTACGGCGGATCTTTTCTTCGCGGCCATTGAAGGAGCCGTCGGGCTTGCCTTCCCGTCCATTATCCGCTATCTGATCAATGACGTCTTCACCATGGCCGACCGGGCCCTGATTGTGCCCATCCTGACCCGGACAGCTCTTCTGATGCTGCTCCTCTATGTGGTCGAGGCCATTGCCCTCTATTTCGTCACTTCCTACGGCCATATTCTGGGAGCCCGGATTGAGACGGACATGCGGCGGGAACTTTTCACCCACATGGAAAAGCTCTCCTTCTCCTTCTATGACAACACCAGTACAGGCAAGATGGTCTCCCGCCTGATCACCGACCTTAACGACATCACGGAGCTGGCCCACCATGGCCCCGAGAATGTCTTCATCTCCTTTTTTAAACTGGCGGGCTCCTTTATCATCCTGGCCCTCATCCATGTGCCCATGACCCTGATTCTCATCTTCTTTACAGGGGTTATGCTGGCGGTGACCCTGGGCTACCGCAAGATGATGACCAACGCCTTCATGGACAACCGGCGCAAGATCGCCGACGTCAACGCCATCGTCCAGGACAGCCTGTCGGGGATCCGGACCGTCCAGTCCTTTTCCAGCGAAGAGGTCGAGATGGAGAAGTTCTCTCAGGGCAACGAGGCCTTCTACCGGTCCAAGCGCCGCACCTACATGGTCATGGGCCGTTACCACACCCTCAACCGCTTCATGCAGGGTATGCTTTACCTGACGACCCTGGCAGCCGGCGGCATCTTTGTCGTGCGCGGCACTCTCAACCCCGCCGACGTCATCGCCTATATTCTTTACATCAATATGTTCCTGGATCCCATCCGCACCCTGATCATGTTCAACGAACAGTTCCAGCAGGGCATGACGGGCTTCAAGCGCATGATTCAGATTCTGGACACAGCTCCCGAAATCGCCGACCGGCCCCAGGCTGAGGACGCGGGCGAGCTGGACGGCCGGATTGTCTTCGACCAGGTCACCTTCCGCTATGAAGATGAGAATGTCCTGGACCGCCTGTCCTTCACCGTTGAAGCGGGCAAGACCATCGCTCTGGTGGGTCCCTCGGGGGTCGGCAAGTCCACCATCTGTTCCCTGATTCCCCGTTTCTATGATGTGACGGAGGGCCAGGTTCTGATAGATGGAAAAGATGTGCGTGACTACACCCTGGATTCACTGCGCAGCAATATCGCGGTCGTCCAGCAGGACGTTTACCTCTTCAACAATTCCGTCCGGGACAACATCGCCTATGGCAATTGGGAGGCCAGCCTGGAAGAGATCAAGGAAGCGGCCCGGCGGGCCAACATCGACGACTTCATTGAATCCCTGCCGGACGGCTATGACACCATGGTCGGTGAGCGGGGGGTCCGTTTCTCAGGCGGTGAACGCCAGAGGATTTCGATCGCCCGGGCCTTCCTTAGAAACCCGCCCATCCTGATTCTGGATGAGGCGACAAGCTCCCTGGACAACATCAGCGAACGGGCCATCCAGGCAGCCCTGGACGATCTGTCCCGCGACCGGACAACCCTGGTCATCGCCCACCGCCTTTCCACCATCCGCAATGCCGACGAGATCCTGGTTCTCTCGGACAGGGGCATCGCCGAGCGGGGAAGTCACGCCGACCTCCTGGCCAAGGGCGGCCAGTACGCCTTCCTTTACAAGAGCCAGTTTGCCGATATGGAATAGGCCGCAAGAAGGCTCCCAAACGAGGGCATATCCTGATCTTCAGAGGGTCCGCCGGTCATGGCCGCGGACCCTTTCTCCTTGAATGGCACCTGTCGCCGTGCTAGAATTTAGCTGATTTTACTAAGAGGAAACGATCCTGGCAGGGAGAGGTTGGACGCTATGTCAGAAATATTCGACATTGATCTGAAAGACGAGGGTCTCCGGCGCATCCTATGGGCCGAACGCCACATGCCCGTTCTGGCAGCCATCCGCCAGCGTTTTGAAAAAGAGAAACCCTTCGAGGGTCTCCGCATCTCGCTGGCCATTCACCTGGAAGCCAAAACAGCCTGTCTGGTGAGGGCTCTTCGCCGGGGCGGGGCCGAGGTCTATGTGACCGGCTCCAATCCCCATTCGACCCAGGACGCCATCTGCGCTGCCCTGGTCGCGGACGGCTGCCAGGTCTTCGCTGTTCACGGCGCTTCTTTCGCGCAATACAGGGAATTCTGGAAGAAAACCCTGAGCCTGGAACCCCACATCGTCATCGATGACGGGGCGGATCTGATCAATCTGCTCATGGGCGACTGCAAGGCTTATGCCGGCAGCCTGATCGGGGCTTGTGAGGAGACGACTTCCGGTGTCCAGCGCCTGCGGGCCTGGGACCGCCAGGGCCGCCTGACTTTCCCCGCTATCGCCGTCAATGACGCCAAGTGCAAGACCTGGTTTGACAACTACTACGGGACCGGTCAGAGCACTATCGGCGCCATCATGCGGGCCACCAACCTCATGCTGTCGGGCATGACCCTGGTCATCGCCGGCTACGGCTGGGTGGGGCGGGGTATCGCCCGTATGGCGGCCGGCCTTGGCGCCCGGATCCTGGTTACGGAGATTGATCCCATCGCGGGTTTCCTGGCGGTCATGGACGGCTTTGAGCTCATGGAGATGGATGAAGCGGCCAGCCGGGGGGATCTCTTTGTCACGGCAACCGCTTCCATCGACGTCATTACCCCCCGCCACTTCGAGCGGATGAAACACAACGCCATTTTGTGCAATGCCGGCCACTTCAACAGGGAGATTGACCTGGAAGCGCTGGCGGCCATAGCAGACAGGGTTGAAACGGTGAGAGAAAATATCACCGCTTATACAATGAAAGACGGCCGTGAGATCCATGTCATCGCACAGGGGGCTCTGGTCAATATCGCGGCGGCGGACGGACATCCGGTCGAGATTATGGATCTGTCCTTCTCGCTGCAGGCACTGAGCGCTGAATACCTTGTCAGCAACCGCTCAATTCCGGGCGGGGTCTACCCCGTACCGGAGGCGATCGACCGCAGTGTCGCTGCCATCAAACTGGATTCGGCAGGCATTGTGATCGACCGGGAGACTCCGGCACAAAAGGAGTACCGGCAAAAAGATCTGATTGTTTAGTAAAACAGGAAGAAAAAATGGAGGAATTTATGAAAAGCATCATGAAAAAACTGCTTGTGGCCGGCCTGGTTCTGGTTCTGATGGCCGGGGCCGCCTGCGCGCCCTCGACGCCCAAGCCCGAGCCGACGGATACGGCGGCTCCGACCGGAACGGTCGCACCGACGGCAGGCGAAGAAAAGGGCCTCAAGATCGCCATCGTGACCACCTCGGGTGTTGACGACGGCTCCTTCGGGCAAGACTGCTACAACGGAATTTTGCAGTTTATTGACAAGAACCCGGCTTCCACCGTCAAAACGGTCAAGGAACCCGACAACGCCAAAGTCCTGCAGGCTGTCGCCGATATCTTCGCTGACTACGATGTCCTGGTTCTGCCGGGCTTCCAGTTTGCCCCAGTCGGCGTCCTGGCCATGGAAAACACGGACAAGCGGGTCATCCTGGTGGACAGCGCTCCTACGGATGAAGAAGGCAATGAGCTGGAGCTGGACAATGTCTACGGCATGATGTTCGCTGAACAGGAAAGCGGCTTCTTCGCAGGCGTCGCGGCCGCCCTTGAAACCAAGACAGGCAAGGTTGCCTCGGTTCACGGCATGGCCTTCCCTCCGGTTGTCAACTACCAGTTCGGCTTTGAAGCCGGCGTTGCTTACGCCAACGCCCACCTGGGGACCCAGGCCGAAATCATTTCCCTGCCTTCCTATGCCGGTGTTGATGTCAGAGGCGTCAATGTGGGCAGCAACTACGTGGGAGACTTCGCGGATGAGGCGACCGGCAAACTGATCGGCGCCACCCTCTATGACATGGGCGTCGACATTATTTTTGTAGCCGCGGGCGCATCCGGCAACGGTGTCTTCACAGCTGCCAAGGAGCGGAGCGGTGTCTACTGCATCGGCTGTGATGTCGACCAGTACGATGACGGCGACCGGGGTGACGGGACCAACATCATCCTGACCTCCGGCCTGAAAGTCATGCACCTGAACGTGGACCGCCAGCTCCAGGCTATCCTGGACGGCACCTTTGCCGGCGGAAATGTGGTCCTGACTGTCCAGACCGACTCAACGGGCTATGTCTCGGCGGATGGGCGTCACCAGATGTCAGCGGACACCCTGGCCAAGCTGCAGGATGTTTACGGCAAGGTTAAGGGCGGAACCATCGTGCCGCCTGCCAACTTCAGCGAAACCACCGTGGAAGACTTCCCCGGCCTCAAATAGGGGCAGCGGACAAGTTTATGCATCAAAGTCCCGGAGCTCCCCTTTAGAGGAGCTCCGGGTGTCTTGCAGTCAAATGAAGAGAGGATGGGCCTATGGGTGAGGACGCCGGCCGTCCGGTTGTCGTAGAACTGTCGGGTATCAGCAAGCAATTCCCGGGAGTCCTGGCCAACGACGCCATTTCACTTGAGATCAGGGAAGGCGAGATCTTCGCCATTCTGGGTGAGAACGGAGCGGGCAAGACGACCCTGATGAATATCCTCTTCGGCCTCTACCGGCCGGATGAGGGGGAGATCCGGATCCGCGGCCAGGCGGTCTCTTTCACTTCCCCCCGCGATGCGACAGCGCAAGGCATCGGCATGGTTCACCAGCACTTCAAGCTGGTGGAAAACTATACAGTCACAGAAAACATCATCCTTGGCCTGGAGCCTTTGAAAAAATGGCTGGGCCTTTTCCCTCTTATCAACAGCAAGGGAGCCAACCGGGAAATTGCCTCGCTTTCGGACCACTACGGACTCAAGGTCGATCCGCGCCTTGTCATCAGCCAAACCAGCGTTTCAGTCCAGCAGCGTGTCGAAATTCTCAAGATGCTCTACCGGAAGGCGGATATTCTCATTTTCGATGAACCGACCGCCATGCTGGCGCCCCAGGAGATCGAACATCTGATCGGTGTCATCCACGAACTGCGCCGGCACGGCAAAACGGTTATCCTCATTACCCACAAACTGGATGAAATCAGACGCCTGGCAGACCGCTGCGCTGTCCTGCGCAGGGGCCGCCTGATCGGTGTCTACGATGTGGCCTCGACGGACACGGCCCATTTGGCCGCGACCATGGTGGGCCAGGCGCTTGACCTGGAAATCCACAAGGAAGAACAGCCCCTGGGGGATGTGATCCTGGAGGTCGAAAACCTGACCGTCATGCAGGAGAAAAATGTCACGGCTGTCAGGGATGTTTCCTTCCAGGTCCGCTCGGGCGAGATTCTGGCTCTGGCCGGTGTTTCGGGCAACGGCCAGGTTGAGATTGTGGAGGCTATTTACGGCCAGATGAAAGCCGCCTCAGGAACCATCCTGCTCAATGGCATTGATATCACGGCTCATTCTATCCGAAGCCGGATCAGGGAGGGGATTTCCTATGTCCCCGAAGACCGTCAGAAGACCGGCCTGGTGGTCGACCTGTCCCTTTCTGAGAACCTGGCCCTGAAAACATACGGCCAGCCGCCCTTCTCCAGGAGAAAGATTCTCAACCGGGCGGCCTTCCGCCGCCACGCCGAGCAATTGATTGAAGCCTACGATATCCGGAGCGGATCCGGTCAGGCTACCAAGGTCCACTCCATGAGCGGGGGCAACCAGCAGAAGGCCATTGTAGCCAGGGAGATTGATCTGGATAATGGCCTGATCATCTTTGTCCAGCCCACCCGGGGCCTGGATATCGCGGCACGGGCCCATATTCACCGGCAGATCCTGGCGGAAAGAGCCAAGGGCCACGCCATCATCCTGGTTTCTCTGGAGCTGGAGGAGGTCATGGAACTGGCCGATACCATCGCCGTCATCTACAACGGCGCCCTGCGAAAAACCGCGCCCGCGCGTGACATGACCATGGAGGAAGTGGGGAAACTGATGTTGGGGGTTGATCTATGAAGCGAGAGACAAAGCGGAAGGATTCCGCCAGGCGTGCATCTTTTGCCCGCCTCCTGATCCCCCTGGCCAGTGTTCTTCTGACCTTCATGGTTCTGACGGCTGTCTTTCTCCTGATTGGCCGCAATCCCCTGACTGCCATTTACAGCTTCTTCCAGGGATCGGGCCTGGGCATGAAGTCTTCCTATACCAGCTCCAGCAGCATGCTGACTGACTTCTTCTCCTATCTGGGTATTCTCTCCCCCATGCTCCTGGGTTCCCTGGGTGTCGTGGTCGGCCTTCGGGGCGGGCTTTTCAATATCGGGGTCTCCGGCCAGATGCTCCTGTCCGGCTTCACGGCGACTGTCCTTGTGGGTTATTCCAAACTTTCCCCGGCCCTTGCCATTCCCCTGGTTCTCCTGATCGGCCTTCTGACCGGCGCCCTTCTGGGAGCCGTCATCGGCTGGCTCAAATACCGTTTCAATGTCCATGAAGTTGTGTCCAGCATCATGTTCAACTACATCGTCAGTTTCCTGACCGGTTACTTCATCAAGACCCGCTACGTGGATCCCATCATCCGCTCCTCCCGTCAGGTGGCCGCCAATGCCCGCCTGAACCTGACCTTCAATACAGGATCCGGGCTCAAGCTGGTTATCCCGGTCGGTATTTTCATTGCCGTTGCCATGGCCTTCCTTATCCGTTTCTACCTCGAACGGACAGTGGGAGGCTTTGAAATCCGCATGGTGGGTTTCAACCGACACGGGGCCGCTTACGCCGGAGTGCCCATCCGCAATGTCATGGTGCGGACCATGCTGATATCCGGAGCCCTGGCAGGGCTTGCGGGGGTGACCTACTACCTGGGCTATTACTCGACCATGGTTCCCAAGGATCTGCCTTCACTCGGCTATGACGCCATTGCGGTCGCCCTCCTGGGCAACCTGGGCCCCATCGGCTGTATTTTTTCCTCGGCCCTGATCACGGTCTTCCAGAAGGGCGCCGTCTATATGAGTTCGGCAACCGGGGTTGTCCGCGAGATCGCCTCACTGGTGACGGGGATCCTGCTTCTTTTCAGTTCGCTGGGTGTGTCCATGCGGGACCGCATCCGCCATTACGATTAGCCGGGAGATGAGGTGAACCATGATTGATCGGATTATCATTGACGGCCTGGCCTTCTCGCTCCCGCTTTTTGCCATGGCCATCGGCGGCATCTTCAGCGAAAAGAGCGGCATCACCATGCTGGCCCTGGAAGGCATCCAGGGTTTCGGCGCCTTCTGCGGGGCGGTTGCCTTCGCTCTTCTTCAGCCCCTGATCCCCGGGGGAACGCAGGTTATCATCTACCCGGTTCTGGCAGCCGCCATGCTGGGAGGCATGATCTTCGCCCTTCTGCACGCCTACATGTCCATCCGCTTCCGGCTCAACCAGGTCATCAGCGGTGTCGTGGTCAATATTCTGGCCATGTCCCTGACCATCTTCCTGACGGGCCTGATCAACGAACGCCTGACGGGCGAACCCTCCAACAAGATCTGGCTGGGCGCTGCCCCCCGCTTCAGCGTTCCCGGACTGAGCAAGATCCCCGTCATCGGGGCCATCTTCCGGGACCTTTACATCTTCGCGCCCTTCATTGTCCTTTTCGCCCTAATTTCCGGCATCCTGCTTTACCGGACCCGCTTCGGCCTCAGGCTCAGAGCCTGCGGGGAAAATCCCCAAAGCGTCGAGGCCGCGGGCTGCAGCGTCAAACGCATCCGCTACCTGGCCCTGGCTCTCTGCGGCCTTTTGACCGGCCTTGGCGGAATGAACTTCGCCTTTACCTTCTCCGCCAACTTCTCCCCGACCATCTACATGGGCTATGGCTACCTGGCCATTGCCGCCCTGATCTGCGGCAACTGGGATATCCGAAGGACCCTATTCACCTGCCTGATCTTCGGCTTTGCCCGTTCCGGCGGTTACCAGCTCATCCTCAAACTGGGCATGTCAAGTGATCTGTCTGATCTCTTCCTCATGATCCCCTACGTTCTGACCCTCCTCCTCCTGCTCTTCCTCTCCAGGCACAACCATCCGCCCAGCGCCCTGGGCTCGGATTACGAGTACGACCGCAGATAGAGCCGGCCAAAGCTTGTCTGTTTCAGCGGTTGCCGTTTCTATTAAGAAACCTATGGAGATAAGGACAAGGTTTTTTATCGTCAGCTTTACAATCAGCAAGGCAGGCCCTTCTTGTACCTCTCCGCCATTGGAAGATAATCGACTTATCAAACAAAATAAAGAGGGGAGCAAGCTCCCCCCTTTGTTTTGGTGATGGCTTGACCTGTCAAGACAACAATTGTCTAAAAGAAGGTACTCTTCAAGAATGAGATGAAAGACCAAACACCGACGATTGAGAACGCAAAACCAACCGCAATCGTTAACCTATGGAACCAGCCGATAGCATATTTCCCCATGATTTTTTTACTTGTTGAAATATAAAACAAAGAAGCAATAATGAATGGGGTGAACAAATTGAGAATGCCCATCGCGATCATAATGACAATGAAAGGTGCAACGACCTTAGCAACCAGGGGGCCGAGCAGCCAACTGACCATAGTCAGACCTGACAGGATTTTGAATCTTGTGTCGCTGTGGATGTCTCCGTCGATCAACGCCTTTTCTTCATCACCTTTTGTTTTGAAGTTTAGCAGGTCAGCGACATAGTATCCTGTACCGAAACAAGGCGATACAGCCGTTGACCAAACTACCGCAAAGAAACCGAGAGAGAATAACCATTTGGCCGCTGATCCTCCGATAGGCGCCAAAGCGTTTGCAGCTTGGATTGCGTTTTGTACCGGAGCGGCACCAGGAGCGTGGAGGGCCGATCCGGCGAGCAGGACGCTAACCGAGATCAAGCTGAATGCTACTCCAAGGAACATGATATTGTCCCATCTCATGACGGGCAGGTCTTCCTTTTTGAAGCCAGCCGCCTTGACCTGATAGGGATAGAAAAGCATGGGTAGACCACCGATCGATCCACCAATTATGCCGGTCACCGCAATCAGGCTGCCTGCGGGTATCGTGGGTACCAGACCTGACAGCGCTTCAAAGAAATTGATTTTCACGAAGAAGATGTTGAGGACGAACAGAACGACCATGGCTCCTACAATGACTGATATCATAGACTTGATAAAGCTATACTTCCCTCGAAGAACCATGAAAAACAAACTGATAACCAGCAGAATCAGAGTAGAGAGGAAAGTTGAAAGATTAGGGAAGAAGACCTTAAATGCATCTGCCATCCCGACGGATACACCAATTACCGCCCCGATATTGCATACAACTTGCACCCACCCATTAACTTTTCCCCATCCCTTAAACACGTGCCTGTCGAGAGCTTGAAGAGTCGTTTTTCCAGTGACTACTGTTACCGTGCCTGCCATCATCGTAAGAGCGGCAAGCCAAACTCCTGACAGGGCCACAAGCCAAAGCAGATTGAGCCCGAATCCGGAGCCGGCGAACAATGTCGAAGACATCGTGCCGGGCCCGATCTGAACCCCTGCTACTAAGGCGCTACTTCCGAGAGCCCTCAGCCAAAGCTGAAAACTACTCCCTCTTTTCTTTGTGTTCAATTGCACCTCTGACATTTTTTGCCTCCTTTTGCTTAAGTGCTAATGTCACCTCCGGCTGTTTATTGGTAGCCTTTCACTATATTGATTAGGCGGCCCAATCTTTCTATCTCAACTTCTAAAACATCCTCAGCTTTCAACAAGATACTTTTTCCCGCGTACATGTGGTCAAAGAGTTTGTCAGTAGCGCTATAGCCGACGTTGGCTCCTTTGGCCATTCCCACGCCAGCGCCCGTTCCAGTGGCGATGACATCGCCAGGTGACAGAGTCGTGACTGATGATGCCGTTGCGATCAATTCGGCAACACTCCACACCATCAGATTGGTATTCGTATTTTGCATGATCTCGCCGTTTAGGTAGAGTCTGATTGATAGGTTGTCAATATCAGGAATAAACTGTGCAGGGGTTATATAAGGCCCCAAAGGCCCGAAGGTATCATTGCCTTTATTGGAAAACCAATCAAAATCAAAAGTTTCATCGTGCCGTATCATGCGATCTCTAGCCGAGATATCGTTGTAGCAGGTGTAACCGGCTACATAATCAAGAGCTTTTTCAGCCGGAACATCTTTTGCAGATTTCCCGATAACAATTGCCATTTCAGCTTCCCAATCCACAAAATTAGAGCGGGGTGTTAGCCTGATGGGGTCACCATGGCCAATGATGGTGTGCGTGCGGCCTTTGTAGAAAAAATAAGGTTCATGACCATCTTTTTTCGGTTTGGCTGCGCCCATTTCTAAAGCATGATCATAGTAATTAGAACCAGCATTCAGGATCTTGTCTGGGTATAGAACAGGAGGCTTGAATGCGATATCGTCCTCTTCGTAAACAAAAGATTCGGTACGGCTTGGGTTGTCATTGTAGAATCCTGCCATCTCTCCCAGAAGATTATTAAACAACTCCCATTCTTCCAAAATATCGAGCATAGTGTAGTTATGTTTAGCCTTGAATAAATCACGCTTGCCCGTTCTCATCTTGTAGTATTCATACCCACGGTTAATATCATAAAGAGAACTGTTGATCTCGATAACGGGGAATACAAATCCTCGGTGGTCGACTGTTGCTAGCTTAAATACAAGTGACACAATTTCCCTCCTGCTGTCTGAGATAATTTCATTTAGTAGCCTTACTTGTTATACATCTGTTCGCACTTGTCCTAAACAGACAGATCAGGCCTGGGATTGGCTTAATATCCTTCCACTTTGTTTTCTAATTGACCGACTTCATCGATATCGACAACAACCGTATCACCATCCTTGAGCATGATGCTCTTTCCGGCATACATATGTTCGAATACCTTCCAAATTTCTCCGTGTTTGACTTTGATGCCTTTGCCCATTCCTACTCCAGCTCCCGTACCAGTAGCGATGATATCTCCAGGTGAAAGAGTTGTGACGGAAGAAGCAGTTTCAATCAGCTCGGCGATATCCCAAACCATCAAATTCGTATTTGTGTCTTGCATGAGTTCGCCATTAAGGTACAATTTGACAGGCAGGTTGTTGGGATCGGAAATAAATTTCGAGGGGACGATGTAGGGTCCTAGTGGACCAAAGGTGTCATTCCCTTTATTTGAGAACCAGTCATAATCAAAAGTCTCATTCTTCCTTATCATGCGATCTCTACCGGAAATATCGTTGTAGCAGGTATATCCGGCTACGTATTCCAGTGCGTCTGAGGCGCTGACATTTTTAGCTGTTTTTCCGATCACAATAGCCAGTTCGGCTTCCCAGTCAATGTATTTGGCGCGAGGAGTTAGCCGGATTACATCCTTGTGACCAATGATCGTATGTGTCCTACCTTTATAAAAGAAGTAAGGTTCATGGCCTTCTTTTTCTGGTTTGGCAGCGCCCATTTCCAATGCGTGATCGTGATAGTTCGAACCGGCATTGAGAATTTTGTCGGGATAGAGGATGGGCGGTTCGAACTTAACTTCATCAACATCGAAGAAGAAATCAAAATCTTTACCGATATCAGGCCTATAGAAAGCGCTTAATTCATCGCAAATATCTTCAAAAAGAGACCATTTCTCTAATATGTCGAGCATAGTGTAGTTGTAGTTTTTCATGAATAGATCTTGCTTGCCCACAACCTCTTTATAGTGATTGTAGCCATGACTGATCGATATTAATTTCCCATCTACTTCGATTACGGGGAAAGTGAATCCGCGATATGTAACTGTCGCCAGTTGGTACCTATTTTTCATCTCTGACTGCCTCCATGTTTCTGTTTAAATTTGTCGATCGTCAATTTGACGGAATCTTAGCGAGTCGGCAATAAATACACTTACTCGCCTTCAAACCTGAAAAAAAAACCAGTGCACGTTTCAAACAAGCTGATACCCGCACTGGCCAGCACGACGGCAACTTTGACTGTCTCCATCGTACCTTCCATATGTGATTATTGTTCGGTTGACCTCTCGAAAGGTGCAACCCAACCAGTTAATATTTCAAGTTTCTGTACTAATTATAATGCAGCGTTCATGCCTAGTCAAAGATAGCCGTGATTTTGTCAATAAGATCGAGAATGTTGCTGAAACTGTTCCGCTTTGTCTTTATAGACAGGCCAGCTTCTCTGACTAAGGCACTTTTTTGGGTCAGTTCTGCGAGCGCTTGTTTCTCAATATCATCACGTTCTTTTGATAATGAGTTAAGCGTTGTAAGTATTTTTGATTGAGTTTCTGTAAGTTCAATCGGTTCTGGAGCGACAGCCCCAACAATAATTCGCAGTCCCGGTTGAACAGAGTCAGGTGTGAATTTAAAGGCCATGTTGATAATGGGAAAGTTAAGTGAATCTCTTAAGCTTTGTTTTTGGAACTCAGCCAATGCCCCGGGCTTACATTCAGGAATGAAGAAACCCTCAATGATGAAATCTTGGCTTTGGATCAGGCCATTGATTTCGATATGTGATGCGATCAGATCATCGATGGGGATTTCTCTTCTGATACCGTCGAAGATAATTGCGGTTGCATCAAGGCTGATCAGGACCGGAGCTATATCGGAATAGTAGAGTGCTTTACAAACAGGGGATCGTGGAGCCTGATGGCAAACATCTCCACCGATTTTGAAGCATGGGGCAAGATTTTCGCGCCATTGCGACGACTGATTGAAATAGATACATCTTCGATCCTGCAGGATATTTCCGCCAATTGTCGCGCTATTCCTTATCTGTGGGGTCGCTACTCTTCGGGCAGCTTTTACCAGAGATGGAAACCTTGTTGCCACCAGGGCACTGTCAGCGATTTCTCGTAATGTGACCATGGATCCTATGCGGATACCTTTTTCTATCGGATCGATTCTTTTCAGTTCATCCAGATTCGCCAGACTTATGATAGCTACCGGTGCTTTTAGATTATATTTGAGCAGAGGAATGAAATCGGTTCCCCCGGCTAGATAACTGGAATTCACAACTTGATTCTTTTTCTGAAAGGCTTCCTTCAAAGTATCAGGAGCGAAAAAGTTAAAACCGTCCGTTCTCATCTCTTATGTCCTTTCTACTTACCTTATCGCGCTAAAGATTAACTATTTGATCCCTTGGGATAATAGGTATGCGTGATAGGGATAGCGGTCATATAGGTCCCGGTTGCGTTATAGATGGCGTTGACAATGGCGGGAGCTACCGGAGGGGTCGGGAGTTCACCAACACTCTTCGCACCGAAAGGGCCCGTCGACTCATAGCTTGTGACAATGTGCGTGTGAATAGCGGGCATATCGAGAGCAAGGGGGGTGTTGTAGTGAAGCAGATCTGAAGAAAGAACTTTCTTGGTTATCCTGTCAATCTCAATCTCCTCCGTCAGGGCATAACCTAATCCCATACTGATACCACCGTGAATCTGGCCTTCGACGACATCAGGATTAATTGGTTGTCCTACATCCACGGCCTGAATAATGTGCTTAACCTGAACGCTCTTGGCTCGTTCATCAACAGCAACTTTTGCCCAACATACTACAAATGACAGAGGATCATCGGCAGGTTTGTAGTTTGAAGACCCTGTGATGATCTCATAACCCGTCTTGAGAGTCAGCATCTCCATAACTTCTTTCAAGTCCATGTCGAAATTCTTACGTCCACTATTCAGGGTGAATCGCCCCTTTGCGAAACCAATCTCTTTCCCGTCAACACTGTATAGCCGAGCTAGTCGCTCTTTTGTTTTATGAATGCAGTCTTCTACAGCCTGAGTAACGGCGTTGCCAGCTCGGTAGGCTTGGCTGCTTGCGACGGTTCCTGTCTCATAAGGTGTGATCTCTGTATCAGCTGCGATGATGGTGATATCATTCAGATCAATCCCAAGTCCTTCAGCAGCGATTTGACTTAAGATTGTTTCGCTACCCTGACCGATATCGGCTGAACCTGTCAACAAGCTGACTGTGCCGTCTGAATTAATCATAATCAGGCAACCGCTCGCATCCGCAATTGTTCCAGCCCCACTGGGATGGCATCCAAATGCTACGCCCCAGGCCTCTTTAATATGGTTGCTTTCAGGCTTTTTTTGATTTGCTCCTAGGTCAATATTCTTCCGAATTTGTTCTGCTTCGACGATGCATTCTTCCATGGCGCAACTGAATACTGTCTTTTCAGAGCCAGGGATTTTATCACCGGAGTTAACATGATTCTTCCGCCGAAAATCAACGGGGTCAAGCTGTAAGGCTTTGGCGATTTTCTCGAACATTACTTCCCGTGCAAAGGTTGCTTGGGGATTACCAAATCCCCTCATGGCACCGCCTGGGACGTGGTTTGTGTAAATTGCATAGCCTCTGCCAAGAAAATGTGGGATCTTGTAATTGGTGAAAGCGAGGCTGATATTGACAACAATTCCTGCTACGTTTGCGTAAGCGCCACTGTTCAGATAGTTGTCAACAAGCATGGCTTTCAAATAGCCTTCCCTTGAGACTCCGATTTTAAGTTTCATTTTTGCGCTATGCCGCACTGTAGATCCGTACATCTGCTCTTCTCGGGAGTTGATAATCTTGACTGGCCTTCCGAGTTCCTTCGAAAAAATGGCAGCAACAGGTTGGTTATGTATCTGTTGTCTTTCTCCGAAGCCTCCACCCATAATCGGCTTGATAACGCGGATGTCGTTTTCTCTCATTTCCAGAAGCCTTGCCAGGAGACGCTTGTCTTTGAAAGGGCTTTGCGAGGTGCTGATAATTGTAAGCTTGCCACCATCGGAATAATTACAGATGCAGCCGTTTGGTTCCAGTGAAATATTTTGAACGGTGGGGACGGAAAATTCATCTTCAAAAATGTAATCAGACTCTGCAAAACCTTGATCGATGTCACCTCTCTTTAGCTCTTTTTTGTAGAAAACATTGGAATCGAATAAATCAGGATGGAGCAAGTCAGCATCTTCTTTCATTGCTTCAAGCACGTCGAATACCGGTTTTAAAATTTCATACTCTATAACAAGTTTGTCAAGCGCCTCCTGACAGGCGATTTCGCTCGTCGCCGCAACGGCAGCGATTCTGTCTCCCATGAATAGAGGGTGGTCAGTCAGGATGGTTTGATCTTCTATAAATACCGGCGATTGAGTTATGACGGCACTATTATATAGCCTTTGGGGAACATCTTGTGGCAATAAAATTTTCAGCACTCCTGGAACCTTCTCGGATTCGGTCTTGTCGATGCTAATTACTTTGGCGTGCGAATAAGGACTTCTTTTCACCATCGCATAAACCATATTGGGCAAGGTATAGTCATCAGTGTATTTCGCCGTCCCGTTTATTTTTCTTACAGCTTCAAGTCGGGGATAGGAATCCCCTACCACTCTCAGCGCCATCTTATACTCCTTCCTTTTCAAGGGATTTCTTCACTCGCATCTCTTCTGCCGCATCTGCTACCGCTTCAACGATCTTGGTGTAGCCAGTGCAGCGGCAAAGATTTCCTGAGATTGCTTCCTTAATTTCAAATTCAGTTGGATCGGGATTGTTGTCAAGAAGATCCTTGGCCGCCATGATCATACCTGGGGTGCAGAAGCCACACTGAACTCCCCCGAGTTTGGCGAAAGATTTTTGTAATGGATGGAGATCTTGATCACAAGAGATACCTTCAATCGTTATGACGCTCTTTTGATCCACTTGTGCAGCCAGTGTGGTACACGCATAAACGGCTCGTCCATTCAGAAGGACAGTGCACGCACCACAATGACTGCTATTACAAGCATTTTTAGTGCCCAAAAATCCTATTTCTCTTCTCAGTAGTTCAAGTAACGTCAGCTCGGGACGAATTGAACATTCATGGAGTTGACCGTTGATGTGCAATGTTATGACGAGCATTTGACGTTCTCTTCCAAGGGGGTTCATTTTATCTAGCATCTCAGTGCTCTCCTTTTCCGAAAATAAAAAGGCCGGTACACCAATTGCCGCAACAATTGTATGTACCGACCAATATGATAACTATAACTATTTATCACACCTGCCGACACAAAATCGGTTTTAGTTGAAATTCTATTTGTGTAAAAATTCAACCAAAATTAAGGTTGGGAAAGGCTCTCCCCTGTCGATAAGAGTATCATCTTTCGATCATTTTATCAAGAATAAACAAAAAATAAAGCGTATCTTTCTCGATCGAAAGCTTGCTGAGAAAATCAATGACCTTGCAGCCTAGGAGTCGCTCAACTTCAGCAGCGTGATGCTCTTGGCATCGTGCTTTGATAATCTTTCGAAGTTTACCTATCAGTTCGATTCCATCACTCGTATGAAGCAGGCTCGTCTCCAGGGGTGTGAAAATTCCATTGAACTCGACGACGATGTAGTTTTTGGTCACACCTACGTTAGTCTGGACGGGTCCCTTCCCCACATCATCCTTATAAAGCTTTATGAAGCTTTCCCTCAGTTGCACCTCAAGTGGCTTCATTAAGACTACCTCCTTTCCGGTTTTTCCCAGCGGACAACGTGTTCACCGGCAATCTTGTTCCAGTTCGGGTCTAACAAGATGGACTGCGATTCTGTTCATATCATAACAGCAACATACAATTATCTTGTATTTTCTACCAATTGCCAAGCAGCATCAGAGAGCTGTTATTTAGATTGTAGATGACTAATTCCTGTGTTTCTTCCATGTGTGGGTTTCCTTCAATATATCACCCTATTTCAATATGCTTCACGGCAGGTCATCTTAGCCGGTCGCCGTACAGGTGTGCTTTACAAAGCCAGGTCTTCCTGATATCATTTGTACTCAGTCGCCCGCATAGCGGGCAACTTTTTGAGCAAATCTTTATGGAAGGAGGTGTGTTGATGCCTACGTTCAACCAGTTGGTTAATAAGGGACGGAAGTCAAAGCAGGATAAAACCAAGGTTCCGGCATTGGCTTCGGGACTGAATACCTTGAAAAGGCGCGCGTCCTACTATGCGTCACCGCAGAAGCGCGGTGTGTGTACGGTTGTTAAAACGACAACGCCCAAAAAGCCGAATTCGGCTCTCCGCAAGGTCGCCCGTGTCCGTCTTACGAACCAGCACGAGGTTTATGCCTACATCCCTGGCATCGGCCATAACCTGCAGGAACACAGCGTGGTTCTGATTCGCGGCGGCCGTGTCAAGGATCTGCCTGGTGTCCGCTATCACGTGATACGCGGGACACTTGATACAGCCGGAGTGTCGGATCGTAAACAAAGCCGTTCCAAGTACGGTGCCAAGCGCCCGAGGGTCGCAAAGACCAAGTAAAGGCCAGCGGTTGGATAAACACATGCAGACGAGACACGCCTCTTTATCGGGCCGGTTTCCTGTGCATGACACGTGTCCATATCGTGAGTACCTTATGGTTTCGGGTTCCCAGAAACGAACCCGCATAATCATGAAAGGAGGGAAGACCATTGCCAAGGAAAGGCCATATTCCCAAGAGAGAAGTACTGCCCGATCCCGTCTATCATGACGTGAGGGTAGCCAAACTGATTAACAACGTCATGCTGGACGGCAAGAAAGACCTGGCCCAGGGCATCGTTTACAGCGCCTTTGATTTGATGGAGGAGCGCGCGGGTCAGCCGCCGCTTGAAGTATTCAACAAGGCCATGGAAAACGTCATGCCTGTGCTGGAAGTCAAGGCTCGCCGCGTCGGCGGATCCAACTATCAGGTCCCCATTGAGGTCAGACCGGACAGGCGCCAGACGCTGGCTCTGCGCTGGATTGTTCAGGCAGCCCGCTCAAGAAGCGAACGCACCATGAAAGAACGTCTGGCCAATGAGCTGCTTGACGCATCCAAGCAGGCCGGTAACGCACACAGGAAAAAGGAAGAGATCCACCGCATGGCGGAAGCCAACCGCGCTTTTGCCCACTACCGCTGGTAAAACGGATCAAGAAGAAGGGAACAGGAGAACAAAAAGATGCCACGCGAATTCTCGCTTGAGAATACAAGAAATATCGGCATCATGGCCCATATCGACGCCGGCAAGACGACGACGACGGAGCGTATCCTTTACTACACGGGAAGGATCCACCGGCTTGGTGAAACCCATGAGGGTGCCGCCACCATGGATTGGATGCCCGAGGAACAGGACCGCGGCATTACGATTACATCGGCCGCGACGACGACGACATGGGAAGGGTGCCGGATCAATATCATTGATACGCCCGGCCATGTCGATTTTACCGTTGAAGTGGAACGGTCGCTCCGTGTTTTGGACGGGGCGGTCACTGTTTTGTGCGCCAAAGGCGGTGTTGAACCGCAGACGGAAACCGTCTGGCGCCAAGCCGACAACTATGGGGTTCCCCGGATCGCTTACATCAACAAGATGGACATCATCGGGGCTGATTATTTCCATGTCGTCAAGATGATGAAAGACCGTCTGGGTGCCAACGCCGTGCCCATCCAGCTGCCTGTGGGCAAGGAAGATTCTTTCCTGGGTATCATTGATTTGATGACCATGAAAGCGGAACTCTACGAAGATGACGACCTGGGTAAGACCATTACCGAGGCCGAAATCCCCAATGAACAGCTGGAAGAAGCCAGGGAATGGCGGGGGCGGATGGTTGAGGCCATCTGCGAAACCGACGACGCCCTGGCGGAGAAGTTTCTGGGCGATGAGGAGATCTCCGTCCAGGAACTGAAAGAGGCGCTGCGCAAGGCCACCATTGCCACGGCCATCACGCCGGTGACTTGCGGTTCATCCTATAAGAACAAGGGTGTCCAGATGCTTCTGGACGCCATGATCCAGTACCTTCCTTCGCCCCTGGACATCCCGCCGGTGGTGGGGTTTGACCCCAGGACCGGAGAAGAACTGTCCCGGCCGGCTGATGACAAGGCACCTTTCTCAGCCCTGGCCTTCAAGGTCATGACCGACCCCTATGTCGGCCAGCTGTGTTTTTTCCGCGTTTACAGCGGAACCCTCAAAGCGGGCACCTATGTGAAAAACGCAACCAAGGACAAAAGGGAGCGCATGGGCCGCATCCTCATGATGCACGCCAACCACCGTTCGGATGCCAGTGAAGTCTACGCCGGCGACATCGCCGCGGCGGTCGGGCTTCGCAATACAACGACGGGGGATACACTGACGACCGAACAGTCGCCCATCGTTCTGGAGAGCATGGACTTTCCCGAACCGGTGATCTCGGTCGCCATTGAGCCCAAGTCCAAGGCAAGCCAGGAGAAGATGGAAGTCGCTTTGGCCAAGCTGTCCGAGGAGGATCCAACCTTCCAGACACGCGTGGACAAGGAGACCGGGCAAATGATCGTTTCCGGGATGGGTGAACTCCATCTGGCCATCATTGTTGACCGGCTCCTGCGCGAATTCAAGGTGGAAGCCAATGTGGGCCAGCCCCAGGTTGCCTACCGCGAGACCATCACCGCTCCGGCCAAGGGCGAGGGACGCTTTGTCCGTCAGACAGGCGGCCACGGCCAGTACGGCCATGTGGTGATTGAGATCGAGCCGCTTGAAGCCGGAGAAGGTTTCCTCTTCGAAGACAAGACAGTTGGCGGGGTCGTCCCCAAGGAGTTCATCAAGCCGGTGGAAGAAGGCATCAGGGAAGCCATGAACGGCGGCCTGGTTGCCGGCTACCCGGTCGTCGACCTCAAGGCCCGACTGATCGATGGTTCAGCACATGACGTCGATTCGTCGGAAATCGCCTTCCGGATCGCCGGATCCATGGCTCTTCGGGATGCCTTGAAAAAGGCCAGCCCCATCTTGATGGAACCCATTATGAGGGTCAGCGTCATCGTTCCAAGTGATTACCTGGGCGATGTCCTGGCAGATCTGAGCGCCAGGCGCGGTCAGATCCAGGGGATGGAGGCCACGCACAACGCACAGGCGGTGACCGCCTTCGTTTCCTTGTCGGAGATGTTCGGTTATGCGACCGCCTTAAGATCGCGGACGCAGGGGAGGGGTGATTTCACCATGGAGCCCAGTCATTTTGAACAGGTACCGGAAAGTATCCGGGCAAGCATGGTGACACGCTCCTATTAAGGCCCGGGAATGCCTGAAATGAGCATTCTCACGCAATATAGATTGCGTTCATATGTGTTTTATGAGAAAATCATGGGACACGCAAAATAAAAATAATCAGATCCAAATAACGATCGACCAGCAGGAGGATATCTGAATGGGAAAACAGAAATTTGAAAGAACAAAACCGCACGTTAACGTCGGTACGATCGGTCACGTTGACCATGGTAAGACGACCCTGACGGCCGCCATTACCAAGGTGCTTTCGAGCGAAGGCCTGGCCAGCTTCACTGACTACGCCGCCATCGACAAGGCACCCGAAGAAAGAGCGCGCGGCATCACAATCAACGCCGCCCACGTCGAATACGAAACAAAAAACCGCCACTATGCCCACGTTGACTGCCCGGGCCACGCCGACTACATCAAGAACATGATCACCGGTGCCGCGCAGATGGACGGTGCCATTCTGGTCGTATCAGCCGTTGACGGCCCCATGCCCCAGACGCGTGAGCACATCCTGCTCGCCCGCCAGGTCGGCGTTCCTGCCATTGTCGTTTTCATGAACAAGTGCGACCAGGTGGATGACGAAGAGATTCTGGACCTGGTGGACATGGAAATCCGTGAGCGCCTGAACGAGTATGACTTCCCCGGCGATGACACACCCATTATCCGCGGTTCCGCCCTGGAAGCCCTGGAATCAACCAGCACCGACCACAATGACCCGGTCTACAAGCCCATCCTTGATCTCATGGAAGCCGTCGATACCTTCATTCCGACGCCTGCCCGTCCGATCGACCTGCCTTTCGCCTGTCCGATCGAAGACGTCATGACCATCACAGGCCGCGGCACTGTTGTCACCGGCCGTGTCGAGCGCGGTCAGATCGATGTCAACAAGCAGGTTGAGATCGTCGGTCTTGCGGATGAGCCCAGAAAAACCGTTGTTACGGGTATTGAGATGTTCCGCAAGATGCTGGATCACGCCGAAGCAGGCGACAACGTCGGACTTCTGCTCCGCGGTGTTTCCCGTGACGAAGTCCGTCGCGGCCAGGTTGTTGCGGCGCCCGGATCCATCAAGCCTCTGACCAAGTTCATCGGCCAGGTCTATGTCCTGACCAAGGATGAAGGCGGACGCCACAAGCCCTTCTTTGACGGCTACCGTCCCCAGTTCTACTTCCGCACCACCGACGTGACCGGCGTTGCCCATCTGCCTGAAGGCGTTGAGATGTGTATGCCTGGTGACCACGTTGAAATCAGTGTTGAGCTGATCACGCCCATCGCCATCGAACCCGGACTCAAGTTCGCTATTCGTGAAGGCGGCAAGACGGTCGGATCCGGTACGGTTGTCAAAATCGTCGAAGACTGAAGCAAAACGTCTGAAAAACACAAATAGGGCGCCCCGGGCTCGTACCCGGAGCGCTCTTTTTATTGGCGGCCTTGTGAGAGAATGTGAAACCAAGGAGGTGGCAGGCATGCAGGATATTTTACTGGTTGTCGATATGCAGGAGGATTTCGTGGACGGCTCCCTGGGGACCCTCGAGGCGCGCTCGATCGTTGCCAATGTGGTCCGGAAGATGGAGAACCATCAGGGTCCCGTCATCTTTACCCAGGATACGCACGGTCCCGATTATCTTGAGACCCAGGAGGGCAGGATGCTCCCCGTCGAGCACTGCATCCGCGGCAGCCGGGGCTGGCAGATCGTCCAGGAAGTGGCCCAGGCCCGTCAGGGGCGGATTATTGAGAAGGATACCTTCGGCGCCCGCGACCTGCCCGGCCTTCTGATGGAAATGAATGAGGAAGACCCCATCTCCTCCATCACTCTGGTGGGCCTTTGCACGGACATCTGTGTCATCTCCAATGCCATGCTGATCAAGGCCTTCCTGCCGGAAGTACCTATTATCGTCGACTCGGACTGCTGCGCGGGCGTCACACCACAAAGCCACCAGGTGGCCCTGGATGCCATGAGAGTCTGCCAGATTCAGGTGACCGGCCCGGCTTAAAGAAGGCCGTCGTAGTCGCCTTCCCTGTAGCCGATCAGGACCTGATCATCCAGAACAAAGAGCGGCCTTTTAACCAGAAAACCGTCGGTGGCCAGAATTTCGATCATCTGATCCTCGCTCATGAGCGGCAGCTTGTCCTTGAGACCCAGCTGCCGGTATTTGATTCCGCTGGTATTGAAAAAGCTTCTGGCGGGTTTGCCGCTGCGGGTGATCCAGGTTTTCAGCTCCTGGCTTGTCGGCCTCTCCTCGTGGATGGGCCGGTAGGTGTAAGGGATTTTGTGCTCATCAAGGAACCTCCTTGCTTTTCGGCAGGTCATTCACTTGGGATAACAGAGAAAGAGATTCATCCTTCCGCTCCTTTCACAGGGGTCAAAGCCCCAGCTGCTGCCTGGCTTTGATGTAGTCTTGGGGTGTATCCAGATCCAGGCCGCCCTGCCAGTCGGGGTCGGGGATCTCCATGATGGCTTCCTGGTGGCGGCCCAGGATCTGACGGCCGCCCGCGTCACCCGTAAGCAGAGATAATTCCGGATAGTAGAGCCGGTCAAAGAGTACGGGTGAGGACCGGTGACCCTGGCGGACAGGGACCATGATCTGCCCCTCCTCATGGGCCTCCAGGAGATGGCGGATCAGGCGGGGGGAGATCAGGGGCTGATCGCCCGGGACAAAGAAACAGACACGGCTTTGCGGGTCCAGCTCCTGGACCCCGCAGGCAACCGATGTCCCCTGGCCCTCCCGGTAGCGGTCGTTTGTGACAAGGGCGGTCCGGATTCGTCCGGCCTTCTTCCCTGCCAGCAAAGGTTTCAGGTTTTCCCTTATTTTTTCGCTGTCATGGCCGGTTACAATGACAAGATCACTGATGGGCTGATCCAGAAGCTGCCGGACGGTCCGGGAGATAACTGTTTCCTCCCCCAGTTTGAGGAGGAGTTTGTTTGCCCCCTCCATGCGGCTGGAAAGGCCGGCCGCCAGGACCAGGGCTGAGATGACGGGGGATGTCCGCCCCTCCTGCCGGCAGCTATAGAACGTTCTTGATTCAGAGTCGGTCCGGCCCTGAAAGAAAAGAGCGTCGACCCGGTCCATGGCCAGCAGTTCTTTGGCCAGGGCCTCCAGACGTTCAGGGGTCCGGTCTTCCGGACGCAGGTGGTCGCATTGATTAAAGACCAGGGCGACTTTGCTGGAAAGGGGAATACCTTTCCAGAAATGACCGCTTTTAAGAAGGCGGAGCAGGTGACCAAAAAGGACAGGCTGTCCCTGCTTAAGGCCGGCTTTTTCCGAGAAGATCCCGCTTCGATGGACCAGGCTTTCATCCAGAGGCTGGCCCAGGGCCGAGAGGCCGAAAACGATCAGGGTCAAATCCGTTGTTCTGGGAATGACCGGTTCGTGGGGGGCATGTGCCTTGAGGGCTTTGCGCTTGGAGCCGTCCGCCTCGCAAAGGATCAGGGAGGACGAATCCGAGAGGCGGCGGCGGTCCCTGACCCAGCCGTCCAGGAGGTCCCGGTCAATACCCTGATACTTGCCTGGTATCTCCTGCAGGGCAGATCCCAGCCAAAGGCCGGACCGGCCGTCCGGTTCAGGAAGCAATTTTGTCAGATCCGGGTTCTCTTTCTGTTTTGGGGTCAGGAAAGGGGCCATGGGGCCCGGAGCCCCGGGAACGATCAGGGCGGTTGTGGTTGTCAGCAGGCTTATGGGGCGGATTGATGCGTCAAAAAGCTGGATGAGGAGGGAGGTTTTGCCCCCGCCTCCGACCGCGCTGACCACAAAAGGCCAGGGATGGGCTGCATGGGATTCCCTGACCAGCGAGCGCACATAGGCTTCCAGGGTCAGGCCGCCGGGCGGGTCTTTCTTATCCTTTCCCGTCCATCCCATCCGGAGCACCTCCATGAAAGCGGCTGATGATGGCTTCCAGGACACCGCCGGCGATGGTCCGGCCCTTGTCGCTGATGGTTTTCACGCAATCTGACTGGCCCCGGGGGTCGATGTCACCGATCTTCTGCCCTTTTTTGACCGGATAGCCGTCGGCAATAAGGCCCCGGACAATGCCCGGGATGACCGTCCGCACCTCCTGGTCATCCACGGTCAGGATCACTTCACCGGCTTCAACCTGGTCGCCGATTTCGCGGCGATGGATGGCCCTGCCCTCCGCAGGCGCACGCAGGACCCGATCCTTGTCCACGCCGGCGATGGTGCCGGGGATGCCGGTGTTGGCGATAGCCTCACCTTCCTGGATCAGGCGGCCCAGGTAGTGCCCCCGCTTGGTCTCGATGACCACATGGGCATGCTTGCCCGCTTCAATACCGGGGCCCAGGCCGATGACCAGTGGTGCCCAGGAGAGATCGTAGTCGGGCGTTCTCTTGGCCAGGGTGGCGTCAATGAAGATCTGGGGCTTGATCAGATCCCGGATCACCCGGTCGGGCTGGATGAGGACCGGAATCAGCCCCCGATCAAGCGTGGGCAGGATGTCGGCCGGATCCTCAATAAAGCGGGACCGAACGCCCTCGATCTCCCAGTCTCCCTCATAAATGGCATTGCAGAAGGAGACGGTCCGCCGGACGCAGGCCGGCTTCTCGAGGTCGCAGACAACGACCCGGAAGCCGCTCCTGAAGAGTTTATGGATGACGGCGGAAGCCAGATCGCCGCCGCCTCGAATGAGAACAATTTGGTCCATACAGGGCCCTCTTTTCAGGTGAGCTCCAGCCGGCTTGCTCAGTCGGCCAGGCTATCAAAATACCCCTGGATTAATACGACCGGCGTACCCTTGTCTCCGCTGCCGGAGGTCAGGTCCGCCAAGGAACCCAGCAGGTCCGTCAAATGACGGGGGGTGGTGCCGCCTGCGTTGGTTTCAAAGTCTTTATCTTCTTCTTTTTCCTTGATGGCAAGACGGATGGCCTGCTCCAGTTCCCCTCCGTTCAGGTCCGAGAATTTGCTGTCGGTAAGGTATTTGAGTTTGAGCTCGCGGGGCTTGCCGTCCAGACCGTCCGTGAAGGCAGGGGAGACAACCGGATCGGCCAGTTCCCAAATCTTGGCAACCGGATCCTTAAAGGCTCCGTCTCCGTAAATCATGACTTCAATCCGCTTGCCCGTCCGCTCAAAGAAGAGGTTGGACACCCCATCGACAAAAGCTTTGCCGGCACGGGGAAAGAGCTTGACTCGCTCTTCGCTGGCCTTGTTGCTGCCCAGGAGGCCGTAGGTCTCGTGAAAGCCGCTTTCGCCAACGGGTTGATTCATGATATCGTCCAGCCCCAGAACGCGTTTGGCACCGGCTCGGTTCAGGAGCCGTTTGGTCCTGTCACGCGAATGGACATCACAATTGAGGACGTAGGGTGTGTAGTCAAGGATGGTGACCGGATCATTGGCCAGGATGATCTCCGCCTGGCAGCCTTCCTTCTCGATTACCTGACGGTAGAACTCAACGTAGTCGACTCCGGTGAAGGCGTGGCGGTTGATCCCGAAGAGCTGGCGGTAGCGCGACTCGGTCAGGCAATCCGTCAGAGGGTTGATGCCCGCTTCATCCATGCTGTCGATTGACATGAGGCTGTTGCCGAACTCATCCGAGGGGTAGCTGAGCTGGAGGACGATCCGTTTGGCACTGCGGGCGATCCCGCGGAGATTAACTGCGAAACGATTGCGGCTTAAGATGGGGAAGACCAGGCCGATCTCATGTTCGGGGAATTTTTTGTTTATGTCGGCCGCGATCTCGTCACAGCTGGAGTAATTATCTTCAGCCCTGGCGACAACCGATTCGGTCACCGCAACGACATCCCGGTCATGGAGTTCAAAGCCCTCTGCTTCTGCGGCAAGCAGAACGCTGTCAACGATAATTTGTGGAAGATTGTCACCGCTTCGGATGATGGGTGTGCGAATGCCTCTTGAAGTCGTCCCTGTGCGTCTGGTCATCTGTTTCGCGGTTTGATCCGCTTCTCCTTTCACGAGCGCCCTCATCCGGGCCTGTGTGGTGTTGCCAAAACCCCGCCCGGGGAGCCGCCCCCGCCGATTCAATCGGAAAGCGGAAAAAGGCCGGCGCCAACCCTCCGCGTCAGGGCTGCAGGGCTGGCGCCATTCATATGGCGGAAGCATGTGAGAATCGAACTCACCCGGGAGGCTCCTAACCCCCCTCAACGGTTTTGAAGACCGCGGGGCACACCAGAACCCATCTGCCTCCACATTGTATTGTCATGCTTGGACGGGTATTTGTCAAACGGAAAAAACAAGCAAACCCTGTGTTACGGGCTGTCTTCGGCCGCTTTGGAAGGGCGGGTCAGCATGAATAAACCGCAGGCGAAAAGCACCAGACTGATCAGCTGAGAGGTGGACAGACCAAGGGTGAATCCCCGGTGCTCATCCCCTCTCCAGAACTCCAGGATGAAGCGGATGACCCCATAAAGGCAAAGATAGAGGGGGAGCAGCTTGCCTTTCAAACGGCCCTTGGCGAGCAGGTACCAGAGGAAGGCGAAGAGGGCGAAATTGAGGAAGGCCTCAGCCAGCTGGATGGGGAAGCGGCGGACTCCGTTGGCTTCCTCGATGGCGGCCCGGGTGTAGATAAAGCCAATCTTGCATTCGACGCCGTAACAGCAACCGCCCAGGAAACAGCCAATCCGGCCGAAGGCATGAAAAAGAGGGATGGCGGGGGCTCCTATATCCGCATATACGGAGCGATCCAATTTCTTTCGTTTGGCATACCAGAGGCCTGCCAGGATGCCGAAGATCAGGCCTCCGTAATAGACGGCCCCTCCAAAGAGGTATTGCATGTACTCGAGGAAGACGGAAAAGGACGGAATCTTGTCCAGATTTGAAAAAACTTTGACCAGGTCCTTGTAGCCGACCAGGGCATAAGTCAGGTGGCTGCCTGCCCAGCCCGTCGATACGGCAACCAAAAGGAGGATGGTCATGGAGACTGGATCGCGGCCCGTCTTTTTGGCAGTCCGGTAGGCGAAGGCGCCGGCGGCCAGGACGCCTATCAGGGACAGAAGGGCGTAGACACTGATCAGTTTTCCGAAGAGGTAGAAATAGGGGAACATAAGTCTCTTGAGTCTCAATCCGCGCTTACAGAGTCAAAAGCGCCGGACTTCCATGAAAGATCACAGCTGTCCAGCGCTTTATCCGGTTGGTTGACAGGGCGCCCCATAAGGCGCGCTTGATCAAAGGCTGCCGGTCTTACCCAAGCAGATCCAGGCCCGAGAGGCCTTTCCTCAGGGCGCAGGCCACGGAGGCATAGCAGATGATTCCGACCAGGGCGAAAAGCGTACCGATAATGCCCAGGACGAGTCCGGCGATGGCCAGGCCGTTGCCTGATCCGGTCTGTTTGGCCTTTTTCATGCCCAGAGCGCCAAAGACAATGCCCAGCACAGCCAGGACGGCCGTGAAGTACATGACGACGGGAATGAAAGAGCCGATGATGCCCAGGACGCCGCAAACGAGAGCCGCAATGGCCATGGTGTTGGCCGGGGCCGGCGGGGGCGGGGCGTAGCCGGGCTGCTGCTGATAAACCGGCTGTTGGTATTGATCATTGT
>JBBAEW010000002.1:0-93758 GCA_041655695.1 Saccharofermentanales bacterium
TGTAAAAGACAATGTAGACGACAACCAGAGAAAGGACCAGCATGATCAGGAGAGGAGAGATCTGTCCGAATACAGCGCCGATAACCGGGATATCCTTAAGGGCCTCGATGCGGATCACCTTAATGTTCTGGACCGGTGCGGATTTACCCTTGGCGCCCCAGATGGCCTGCAGTAAAACGACCGTCAGGCCCTTGGCGAACATATTGATTCCCAAGCCAGCCAAAGCCTGCGAACACTTGAAGGTAATCGTTATGAGACTGAAAAAGAGAGTGATGACTTGTCCGGCGACCAGACCCAGGAGCAACCCCAGCCAGGGATTACCCGTCAGGTAGGATCCATAGACGGCAAAGAAGGCACTGACCAGCATGATGCCGTCCAAGGCCATGTTGATGACCCCGCTGCGGGCTGCGAAAGAACTCCCAATTGCCGCGAATGTAATGGGGATAAAGACAGAAATGGTCCCAGCTAAAAGAGTCCCGATGACAGAGATCGTTTGTCCGCTCATCCGCTGACCTCACAGTCCAGTGCTTTCTTTCTAGAGAGCTTGTCAAAGATGAAACTGATCAGATGGGGCGTCGAAACAAAGAGAATGACCAGGGCCTGCAAAATCGTTATGAACTCTCCTGGTATGTTGGTCGTCCGATTCATGTTACTGGACCCGGCCCTGAGCGCCCCGAAGAGAACAGCGGCGATTGTGCTGCCGACAGGGCTTCCGGCCCCCATAATAGAGATGGTCAGGCCATCGTAGCCGTAACCGGCGGACATGTTGGCAATGTAGAAGCCGTGGACACCCATGGTCTCCACCGCCCCGCCCATAGCTGCCAGGCCGCCGCTGATAAACATGGCCAAGGCAACTTTCCGGTTGATCCGGATCCCGCCTGTCTCCGCAGCCTTCTTATTCAGTCCGGCAGCCGTGACCTCGTAACCGAAACGTGTCTTGTGATAAATCCACCAGAGGAAAGCAACAGCCAGAATGGCAATGAAAATGCCCGTATTTAGGCGTGTATGAGGTACCAAGGTCGCCAGCCGGGCGGATTTCTGAATGTCAATGGTGCGCACAAGGTGGCCGGGCGGTTTCAGGAAGAAGCGGTTGACGATCAGGTCAACCAGGTAAAGAATCACGTAGTTGAGCATGACGGTAATAATCAGCTCACTGACCTTCATGATCTGCTTTAATTTGACAGAGAAGACTCCGATCAAACCACCTACAAGCCAGGCTCCAGCGAAGCAAAGCGGGATATGAATGAAAGCCGGCAAGCCTTTCACGTAGGCGCCGATGATGGCGGCAGCCAGGGTCCCCGTCAGCAGCTGGCCTTCCACGCCGATATTGAAAAAGCCTGCTCTTTTGCCTATGGAGACTGACAGACCCGCGAAGATCAGCGGCGTCGCAGTCCCCAGGGTTGTCGCAATGTTATCCCAGCTGCCAAAAGCGCCGACCATCAAAGCCATGTAGCTTTTCAGGGGGTTGAAACCTGATACCAGGATAATGACTGCGGCAATCAAGAGGGACAGGATAAAGGCGCTCACGGAGAAAAGCAGCGAACCGCCCTTCAACCAAGAGAGCAGGCCGGAACCTATCCTTTTAGCCGTAACCTTCATTGCGCCTCCTTCAGAAGGGATTCTTCCGTCTGGCCTGCCATCAGGGCACCCAGCCGGCGTTCATCGTAGTTGGACACAAGATCCGTGGAGACAAGCCGTCCGCCGTACATGACGCTGACGCGATCGGATAGCTTAATGACCTCATCGAGGTCAGCGGATATGAGGAGAATGGCCTTGCCGGAATCACGCAGTTCCATGATTCGCTCGTGAATGTACTCGATGGCCCCGATATCGACGCCCCGGGTAGGCTGGGCGGCAATGACAATCAAGGGATCCTCGCTCATAACGCGGCCAATGACAACCTTCTGTTGGTTGCCGCCCGACAGCGTACGGATGGGATCGGATATTTTGTCGCACTTGATGTCATAACGCTTGACTGTTTCGGTCGCAAAGGCCTCGATTTTCTTATGCTTCAGCTGCACCTTCCCACTGAAGATTTTGTTAGTCTGGTAGCCCAGAATCAGATTCTCCGAAACGGAAAACCTCGAAATAACCCCCCTGGTCGAACGGTCTTCAGGGATATGACCCAGGCGGCTGGCCAACATTTTGGCCGGAGTGGGGGACTTGATGACTTGGCCTTCAATAAGGATTTCTCCCGAAGTCAGCCTGCTAAGACCGGTCAGGACTTCTGCAAGTTCCGTCTGGCCATTGCCGTCAACGCCTGCGATCCCGTGAATCTCGCCGCCGTGAAGATCAAGATTGATGTCGGCCAGCCGGGTCACGCCGTCCTGCTTAAGAGTTCCCTGGCGCAGGGACATGAGGACCGGTAATTCTTCCGGCATAAGTTTGCGGTCGATGGAGAACATGATCCGCCGGCCTACCATTAACTCAGCCAGTGTGTTGATGTCGGCGAATGGTTTCTCCAGCGTATCAACCATACGGCCCTGCCGCATGATGGCAATCCGGTCTGATACCTCGATGGCTTCCTTCAATTTGTGGGTGATCAAAACGATTGATTTGCCCGCTTCCTTGAAGCTCTTGAGAACGCCAAAGAAATCGTTGACTTCCTGGGGTGTCAGAACGGCAGTCGGTTCATCGAAAATGAGGATATCTGACTGCCGGTAGAGGGCCTTCAGGATCTCCACCCGTTGTTTCATGCCCACAGGCAGTTTGGAAACCACATCATGGGCGTTGACCTTAAGGCCATAAAGCTGAGACAGGCGGGTGATCTCCTCAAAGGATTTGGCGCGGTCGAAAAAAATGCCCTTCCGCGGCTCAACCCCCAGAACGACATTTTCGGCTACTGACATCGAATTGACCAGCATAAAATGTTGGTGAACCATGGAGATGCCAAGGTCCGTAGCGACCAGAGGGGAGCTGATATGAACCGCTTTGCCGTTGATGGCAATCGAGCCGGAATCGGCCTGATAAAGGCCGTAAAGGACATTCATCAGCGTGGTTTTGCCCGCGCCGTTTTCGCCCAGCAAGGTCAGAATTTCACCCTTGAAGATATCAAGGTCAACCTTGTCATTTGCCCTGACGGAACCGAAGGCTTTGCAGATCCCTCGCATTTTTACAACTTCCGCCGGCATTCCCCTCACCTTTCTTTGCTTTGAATCGTGTGGTGGATTCCACATCCGGTGGCGGTTCCCAATCCTGCTGAACCCGGTTCTTCATGCACAGGCATTCTCCTTGGAATACCGGGCAATACTCGCAATAATATTTACATTCTCTATGGGAGGAAGTTTAGCATACCCAATCAGGATTGTAAACAGATTTCATTGTATTTCCTTGTAGTTTTGTGATATTACTTTGATATGACCGACCACACTCCCCATATATCCACGAGTTAATTGTGAATATGTGGTTCTTATTCATAATTGTGTGGAAGATAGAAAGGCCAATTTAAGGCATTTTATTCATAATCAAACGGAGCTATGCTATGATTATTCGAATATATAGGGGGGTATCCAATGCTTGACCCAGCTGCCATTAATAAAGATGATCTGATTCAAATGAGGCGCTTCCTGCACGAAAATCCCGGTGTATCAAGACAGGAACAGGAGGCCAGTGAACTGGTCATGGCCCAGCTTCAAGCTCAGGATGTCCCCTTCACCAGGGTTGGCCCTTATGGTGTGCTGGGAATAATCGAGGGCGGGTCGCCCGGTCCAAGCATCTTTTTGCGGGCAGACATGGACGCTCTTCCTATCACGGAGTCACAAGTCAACTTGTCACAGAAGAAAACTGCTGTATCCAAAAAAGAGGGCGCTGCGCATCTATGCGGACACGACGCTCATACTGCTATTTTGCTGGGAGTCATGAAAGTCCTGGCACCCATGCGGGAGAAACTTAAGGGAACTGTCCTTCTTGCCTTTGAACAGGATGAAGAGACCGGTAGCGGCGTCAAACCCATGATCGAAGCTTTGAAACCCTATAACCCCTCGACCGGATGGGGCCTTCATGTCAATTCCTTTATCGAAACGGGCACCATCTCCCTGCTCTCCGGGCCCAGCCTGGCGGGGGGCATCTACCTGGAGGTAGAAGTTTACGGAGAGAGCGGCCACGGCAGCACACCCCACCTGGCAAAAGATGCCCTCTTGTGCGCAGCCAACATGGTAACTGCCTTGAGCAATGTCACCGCCCGCGATATCGCCCCTGATGCCTCCGCTGTCTTATCGATCGGGACCTTTCAAAGCGGCGATGCCTTCAACGCTATTGCGGATAAGGCGCACTTCGCCGGATCCAGCCGCTATTTTGATGAAGAAGTCGGCCAGCAGATGGATGTGTCCATCCGCCGGATCGTCGAGAGTGTATCCAGTATGTTCGGATGCCGCTATTCCTTTATAGGCCTGGTCCACAGAAAACCTACCTTCAATGACCCTCTTGTCACCGATCTGGCCCGCAAGGCTGTGAGTGGAGCAGGCATCCGCCTGGTTGAGGGCCGTCCTCTGACAGCCAGTGAAACCTTTGCTTACTACGAGGAGCTCTGCCCGACAACTTTCGCTTTTTTGGGCACGGGCAAGGCCGACAAGGGAACTCTGAACGCCCCCTTTCATAATCCGGTCTTTGATATCGATGAGGATGCCCTGGAGGTCGGGGTCCGGGGCACCTGCGCAGTCGCTTTGGAACTATTGGAATATTATGCGGGGGACAGGCTGAACCAACCGGATCAGACCTGATCTTCCCCCACCTTGACGTAAGCCGTGGCAGGGCCGGCACTGACCTTGCTTATGTAGCCCTCCTTGACCAGGTTGGCCAAGGCTCGCTCAACGGTCGATTGACTGATATCAGGACATTGGTCAAGAATCTCCCGCTTGCTGATAGCGCCCAAAGTACGGTCGATGACCGCTTTTACTCTATCTGCCTTGCTTCCCTTCCTGTGGATCAGATGCTCCACCCGGTTCTCAAAGTCATTGTAGGCTTTGATCAGGATACCCAGGAGATAACGCAGGAAGGGTTCGTAGGTGTTCGTGTTTTCCTGCCAGTGCAAGGATGACGCCTGTAAGGCGTCGTAGTAGGACTCTTTTGTTTTTTCGGTCAGCCTCTCGAGGCTGATGTACTTGCCCACCCAATAACCTGACTGGTAAAGCATGAGCAGGGTGAGAAGACGGCTCATGCGGCCGTTGCCGTCAGTGAAGGGGTGAATGCAAAGGAAATCCAGAAGAAAAAGTGCTGTCAGAATCAAGGGGTCATGCTGGCTGGCTTCCAGGGCATGGTTATAGGCATTGCAGAGGGATTCCATGTGGTCAGCTGTCAGATGGGCTGGGCTTGGTTGAAAGCGGACGTGCAACTGCCCTTTCTCATCCTCTTCACCAATCACGTTGTCTGTTTTCTTATAGGACCCTCCAATGGAAGAAGGGGAATAGGAATAGAGATCCCGATGCAGCTGCAGAATGGTTCCAGGGCGAATGGGAATATGTTCGTAGTTCTCATGGATCAGGGCCAGCACCTCCCGATAGCCGGCAATCTCTTCCTCCGGCCTGTTGCGGGGCTGAGCATTATCAAGGACAAGCTCCCTCATACGCTTATCCGAGGTTGCGATGCCCTCTATCCGGTTGGAGGATGAAATACTCTGAATCCTGGCATCCTGAAGGAGCGCCTTCAATTCATCTGCATGAGCTTCAGCAAAGAGATCCTGCCGGCCCTTGTGTTCACGGATATCCGAAATGAGGCGCACGATTGGCGGTGTCAGATAGGCAGCCGGTTTGTCCTGGTAATCAAAAAGGTGCATGACTTATCTCCCTCAAATAACTTTTATCTACCTCATTCTATACCAAATGGTGCAGATAGGGGAGATTTGAGGCAGATTCTGCTTTCAGAAAAGAATTTGTGCGGTCAATCGCTTACTGGTCTAGAATTCCGTAGGTCTCCAGAAGTTCCCTGACTTTATTGAAACCCGCCTCCATGATGCCCGGGCAGACCCTGCTTCCATAGTCCTTATCCCCCTGGATAATGTCATAGCAGCGGTCGGAGCCGTAGGCACGGACAAACCAGTCAACATAGTCACGGATCATTTCTTTGTATTGGGGGTGAGGAATTTCGTTATTCTGTCCCCTGCCCGCATAGTAACCCAGAACAGCGGCCCCTCCGGTCAGGACACCGCAGGCGCTGCCGGAGCCTCCCATGCCGCCTGTCAGGCCGGACATGGCCCGGATCAGGTCAGGGCTCTCCTGGGAAGTCAGTTCAAGGCCCAGCTTGGCCATGACCTGGGAGCAGCCGCCTATGCCTTGCTCTTTCAGTTGATTGAGGCGGGTTTGAAAATCCATCTTGCTCCTCTCCCATGGATGGTTTTAGGTGGCGGACTTCTTCTCCTTGAGGGTGAAGGTGACCAGTGAAGCTGCTATCAGAAGGGCGACAGCCAGCCAGTAGGCCTTCTGGTAGCTTCCGGTCGCATCGAAGACACTGCCGGCGATCTGGGGACCCAGGACACCGCCGATGCCCCAGGCAAGGAACATGAGGCCGTAGTTGGCGCCCAGGTGTTTGGTGCCGAAGTAGTCAGCGGTCAGGACCGGGAAGACAGACAGAATGGCGCCATAACATATACCGGCTATGGCGACGCCAAGGCCCAGGGTCCAGGGTGATCGGTGGAAGCCAAAGAGGGCGAAATTGATAGCCTGGCTCAGGAAAACCAGGCGGAGAAGGGCGGCATTGCCCATGCGGTCCGAGGCGGCCCCTCCCATGAAACGGCCGGCGGCATTAAAGACAGCCAGGAGCATGAGGAGGAAGAATCCTCCCTCCCAGTTGGCCTGCAGGCGGACAATCCGGGTCAGGTGGCCGAACAGGATAAGGCCTGCCGAGGCCGAAAAGGCGAACATGACAAAGAGTTTGTAGAATTCCGGTTTTCGGATCATCTGCCGGCAGCTGACTTCGGTGTTTGATGAGTCCGCGGCCTTATCTGTTGATGTGCCAGCTGGAATAAAATCATCCGGCGGGCTAGCGATCAGCTGGGCCAGGGGAAGGGGGATCAGGAAGACCAGCAATCCCAAAACAATGGATCCCCAGGTCAGGCCTACGGTCTTAAACAAGAAAGAAGTAAGAGGTGAATACATGACCGGGGCTATGGCGACGCCGGCTACAACCAGGCCGATGATAGAGCCTCTTTTGGAGGGAGGATACCAGCAGATGGCTGCGGGGGTTGCCACCAGATTGTTAATGCCGATGCCGGCACTGACAATAAAGCCCATGGTGATGACCCACATCCAGGGGGTGATGGCAAAGGCCGAGAGGACCAGACCAAGGCCCAGCATGCCTGTACCCACGGTGATCATGAGGCGTGCGCTGGTTTTGGGAAGAATCAGGCCCGCCATGAACATGGACAGGGCGAAGACAATATTGGCGATGGTATAGGGGATGGTGGCCTCAGCGTCCGTCCACTGGTAGCGGGCGATCAGGTGATCCTTGAAAATGCTCCATACATAGAGGATGCCCGAGAAGAACTGAACACCAATGGCGGCTCCCAGAACTCTGGATGCCTTGCGGCCTTCCCTTTGCTTCATAGCGTCCCTTTGCCTCTCAGCCGTCCTTCTTGCCATTGCAATATTGTATATTAGATGGGCTGGCGGTGGAAGCAGCTTGTTTTCTCCTCCTGCACTACTACAAAGATTTGGGACCAACTAAGTGATTAAAAAATACTTTTGGATCTTCTTTATCTCCATGCTCCCCATCATCGAGATCCGGGGCGCCGTCCTCTACGCCAACGCCCAGTCCGTTCCCCTGCTGCCGGCTCTCTTAGTGGGTCTTCTTGGCAACATGCTGCCCGTCCCCTTCATCTACTACCTGGCCCGCAAGGTCCTGACCTGGGGTCAGGACAAGCTCTTAACCGGTTGGCTCTTCTCCTTCCTCTTGAAGCGGGGGGAATCGGCAGGCCAGAAGCTTCTTGAAAAAACAGGCCGTGGCCTCTACCTGGCCCTCTTCCTCTTCGTCGCCATTCCCCTGCCGGGAACCGGCGCCTGGACCGGAATCCTGGCCTCCAGCATCCTGGACATGGACTTCAAGCGCAGCGTCATCGCCACCATGGCCGGAGTCATCTGCGCCGGCGTCCTGGTCTATCTGGCAGCCGCAGGGGTCATCCATATCGGGAGCCTCCTGGCTGGCTAGGGTGTCGGGCCTTCTTTCTCTTTCTTCTCATGGTCAGCAGGAGCAGCACAAGGCCGGAAGCCGTGACCAGCAGCAGTCCCAGCAAGTAACTGGAGTCAAGTTTTTGGCCCGTCGCAGGAGCCCTCAAAGCCTGATTAGGGATGTCATAGGATTGACAGGCGCTTTGACGGGAATCCACCTTGATCTCAAAGCTTTGGGATAGGGGTTCATAGCCCTTGGGTGCTGTGATCTCCACCAGGTTATAGGTGCCTTCCGGGAGGCCCTGGAGATGGGCCTGACCCTCCTGGTCCACCTGAATCCGTATCTGGCCTGCCTTGTGAAGGAGAGGGGCAAAGATCCAGTTTCCCTCATGGTTCAGGTAGAAAGGCAGGGCATCCCCCTCCCGGTTCTGGATCTCGAAGATAGCGCCAGCCAGGGCTTTGCCCGTTCGTGCGTCAATTTTTTGAAGGAGTATCTCCGTCAGCTCATTAAACAGCTGGATGGTTTGGACCTCCTCCGTATCCTGGACGGTAAAGAGGAGATCCGGACTCATCCTGTAACCCTGCGGGGCCTTGGTCTCACGCAGGATATAGGAGCTGCCGATGGGCAGATGGCTTAAGGTGTGAGGCAGTTTGTCTGAAACCCATTCATCCACAAGCTGGCCCGTATTCTGCTGGAGCAGCTGCAGGTGGGCGCCGGGGAGGCTGTCTAATGTTAATTGGCTTCTTTTTTGAATCTCAAGCAGAACCGGGCTGTTGTCTGCCCGGAGTTCCAGTGTGGGGGTGCTCCTTTGTCTTTGAAAGAGTTCTGCTTGTCCGGGAATCTCAAAGTCTTGATCCGGACCTGAGGTGTAGCCCAGCGGAGGGCAGATCTCAACCAGACGATAGGAACCGAAAGGCAGTGGTTCAGGGGCCAGGGCCTGACCCTCCTCATCCGTCATGAAGCCTTCCTCAAAAAGAGGCTGGCCGTCCTGGGAGACTATCTGAAAGAGAGCGCCCGCCAGGGGCAGACCCGTCAGTCGGTCAAACTTTCTGACCAGGACTCCGATCCGGATCCGTTCGTTGGTCAGGGTCACCTCCAGCAGGGCTCCGTCCTGGTCAAGCTGGACTATCCGGTCTTGTGTTGAAGGATGGAAACCTTCCGGGGCCTGGATCTCCCGGATATGGTAAAGACCCATGCGAAGTTCAGGTGTCAGAATTGTCCCCTGCCCGTCTGTTTCAAGGATGGGGATCTGGCTGCCGTTGGCGTCTCTGGCCGGCTGACCCTCCGGGTCCAGGATCTGGAAGAGAGCTCCGGATAAGGCTTGTGTGTTGTCCTCTGCCAGCTTGAGCAGGCGGATACGGCCTGTGGCGGGGTCGTTCTGAATGGGGAGAGTGGATTCAATGATGGGAGTCTCCATATCCTGGTAGATCAGGCGGACCTCATGGATGGTTGGATTGGGCTTGTAACCTTGCGGTGCTTCAACCTCCTGGATTGTATAGACTCCTAAAGGCAGCTGGCTGAAGGTCAGTCTTCCTTGCGTATCCGTCTGGCCGGATGCAAGAGTGTTTCCTTCAGGTGAACGAAGTTCAAACCTTGCTCCAGGGACCGGTCTTTGGTCTCTGGAGTCCCGCTTGATGACCTGAATCTGTCCTTGGGCCTGACAGTTCTCAATGATCAGGGAGGTGCCTCCTACCTGGTAGTCTATGATCCTGATCTCCGGGTCCCGGATGTAAGGGGGAGGGGTATAGGTTTCTCTCAGGAAGATTCTTTCCTGGGGTCCGATTAACAAGGCCTGTGAGATTGCTGTTCCGTCAGGGCCGGTCTTCAGGCTTTCGGTCATATCCTGCGGAAAGGTCGGATCCTTTGAAATCTCGAAGATGGCTCCCTGGATCCTTTGACCGGTCTTTTGGTCCTGCTTGATGATTTGGATGGGGACAGCCTTGGGCTGGTTGATCAAGGGATTTGTTTGATAAAGCCGGTTGATGGTATCCATCTGGATTATGAGGGTCTTTGGCTCCTGATCGCACTGGTAGCCAGGCGGCGCCTGGACCTCGGTCAGGGTGTAGGTGCCGGGTTTCAAGGTCTTGCCCGACTCATAGTCGGGAGAGGTCATGGAGATGATCTCCTGGCTGCCGTCGGGGTGTTGGAGGGAGAAGATAGCGCCTATTAACCCTCCTCCCTGGTCATCTGTCTTCCTGAAAGCCAGACCTCCCAGGTCCTGGTCCCGGATGGCGAAGCGGGGTCTGAAGACGGCCTTGATGAAGTAGCCCTTGTTGGGGTCCCCTGAATTCCAGGCCTTGTTGAGGCGGTCGGTGCTCTGCCAGGTAGCGCCCGTGGCTGAGCTCATGTTAATGAAGTAGGAAGTAGCCGGATTGAAAGCTGGAATCTGGAGCTGGCTGTTCTCCTGGGCTGTGATCTTACCCATAACCAGGACGCAATGGTTCAAGATGCTGCTGTTCTTGTCCCCCATGAGGACCAAGTCACCCAGCTTCAGGGAGGCGGGGTCTACGGAGGCGCCCAGGGAGGTATAGAGGGCCGGCAGGGCCTGGAGCTGGGCTTTCAAGGTTGAAACAGTCTGTGTATTGAAGACCAGGCCGTTGCTGGCGCTGTAAAGGTGGGGTGTGGCCAGGGTTTCGGTGATGGTGTGGTAATTTTCGTTGATCTTTGAAGCGGTAGCCGTATAGAGAGTGTGGGTGGCCAGGTCCACACAGCAGAAGCCCTGGTTGGAGGTGTTCAGGGGCTGATAGGAAGTCCCGTTCAAAACCCGGTTGTAACCGTAGCCTGTCTGGTTGGCCCTATTGATGTGGGCCGCTGCCGAAAGGAGCAGACGGGGCCGGGAGACCTGGATATCCTCCGCCTGCAGCTGAGTTCTTTCTGCCGCCGTATAGGCCAGGACCCGGGTCTTGCGGTTTGGTGTGAAAAAGAGGCCTAAGGCTAAAAGGAGCAGGCCTCCAATGACCAGTGTCTTGGTCCATCTTGTCTTGGTCTTTGATTTGTGTCTTTTTTTCCCCATGGCTGCCCTCCTTGAGATTTGACCTTAAAGGAGGGCTTGGCCGGCTTGGTCTGGATGAGCGTGACAGGGGCCACCCTGTCAGGTCATTTTGGTAGAGGGAGTGGGGGGTTCAGTCGATGCGAAAGAGGCGCTTGGCGTTGTCAGTTGTCAGGGCAGCTGTTTCCTCGGGGCTGAGGCCCAGGATCTCAGCTGCTTTTTGTCCGATGATAGGCAGATAGGAAGGTTCATTGCGCTTGCCCCGGTAGGGGGTCGGCGTCAGCCAGGGGGCATCCGTCTCCAGGACCAGGCGGTCATGCGGGACAGCGGCCAGGGCCTCCAGGGGCTTCTTGGCATTCTTGAAAGTGATGGGGCCGTCAAAGCCGATCATGAAACCCAGTTTCAGGAGGGCAGGCAGGGTCTCGGCGCTGCCCGAGTAGCAGTGGATGACCCCGGGCGGATGGTCTTCAGACAGGAGGCCGTCCTGGTGAGCCAGGTTCAGGGCTTCCAGCGTGGCCGCCGTAGCCTCCCGCATGTGGATGACCAGGGGCAGGTCCAGTTCATGGGCCAGTTCAAGTTGGGTCCGAAAGACCTGGTGCTGGATCTCCCTGGGTGAAAAGTCGTAGTAGAAGTCCAGACCGATCTCCCCAATGGCCACCACAATTGGGTCGCGGCCTGACTCCCGGGCCTGGCGGTTGACTTCCTCTGTCAGAGTTTTGAGGCGGTCACCGGTTTCCGGATCCCAGCTTGAAGCCTCATGGGGGTGGACCCCCAGGGCCACATAGAGCATGGGGTGCTCCAGGGCAAGTTGACAGGCTTGCCTGGCATCTTCCTCACCGGAAGCGGCCAGGAGGATACGGGTCACGCCCTGGTTTTTCGCCCTCTCCAGAACCTCCTGGAAATCCTCTTGGAAGATGGGATCCTGGATATGCGAATGGGTGTCAAACCAAAAGGTCATGGCAGGAGTTCTTCCAGGGCCGCCAACTCCTTGTCCACGTCGATCCGGGGAAAGATGGCCGCGCCCTTGCGGACCTGATCCGTGGATCGGTAAAGGCCCCTTTGGGAGGCGGATTCCCAGGCCGTATGGTCGATCCCGCTTTGGGGATCCAGCTCCGGTATGGCCAGCTGCTGGCGGATAAGGGCCGGCGTCTGCGGCATGAAGGGTGAGATCATGACGGCGATACGGCGCAGGTTGTCAGCCAGGGTGTAGAGGACAGCCGCCAGCCGCGGGTGGTCGGCCTCATCCTTGGCCAGAACCCAGGGCATGGTGACGTCGATGTATTTATTGCAGCGGCCGATCTGGGCCCAGATGGCCTCCAGGGACAGGCTGAACTCCAGATCTTCCATGTGTTCTTCCACCAGGGTCAGGGTCTTGTCAGCCAGGTCATCCAGCTCCAGGTCCACCGCTTGGGTGACCCGCTCCTCCGGCAAACCCTCCGGGAAGGTCTTGACCATCATGGCGGCCGTCCGGCTCAAAAGGTTGCCCAGGTCGTTGGCCAGGTCACTGTTGATCCGCTCGATCAGGGCCTGGTTGGAGAAGACACCGTCGGCGCCGAAGGGGACCTCCCGAAGAAGGAAGTAGCGGATAGCGTCCACCCCGTACTTGTCGACCAGGATAACCGGGTCCACCACATTGCCCTTGGACTTGGACATCTTGCCTTCCTTGAGCAGGAGCCAGCCGTGGCCGAAGATCCGGCGAGGGATGGGCAGGTCAAGAGCCATGAGCAGAGCCGGCCAGATCAGGGAGTGGAAGCGCATGATCTCCTTGCCGATCAGGTGGACATCGGCAGGCCAGTAACGCTCCAGGAGCTCCGGCTGGTCGGGGTAGCCCAGGGCCGTAATGTAATTTGACAAAGCGTCAATCCAGACATAGACCACGTGGTCGGGGTCAAAGGGCACATGGACGCCCCAGTCAAAGCTGGTCCGGGTCACGGCCACATCGCCCAGGCCCGGTTTCAGGAAGTTGTTGATCATCTCATTGGCCCGCGAAGCCGGCAGGACAAAGGGATCCTCCCGGGTAAAGAGCTCCATGAGTTTGTCCTGGTACTTGGACAGGCGGAAAAAGTAGCAGGGCTCCTCCGTAGCTTCCAGAGGGCCTCCGCAGTCAGGGCAGCGGCCGTCCGGGGCCTGGCTGGGCGTCCAGAAGGCCTCGCAGGGCGTGCAGTAAAGCCCTTCATAGCAGCCCTTGTAGATATCGCCCTTGTCCTTGAGGTCCTGCATGATGGTCTGGACCGCCTGGACGTGATGGGCGTCGGTGGTCCGGATGAAGCCGTCGTAGCGGACATTCAGAAGCTCCCAGAGGGCCTTGATATCCACAGCCATGCCATCTACGAAAGCCTGGGGGGTCACCCCGGCCTTCTCGGCCGTCCGCTGGATCTTCTGGCCGTGCTCATCCATGCCTGTCAGAAAGAAGACATCGTAACCCCTAAGCCGCTTGTAACGGGCCATGGCGTCGGCCGCCACCGTGGTATAGGAATGGCCGATGTGAAGCTGGCCGCTGGGGTAATAAATGGGTGTCGTAATGTAATAGGTCTTCTGAGGCATAAAACTCTCCCTGTCAAGGCGCAAATTTCTTATAACCCTTTAATGATAGCGCAAATACCGGCCAAGTCACTGGTCCGGGTCATCCTCCCGCTCCAAGTCCAGGGCCAGCTGGTAGAGCCGCCTGCGGCTGATACCCGTCCTTGTGGAAAGTTCCTGGCTGGCCTGGCGCACCCCCAGGCCCTGATCCAGGGCTTCCTGCAGAAGATCCCTGAGGTCGGTGTCGGCCCAGGCCGCCTCCCCGTCCCAGCCGGTCCTGATCCGCCAGGCGTCAAGTCCCTCAAGGACCAGGGTAAACTCGCCCCGGGGTTCGACCGCCTGGTAGTGTTGGACAGCCTCATCCACGGTCAGGTGCAGGTATTCCTCGTAGCGTTTGGTCATCTCCCGGGCGGCCAGGAGGCGGCGGCTGCCAAGGCCGGTTTCCCTTAAATCCTCCAGGGTCTTGCGGATCCGGTGGGGGGCCTCATAGAAGACCAGGGTCCGCCCCTCCTCCGCCATGGCCTGCAGGCGGTCCTTGCGCTCCCTGCCCTTGACCGGCAGAAAGCCTTCATAGACAAAGCGGCTGCTGTCAAAGCCCGAGGCCGCGACCGCCGAAACAAAGGCCGAGGGGCCGGGGATGACCGAGACCCGGATCCCCTGCTCCACCGCCAGGCTGACCAGAGCCTGGCCGGGGTCGGAGATGGCCGGCATGCCGGCATCCGAGATGACCGCGATGGAGCGGCCGGCCTTGAGATCAGAGAGCAGCTGCTCATGGCGGCCCTCTTTATTCTGTTCATAGTAGCTGAGCAGGCGGTTGCCGATACCCAGGGAGGACAAAAGCCGGGCTGCCCGCCGGGTGTCCTCGGCCGCGATGTAATCGACCGACTCCAGGACCTCCGAAGCCCGGGGGCTCAAGTCGCCCGGATTGCCCAGGGGCGTGGCGACCAGATAGAGCACCCCGCCTTCCTCTTGCGGCCAGGGGCGGTCCCCTCCCGGAAGATCCGTCCCCCTGTCCATCAGAGGGACAGTTTCAGGATCTCGAGCACATCCTGACGGTCCAGGGGCCGGTAGCCGCTGGCGATCAGGTTGGTAGTGTCGGCCAGATCCTCTATAGCCGAGGCCGGAATCCCCACATCCTTCAAGGTGGCCGGGGCCCCGATGGCATTGAAGTAATCGCGGGTGGCCCGGATGCCCAGAAGGGCCAGCTCTTCCTGGCTCTTGCCCTTGGGGTCAATATCCCAGACCCGGACGGCGTAGCGGGCCAGTTTCTGCTCCGCCTCTTTCCTTATGTAATAGAGCAGATTGGGATGGATGATGGCCAGGCCGGCCCCGTGGGGGATGTCGTACCAGGCCGACAGGGAATGTTCGATCTGGTGGGATTGCCAGTCCTGATCCTTGCCCAGGCGCAGGAGGCCGTTCAAGGCCATGGTGGCGCACCACATGAGGTTGGAGCGGGCCTGGTAGTCGTTCAGATCCTCCAGGGACCGGTCCAGGTTGGTCCTGATATTGCGGAGGACAGCCTCGGCCAGCTCGTCGGACAGGCTGTCATCGTCAGGAGGCGAGAAATACTGCTCAAAGATATGGGAGAACATGTCGACTGCCCCGTAGACTACCTGCTCCCTTGGCATGGTCAGGGTCAGAGTGGGGTCCAGGATGGAAAAGCGGGGGAAAAGCAGGGGATCCCCATAGCCGCGCTTGCAGTTGCCCTCCCAGTCGCTGATGACGGCTCCGCTGTTCATCTCACTCCCTGTGGCCGGCATGGTCAGAATACTGGCCAGGGGCACGGCCCGGGTCAGGCACTGGCCGCCCAGATAGAGGTCCTGCCAGAAGTCGCCCGGGTGAAAAGTCCCCGCGGCGATGGCCTTGGAACAGTCCAGAACGCTGCCGCCGCCCACGGCCAGGATCAGGTCGATCTCCTCCTTGCGGCAGATCTCAATCCCCTCATAGACCTTCTCGGTCCGCGGATTGGGCATGACGCCCGCAAGCTCAAAGACCGTCTTGCCAGCAGCCGCAAGGCTCTCCATGACACGGCCGTAGAGGCCGGATCGCTTGATGCTCCCGGTCCCGTAGACCAGAAGAATCCTGGGGCCGAAGGGGGCCAGTTCCTGGGCCAGCTGGTCCAGCTTATCCTGGCCAAAGAGTACACGGGTGGGGTTATGGAATACGAAATTTCTCATGGCTGCTCCCTCGATTCAAAAGATTGAATAGAAAAAAGAGGCCACCCGATGCAGGCGGCCTGTTTTTTCTTGTCGGCTTTCCCGGCTTACTCTTCGGAAATACAGTCGGTCGGGCAAACTTCGACACAGGCTCCGCAGTCAATGCAGAGTTCAGCGTCGATGATGTAGAAGGATTCGCCGGGCGAAATCGCTTCCGTGGGACAAACTTCGGCACAGGCTCCACAGCTGATGCATTCTTCACCGTCAATGATATGCGGCATAGTCTTCCTCCTTGTGACGGGAACAGGCGGGAGCCGTCCCCCAATAAAGTCTCCCAAAGATCATAGCATAAAAGGGGCGGTCTTCAAGGCTGGAGAAGCGCTTTCGCTCTCCTAGAGGATCTTGAGGTCCGACAGGTGATAACTGGTCCTCGCCTCTTCCTTGTCCTCTTCCAGGCGGACGGTGACCATTTCCTTCAAAAGGTCCACCTGTTCGACCACTCCCCGGCCGTTAGGTGTCATGACCCGGGCATTGCGCGACGGCATCCGCTTACGGGCATCCACATAGACGTGGTGCTCGTAGTTGAGGCAGCAGAGCAGGCGGCCGCAGGTCCCGGAGATCTTGGCCGGATTCATGGACAGGTTCTGGTCCTTGGCCATGCGGATGGAGACCGGCCGGAATTCGTTAAGGAAGGAGCTGCAGCAGAGTTCCCTGCCGCAGATGCCCAGGCCGCCGACCATGCAGGCCTCATCGCGGACCCCGATCTGGCGCAGTTCGATCCGGGTCTTGAAAATGGAAGCCAGGTCGCGGACCAGTTCGCGGAAGTCCACCCGGCCCTCGGAGGTGAAGAAGAAGGTGATCTTGCGGTTGTCGAAGCGGTATTCAACACCCACCAGGGACATGTCCAGGCCGTAGGCCTCCACCCGCTCCCTGGCCGTGACCAGGGCTTCCTTCTCCCGCAGATTGTTCTCCTCGTAATGCATGAGGTCATCGTTGGAGGCCAGGCGGAGCACCTTTTTCAGGGGCGGCCTGACCACGCTCTTGGGAAGGTTCTGGGGATAGTCCGCCGCGATCCCCATCTCAAGGCCCTGGGCGGTTTCGACGATGACGTAGTCGCCGCGCCGGATGCTGAGGTCATTGGGGGAGAAATGGTAGACCTTGCCGCGGCCGTGGAGGCGGACCCCCACCAGAAGGACAAAATCCCCCTCCTGACCGGTCGGCACCTGGTCTTCCGCATCTTCACGGTCGTCACGGATGGCGCAAACAGGGATCCCGCCGGCGTCATCATTCCATTCCTGATTATTGATCGCGTCCCCGGCCTCCTGGGCCGGGTCGATCGGTTTGTCTTTATTATTCACTTGATTGATCCAATTTCTATCTTCATGGGACGTCTGATCTCGGTTAACCCATTATAGCCTTTTGACCCCTGCTCTTACAAAAAGGATTCCCGGGCCTGGTAATGGGCGCTTTCTTCCCTGTGACCGCCCAGATTGGCGCGAAGGGCCAGGAGCATCCTGGCCACCGTGTGGTCAAAGTTGGCGTTGGCCTTGAGTGCCCTGCCCGTCTGCCGGACGATCTCGGCTGCCTGAGCGGGATCCGGCGCCTTGGGTGCCCGGCTGATTTTGGCCAGGGCCTCCTCCAGGTCCGAATTGATCAGCCTGGTCTCCGGAATCTGCCTTTGCAGGATGAGAAGGTCCCGAAGGAATGATTCTGTCAGGCGGAGGATAAGGGCGATCTGCTTTTTCTCCTCACGAAAGAAGTTCAAATAGTCCGTCAGACATTGGGTGCGGCTGGCGGCAGGAATCTCAAGGAGCAGGTCCAGAACCTGGTCGCGCAGGCGGCGAAAGTCGCTGTCCCCCGCCAGAGCCAAGGCCTGACCCGGCAGACCGTCCGCGTAATTGGCGGCAAGAGAGGCGCCCTGTCCCTGGAAACCGGCCTGGGCCAGGATCTGCAAAATTTCCTCCTGGCTTCTTCGCCCGATCCGGATCATGCGGGAGCGGGAGCGGATGGTGGGAAGCAGCTGGTCGACCTCTTCGGTCAGCAGGATAAAGCGGACAAAGGGCGGATGTTCCTCCATGGGCTTCAAAAGGGCGTTCTGTCCGGCTTCGTTGAGGCTGTCCGCCTTGGGCGCCCGGATCAGGTAGACCTTCCTGGCGCTCAGCTGGGGGTAGATGGGGAGAGTGGCCGCCACCAGGGCCCGGACATCGGCCACGGGAATGGAGGTCTTGTCCTCGGCCGGGGCTACTTCAATCAGATCCACATGGGAACCCCGGGTAAAGAGCCGGCAGGAAGGGCAGCGTCCGCAGGCGCCGGTCACAGGATCGGGCTCCTGACAGAGAAGGGCCGCGGCCAGACGACGGCCGATGAAATCCTTACCGGCACCCTCCTGGCCGACCAGGAGCAGGGGCGCGTCGTTGCCGCTTACGGCGCGGGCCAGCTGGTCCTTCAGCTGACTGGAAGCGGCAATGGACGAGAAAGACAGTTCCCGCTCTGCTTGATCTTTCGTTTGATCCACAAGCGGGCGTCTCAGAACTTCTCGAAATGCTCGACGGGAACGACGAAAACCGTGGCGCCTCCGATGTTGACCTCAACTGGATAGGGCACATAGGAAGCGCCCATGTTGGAGGGGGGGATGCTGGCGTTGATGGCCGCCTTGCGGCTCTTGGAGTTTTTGCGGATGATGGAGATCACCTCATCTTGCTCCTTGTCTTCGACGACTGTCATCAGGGTCGTATTACCGGACCTGAGAAAGCCCCCCGTTGAGTGCAATTTGGTGACGCGGTAACCCGCCCGGTTGACTTCAGCCATCAGCCGCGGGGAGTCATCGTCGCTCACAATGGCAAAGATCAGTTTCATAGCAAGATTCTCCTAACTTGTTCGCGAATCAGTTCCGCTGTATCTTCTTTCCGGTCCTGGGACTGGATCCGGATAAAGCGTCTGGGTTCCTGATCGGCCAGCTCCCGGAAGCCGGCGCAGACCCGCTCCTTGAAAGTGTCCGGTTCCAGGTCAATCCGGTCACCCGCCCCGGCTCCGTGCCGCTTGCCCAGCCTCTCGGCGCGCGTTCCCTGTCCCAGCTCCAGCAAGATGGTCAAATCCGGCAGTGTATCGCCAATAGCCAGACGGTTGAGTGAATGAACCAGTTCAAGGGGCAGGCCCCGCCCATAGCCCTGATAGGCCACGGAGGAGTCGTGGAAGCGGTCGCTGATGACCCACTTGCCCTCCTCCAGTGCCGGTCGGACCACCTGGCGGACCAGCTGGGCCCGGGCGGCCTCGAAGAGAAAGAGCTCCGTTTCGGGCGTCATGGCCTCGTGCTTCATATCCAGGAGAACCTCCCGGACGGCCTCGCCGATCCTGGTCCCCCCGGGTTCCCGAAGGAGGAGAACTTCCAGGCCCAGCGAGCGGATGAAATCGGCAAGATAAGCGATCTGGGTCGTCTTGCCCGATCCGTCGATGCCCTCAAATGTGATCAGTTTCCCCCTGGACAAGGCGTCCGCTCCTCTCCCTTTTCCGCCTGCCTCTGCCGGCAGGTCCGCCTCAATTTTAGCATATCCTCAGGAGAGCCCGCCGGACAAAAGCGACGAAATACCACGGATGACGATACCTTCAGCCTCCAGTTCCCGGAGGAAATGCCTGTGGTCTTCCTGGATGACCTCACCGGGCCAGAGGATGGGAAGGCCGGGCGGATAAGGGACCAGGGCCTGGCGGGCAAGCTTTTGTATGGTTTGCCTGCCAAAGAGCGTCTGCCTTGGGGCTATGGCAAAGGCGGCAGCCTGCGACAGGAGGCGGTCCCTTTCCGCTGACAGGGTGCGGTTCCTGGCTCTTGTCTCTTCAAAAAGATCGGTATCCGCCTGGGGTTCCAGGGAGCAAAGGGCCTCCAGCAGCCTCTGATAATCCTCTTCCGGTTGATCGAAGCCGGCGATGAAGACGGCCCGGGTCCAATCAATCAGCTCGGCGTCAATGCCTGCCCCGTCAAGATGGCGGCCAAGGAAGCGGCGGTCCCGGCCGGAGGCTGAATAGTCCAGGACCAGGCGGGAAGGGTCGGCGCCGGGGGGCAGAAGCCTCTGATAGAAGGGAGGCAGCTGGTCACAAAGCCAGCGGTTTCTGTCTGTCAACTCCTCCATGGCCTGACGGCCCCGGACAGCTGCCGCGGAACGGGCCGCGTCGGCGCTGGCGGCAATCAAAAAGGAGGGGCTGGATGTCTGAAAGACAGAGACCATGGCCGCTACCCGGTCTGGGTCGACCAGGCCCCGGTCCATGGCTTCCCGGGACAGGTGGAGAAAAGAAGCGGGCGTCAGGGCGGGAAGGGTCTTGTGGGCGCTCTGGCAGACCATGGCTGCCCCCTGACTCAGTGCTGTCGGAGGCAGGAGGTCCGGTGCCGCCGCATAATGGGCGCCATGGGCTTCATCGACCAGAAGGGCCAAGCCGGCGGCCTGGGCTTCTCTTGCGACCGCGGCCAGATCCAGGGTCCGCCCAAAATAATCGGGGCAGGTGACATAACAGGCCTTGGCCCCGGGGTATTGGCGGATGGCCCGGATGAAGGCCTCCGCTGTGGGCTGGCCGTCTTCAAAAGAGCTCCCCTCTTCGGGCTTCGGGAAAAGGGGCTCCAGGCCCAGGACAGCCACGGCGTGGACAGCCGCCATATGGACGGCCCTGGGCATGATGATCTGGTCTCCCTCACGCAAAAGAGAGGCCAGCATGATGTGGATGGAAGTTGTGGTGCCGCTGGTGATAATCCAGCTTTGGCCTGCGCCGAAAAAGTCCGAAGCCAGGCGGTAGGCCTCCTGGACATGGCCGTCAGGTGCGGCCAGATCCCCCGATCTTTCCAGCTCGGTGGTATCCAGAAAGCTGAGACAGCCGTCGGGGGATTCGGGCAGGTCCAGCCCCCGCCGATGGCCGGGCATGTGAAAGGATACGCGGCCCTTGAGCTGGGTCAGAGCGGACACAAGCGGCCTTGCCTCCTGTCTGTCCTTGTCCATGGCGTCCATTGAAGCCACCTCCGGGAGGCCGTCGTTTTTACAGGTCCAGCTTCTGGTTGCGGATGCTGTCCAGGTCGATCTGGATGTCTTTCTCGATGCGGCGGATATCGCGGACTACGTCTTCGACTGTTTCCTCACCGCGGAAGGCCTGATCCTGATCCTTGGGGAAGCGCTTGGGGCCGCGCCTGTTACGGCCGGATTTCTTTCTGCTCTGGGAAGGTGCACCCTGGGTCCGTTCGGCAGCTGCCGGTGTTTCGGGTCTGGCCTGGGGTTTGGCCTGAGGCTTGGCCGCGGCCTGGCCGCGGTCCTTGTCCTGCTGGGACTGAGGCTTTCTGGCCCCTTCCTGAGGCGGGCGCCTTCTTTGGCCGCCCGACCCCTTGCCGGACCGGGGTTGCCTGGACTTGCCCTCCGCGCCCTGGGAAGGCTGCCGGCCGCCGGCCTGACCCGACCGGTCTCCCTGGGGTCTCTCCCCCTTGGGCTTGATTTCCCTTCGCTTGACGCTCCCGCTTGCTCGATTATCCTCAGACATGGGCACATACTCCTTATGGTGCGGGCCGCTGGCCCGTGGTTGATTTGTCAGGAGTTTATTGTAGCACGGAGCCGGGTCGGTCCGTGACGGAAGAGCCCCCTTTGCCCTGTCTGATACGGTCGGCTGTCCGCATGAAGGGACAGTCCTCCAGGGAGTGGGGGCAGGGCGAGGCCCTTTCCTGTGGTTTGACTGTCAGGGTCGGATAAGTTCCGCCGGTTTCCCGCAAAAGATTCCCGTAAAGGGTCCCCCGGACGGCCGGGGCGCGAAGCTCCGGGTCTTCCTGGAGACAGGCGGCCAGCCTCTTGGCAAAAGAACGGTCCAGGCGGTCCAGGGCCTTTTTTATAGCTCCCTGATCCAGCTCAGCCGCCATCCTGCCGGTCAAGGCAGCAAGGAGGCTCATGGCCAGGCTGTAAAGATCGGTCTGGGGGCAGAGGCGGCCAAAGTAAACCTCGGGTGCCGCGTAGCCGGCTGTCATAGAGCGCAGAGTGGCGGAAGATTCAGCCTCTCCATCCAAAAAGCGGGCGGAAGCCAAATCAATCAGGACCGCCTGATCATGGGGGGTGATGATGATGTTGCCGGGGGAGATATCCAGATGGGCGAAGGGCTTGTCTGCCGCCAGGGTGATCAGGGCCAGACCCTGGAGAATCTGGTTGAACCAGACCTCAAGCCGGGCGGGCTCCAGGGGCCTGGCTCCCCGCTGACGCAGGGTCTCCCCCTGGATATACTCCCAGCGGTAGAAGGAGCTGTCTGACGGATCCCGTCCCAGACAGCGGGGGAGCCAGGGCGATCGCATGGCCTCCAGAAGGCCGGCCACCCGGTCATCCGCCCAGGCGGAAATCGGTTTTTGGATCCAGGCCTGCTCTTCCACTGCCACCTCCGGGCCTCCAAGGCACCCAAACTGAAGCCTGACAGGGAAGGCAGCGAAAAGGCCGGCGCTTGGCCGGCCTTTATCTGCCTTATGTTTTCAATTTGACAAGTTTCCAGGTCAGGCGTTGGCTGCCTTCTTGTCAACGGCCGGTTTCTTGCGCTTGAGGCGGGGTTTTTCCCGGCCGTCCACGCAGGCCTCGGTGATGACAACCTGGCAGACATCCCCGCAGGAGGGGATCTCGTACATGACGTCCAGCATGAGGCGTTCCAGGATGGTGCGAAGGCCCCGGGCCCCTGTTTTGAGCTTGAGGGATTCCCTGGCGATCTGGCGGATGGCTTCCGGCTCGAAAACCAGCTTGACATCGTCATAGCGCATGAGTTTCTCGTACTGCTTGAGGAGGGCGTTTTTGGGCTCCTGCAGGACCTGGACCAGGGCGTCCTCATCCAGTTCGTCCAGGGCCACCACTACAGGTACCCGGCCGACGAACTCAGGAATCAGGCCGAAGCGGAGCAGGTCTTCCGGCAGCAGCCGGGAGAAGAGCTCCTTGTCATCCATCTTGGCGGATCCTTCAATCTCGGCGCCGAAGCCGATCGACTTCTGGCCGATCCGGTCGCGGATGATCTTGTCCATGCCGGCGAAGGCCCCGCCCAGGATAAAGAGGATATTGGTGGTGTCAATTTGTATGAATTCCTGGTGGGGGTGCTTCCTGCCGCCCTGGGGCGGGACATTGGCCACCGTGCTCTCCAGGATCTTCAGGAGGGCCTGCTGGACCCCCTCACCGCTGACGTCCCGGGTGATGGAAGGGTTGTCCGAACGGCGGGTGATCTTGTCAATTTCATCGATGTAGATGATGCCCTTCTCAGCCGCGCTGATATTGAAGTCGGCATTCTGGATCAGGCGCAGGAGAATATTCTCCACGTCCTCACCCACATAGCCGGCCTCGGTCAGGGCCGTGGCGTCAGCAATGGCAAAGGGCACGTTGAGAATCCTGGCCAGGGTCTGGGCCATGAGGGTCTTGCCGGAACCCGAAGGCCCCAGGAGCATGATGTTGCTTTTGGCAAGCTCAATGCCGTCATCCTCCTGGTCAACCAGGTCCGAGAAAACCCGCTTGTAATGGTTGTAGACGGAGACGGCCAGGGTCTTCTTGGCCTCTTCCTGGCCGATGACGTACTCATCCAGCCTTTCCTTGATCTGCTGGGGGGTCAGAAGATTCATCTCCTCGACTCCCAGATCCCCCTTGGGGCGGCTGCCCGGAAGCGGATCCTCAGCCAGCATCTCATCGCAGAGCATGACGCACTCATTGCAGATATAGACGCCCGGGCCGGCAATCAGGCGCTCCACCTGGCTCTCAGGCTTTCCGCAAAAGGAACAATGCAGCGGCTTATAGGAATCCTGGTCTTTTCTGTCCGACATGCTTAACTCCTCAATCGACGGGCGCGCCTAGACGCGCTTGGTCATGATCTTGTCGATCAGTCCGTATTCAAGGGCTTCCTGTGCGCTCAACCAGCGGTCGCGGTCCGTGTCTCGTTCAATCACGTCGTAGGGTTGGCCTGTCTTCTCCGACAGGATCTCATTGAGCCGTTTTTTCAGGCGGACAATGTATTCGGCCGCGATGGTGATATCCGTTGCCTGGCCTTGGGCGCCGCCGCTGGGCTGGTGAATCATGAGGTCAGCGTTGGGCAGGGCAAAGCGTTTGCCCGGTGTCCCGGCCGCTACCAGAAAAGCGCCCATGCTGGCCGCCATACCCATGCAGATGGTCTGCACGTCCGGCTTGATGTACTGCATGGTGTCGTAGATCAGAAGACCCGAGGAGATCTCCCCTCCCGGGCTGTTGATGTAGAACTGGATGTCCTTTTCCGGATCTTCCGCCTCCAGGAAAAGGAACTGGGCCATGACCAGGCTGGCCGTGACGTGGTTGACCTGATCGCTCAGGATGACAATCCGCTCCTTCAGGAGCCGGGAGAAGATGTCGTAGGACCGCTCGCCGCGTGTCGTCTGCTCAACGACCATGGGGACAAGATTCATCATGGCCGGGTCAAATCGATCATTATTGAAAAAATTCATTTGCCTTAGCCTCCATTAAATTGGTTACTTATTTAGTCTGCCTGACTCAGGCGTGGTCATGACCATGGTGGTCGTGGTCGTGATCATGGTGATGGTGGCCGTGATCATGGTCATGATCATGGTCGTCCTCTTCCTCGGGTTCCGGGGGGACATGGGTCACGACACTGACCTCTTTCAGCCAGTCAAGCAATTTCTTGTTTTCCTGGTCGTGACGGAAATGCTCCAGGTCGTGGTCGGTTTTCAGATGCTCCTGGCGGAATACTTCCTCAGAGACACCCGCTTCCTCGGCGGCCTGACTGATGGCCTCATTGAGGGCCTCTTCCGTCTGCTCCAGGCGTTCTTTCTCTTTCTCCCGGATGGTCTCGACCACCCAGGCGCTTTCGATCAGCTTGCGGGCCCGTTTGGCCTGGCTGGCCCGGTATTGGTCCAGGGTCTGGCCTGAATACTGCAAAAAGTCATTGAAGCTGAGCCCGTACATGGAAAACTGCCGGTGCTGGCGCTCAATGGCCTGGTCCACCTCATCCTCCACGATCAGGTCGGACATGAGGACCTCCGAGCCGGCAACCAGCCGGTCGATGATGCTCTGCTCAAAGACCTCCTCGGCCTGGCGGGTCTTCTCCTGGACCAGCTCCTCACGAAGCTCGGCCCGGTACTCCTCCAGGGTGTCGCAGGTATCGCTGACGTCGCGGACGAACTCATCGTCCAGGGGCGGCAGTTCCTTGACCAGGATATCGTGGATCTTAACCTTGAAGACCACGTCCTGGCCGGCCAGCTCCTCGGCCTGATAGGCCTCGGGGAAGGTCAGTTCCAGGTCAAATTCCTGGCCCGGGCTGCGGCCGATCAGGCCCTCTTCAAAACCGGGGATAAAGGACTTGGAGCCGATAACCAGCTTGTAGCCCTCGGCTTCACCGCCCTCAAAGGGCACGTCTTCGCGAAAACCCTTGTAGTCAATAGTGACCTGGTCCCCATCCTCGACCGGGCGGTCGGTAACAGGCACCAGACGGGAGACGCGCTCGCGTGCCTCCTGGATCTTCTCATCCACAGCAGCCTCGTCTACCTCAACCTCAGGCCGGTAGGCTTCGATGCCTTCGTAGGGGCCCAGCTGAACTTCCGGTTTCAGGGCCACCCGGATCTCAAGGGTCAGGCCCGTTTCCCGGCCGATCTCCTTGACATTGAAGCGGGGGTCGGAAAAGGGGCGGATATCGTGCTCTTCCAGGGCCGCTTCATAGGCCTTGGGCAGGGCAAACTCCAGGGCGTCATCATAAAGGACTTCCTCGCCGTAATGGCGGACAACGACCGGATAGGGCGCCTTTCCTTTTCTGAAGCCAGGCACCTGAAAATGACGGGCATTCTTGCGGTGTGAAGCCAGCATGGATTCTTTAAATTCTTCCGGCGGAACCTGGACGTCCAACTGAACGGTACCTTGTTCTTCCGAAACTTTCTGTGACGGCATAAGGGCCTCCTTGGAAATATCTTTATGCCAGCCGGATCCCTTGCCCCGCTAAAGAAGGGCAGCGGAAAGGGCTGCATTTTTCTCCTTATGATACTATATCACGCGGCCGCCTGACAGGGTGTTTGGTACGACAGGACGGCCGGTACGCAATTTGAAGGCCCTGATCAATCGTGCTATGATAAGTGTGCCTGAAATGCGCGGCACTCTTGTTTTTGGACCACCATTTTTTGAAGGGGAGTCCGGGTCGAAGTGGAATAGGAATAGGCCTCTCGAGGGACATTCCAAGACCACCGCAGGGCACCCACCTGGCTGTAAGGCTGGGTATCAAAAAGGGAGTGCGGCATTTCGGGTTTCCTTTTAGGAAAATTACCCGGCAAGGCCGGTCTGGGAGGCTGAGCGGTGAAAGTCTATAACTCGCTGACAAGAACCAAGGAAACGCTGACACCCCTTGAGGAGGGCCATTTCCGGATCTATGTCTGCGGACCCACCGTTTACGATTACTTCCATCTGGGCAATGCCCGCCCCTTTGTTATCTACGATACCCTGAGACGGTATCTGCTCTGGCTCGGCTACCAGGTAACCTATGTGCAGAACTTCACCGATATTGACGACAAGGTCATCAACCGGGCCCATGCCGAGGGAATCACCATCCAGGAGCTGACAGACCGGATGATCGGGGAGTACTACAAAGACGCCGACGCCCTCAAGATCATGCGGGCCAGTGTTCACCCCCGGGCAACAGAATCCATAGACGATATTATTCATCTGATCGACCTGCTCATGGACAAGGGCCACGCCTACGCAAGCGACGACGGCGTCTATTTCGCCATCGACACCTTCCCCGCCTACGGCCGCCTGTCCGGCCACAGGCTGGACGACCTGATCGCCGGGGCCAGCGAGCGGGTGGCGGACACCGAGAACAAACGCAATCCCCTGGATTTTGCCTTGTGGAAGTTCAAGAAAGACAATGAACCCGCCTGGCCCAGTCCCTGGGGAGAGGGCCGGCCGGGCTGGCACATCGAGTGCTCGGCCATGAGCCTGGCCAATCTGGGGGAGACCATCGACATCCACGCCGGCGGCGTGGACCTGACCTTCCCCCACCATGAAAATGAGATCGCCCAAAGCGAGGCCGCGACCGGCAAGCCCTTCGTCCGCTACTGGATGCACAATGGCTTCGTCAACGTCGATCAGGAGAAGATGTCCAAATCCCAGGGCAACTTCTTCACGGTACGCGATCTGGTCAAACTCTACCCCTACACCATCCTGCGCTACTTCATCCTTCAGGCCCATTACCGGATGCCCATCAACTTTGCGGCCGACCTCCTGGACGCGGCCGTCAACAGCTGGCAGCGGATCACCTCCAGTGTCGCCCACCTGGCCTTTGTCGCCGGGGCCTCAGAAGACCTGCCGGCCGGCAGTCCCGAGGATGAAGACCTCAAGGAGGCAGCGACCCTCTGCCGCAGCGCCTGGAAAGAGGCCATGGATGACGACCTCAATACAGCGGACGCCATCGCGGCCATCTTTGAGCTGGTCCGGGCCGCCAACACGGCGGCAGCGTCCGGCAAGGTCCCCGGAGACACCCTGCTCCTGGCCCGCCAGACCATCATCGACCTCTGCCGGATCATGGGCCTTGAGGCCGATGTGCCCGAGGAGACTGTACCCGCCGAGGTTCTGGCCCTGGTCCAGGAACGGACCGATGCAAAAAAAGCCCGGGACTTCGCCAGGGCGGACGCCCTCCGCGACCAGGTCCAGGCCATGGGCTATAAGATCGAGGACACACCCCAGGGTGTCCGCGTCATCGCCCTGGGTTAAGCTCCCATGAAACTTATTGAGGCGGATCAGGGCCTGAGGGAAGAACACCTGACTGAGAACGAACTTCTGGAGTACTCCCTTTCCACCCTGGCCTGGGTGGGCGACGCCGTCTTTGAACTCTATGTGCGGACCCGGCTCTCCCGCCTGCACCAGACAGCCTCAGGCCCCCTGCACAGGATCGCCACCCGCTTTGTCAGCGCCAGAGGCCAGGCAGCCTTTACCGACCGCCTGCTCAAGGGCGACGAGGCCTTCCCCCTGGAGGAGAATGAGACGGTCATCCTGCGGCGGGCCCGCAATTACCACCCCCAAAGCATGGCCAAGCATGCGGACCAGGCAGATTACCGCAAGGCGACCGCCTTCGAGGCCCTGATCGGCTGGCTCTGGCTTCAGGGAAAGAACAGCCGGGTGACAGCCCTGATTGACTGCGCCCTGGACCAATGGAATCCGACGGAAGAGAACCATGGATAAAAACATCGACAAAGAGCTGGAGACCAACCGCATTGAAGGGCGAAATCCGGTAGCTGAAGCCCTGGCCGCCGGCCGGTCCATCAACCGGGCCTTCATTCTGGAGCAGGCCACAGGCGAATTGGCAGCTTTGGCCGGCCGTCTCCGCGAGGAAGGCGCCATCGTCCAGTTTGTCAGCCGGGCCAGCCTGGACGCCATGGCTACCAGCCGGGCCCACCAGGGCATCATCGTCGAGGCCGCGGCCTACCAGTATTCAGATCTGGACACGGTCCTTGCTGACTGCCGGGCCAGAGGCCAGGAACCTTTCATTCTGCTTCTGGACCAGATCCAGGATGCCCATAACCTGGGCTCCATCCTGCGGATCGCGGATGGGGCAGGCGCCCATGCCGTCGTCATCCTCAAACGGCGGTCGGTCCCCCTCAATGCCGCCGTGGCCAAGGCTTCCGCTGGTGCCATTGAGCATGTTCCCGTCTGCCGGGTCAACAACCTGACCAGCGTCATCCTCATGCTCAAGGAGGCGGGTTTCTGGATCTTCGGGACCCGGGCCGGGGACGGCCTGAACTACCGGGAGGCTGACTACTCCGGCAAGATCGCCCTGGTCATCGGCAGTGAGGGTCAGGGCATCTCAAAGAAGGTCGCCGAGCACTGTGACTTTCATCTGTCAATTCCCCTCCACGGCCGCGTCAATTCCCTCAACGCCGCAGTGGCCTGCGGCATCATCGCCTTTGAAGCGGCAGCCTCACGCAGGGGTCAGGAGACTCCGGCCCAGGCTTGAAGCCGGGCCCCCTTTTGGGGCAGAATAAAAAGGGCGAAAGGTCAGTAAGAGCCTTCGCCGGGAGCCGAGAACTTGAAAAACCTGGAAAATACCAAAGGATTGATCAGACCCCGTCCCCGCCTTCTTGCCCTGGCGGCTCTCATTCTCTGCGCCGCCCTCCTGCTCTCCTCCTGCTCCCTGATCCCCCAGCAAGATGACCGGCCCCAGGCAGACGAGGGGCTGCCCTTCCTGATCCGCCCCCAAAACGACAAGTATCTGCGCGAAGACGAATGGGTCCGCATGATCACCCTGGCCATCACCCACGCCGATCAGCGGGGCCGCATCTGGGAATCCATCCCGGCAAGCCAGCGGGCGGAGATTTCCCAGTCGGATTTCTACCGCTACGTGTCCATTCTGGCTGACTGTCTGCCCGGCACCCTCTCCTCCTTCCAGGAGGCCACCCAGGAGGAGGCGGACCTCTTTCGGAGCTACGCGGCCAGGTTGGACAAGCAGCTGACGCCCAAATCAACGGACGCGGCCATCTGGTGGATCAAGGCCAAGACCTCTGATTTGCGCGAACTGAAATTTGCCGTTCCCGTCACCTGCGACAAGGCAGGGATCCCCTTCTTCTCCAAAACCTGGATCAGCCGCCAGGTCCAGCTCTATGAGTACGTCATCCTCTATCTGGATGCCTTGACCAGCGGTTCCAAGTCAGCTCTTTTCGGCCTTCTCAGCTCCATGCAGGAGTTGAGGAGCGATCTTCAGGAAGAAGCGCTCAGGGGCCGGACCGATGCCTTATTGACCTATTACCGCAACAACGTCAACCTGACCAGAGCCAGCTTCCGCTGCCTGGAGCTCATGCCGGGCCGGGCTGTCTTCGAAGAGCAGCTCCTGCCCTCCGAGAACGGCACCAGCCGGACCCGGTCCGTTGTCTTTACCGAAAGCGAGGGTCTCTTCCGGGCTGAGGAAAAAATCCCGCAGGTGCTGGATCCCCGGGACATGACCTTCTTTTTGAAGGGCGAGCCCTTCATCGACAGCGACCAGGCTCCAGCCCTTATCGAATCGGACACGGCCATCCGCCTGGCCGGCATCCCCCTCTCCCTGGTGATCGTTGACCGGACCGAAGACGGCCGGGACGTCTTCCAGGCAGCCTGGCCCGGCCTGACCGTCGAGGCCTGGGGCACCTGTGATCCGGACAATCTGGCTTTTGAAGGGCAGATCCATCAGATCTCCGCCTCTTACAGCTTCTACTCGACCGGCTCGGGGCTGACCCCCGGGGATTCGGTTCACGCCCTCTACCTGCGCTACCCCTTTGCCCGGGAAAACGGCTACCTGATCTCTTCCCGACAGAATGGTGTCCCCGGCACCCTGGCCGTCCAGGTTGAATCGGACCACATCACCCGGATTACCTTAAGTTTTGACCATTAGGCGGCCCTTTTCTATCTTGACAAGGTCCGCCCCTGACGCTACTATATTAAAGCTGTCACGCGCCCGTAGCTCAACTGGATAGAGCGTCTGACTACGGATCAGAAGGTTCCGGATTCAAATTCTGGCGGGCGCGCCATAAAAAAAGCCTTGGAGCAGATGCCCCAAGGCTTTTTTAATCCGGAAAATCCTGCCTTATTCAGGCACTTCCAGGGCCGGTTTCTTTTTGCGCTGCCAGGCGTGCATGGCAAGAGCCAGGGCAATGACCCCGTAGGAGACTCCCTCACGGAAGTATTCACCCAGCATGGCGTTGTTGAAGAGGGTATTGGCGGCGTCAGGGGCGACCACGAAGAGAGTGTGGAAGAGGATGATCCCGGTTATGGCCTGCTTGTTGGTAGCCTTCTGGACGGAGGCACCGCCGACCAGAAGGGCGGCAATGGCGTAGAGGCCTACGTTGGTGTGGGCCCCGTAGGTCCCGAAGGTGCCCAGGTTCTGCAGATAAATCAGCTGGCCCCAGCTGGCCAGGACCGTGGAGATCATCATGGCGATGACCCGGACCCGGTCCACGTGGATGCCCGAAGCATTGGCGATCACCTGGCTCTGGCCGGCCGTCCGCATGTTCTGTCCCAGGCGGGTGGATAGGAAGACCCGGTTGAAGACACAGAGGCCCGCAATCAGGCCGAAGGGAAGAACCGCCAGGGAGGCCGACTTAATGGTGTCGTAGACAGGCGGAATATAGGTCAGCCCATAGAGGACCGCCGCTGCCAGGATCATGACCAGGTAGCGGGTTTTCTTGAATCCCTCTGCCGGCCGCCGCCAATTGACGATCAGTTTGAAGAGGCAATAGAGGACAGTGATCAGTCCCCCGATTTCAATAGCGCTGATCATGGGCAGGCGGTCCGTCTTGAAGTAGTCGCCCACCCCCGGAATGAAGGTCACCCCGTAGAGGACAGCGGAAAGAAACAGAAAGACAGCCGGTTTAAGAGGGAAGGCTTCTTTCTTTTTCAGACTGGACACCGCCTTGAAGGCGGTGACAACCAGCAGAATCACGGCAGCCACCAGGAAGAGGTCGGCCAGTTTGACCAGATCCAGGGCGTACTTGAGATTGCCGGTCAGGTCAATGGTGTTCTTGATGCCCACCCCGCCTGCCAGGACGTTGCTGGGAGTCTTGACAGGGATGACCCCGCCCAGGAGAAAGAGGAAGAAGAGCTGGTAAAAACCTTCCGCGAAAAAGGCCATGATCAAGCCGGCGATCATCTCGGCGCCCTTCATCTTGTTGAAAAGGCGGCCCACCCCGAAGCCCAGGAGCATGGCCAATGGTGTCGCGATAGCGAAAGCCACCAGCATGCCCGGAACCCCGATGGTCCCCCAGTCGATGGCAAAGAAGATACCGACCTGGGCGGCCATGGCCCCGATGACAATGCTGAAGTTGAGTCCCAGGCCCGCCAGGACCGGGATCAGTAGGGAGAGGACCGTGAAGCCGTTTCGCGCGAACCGGGTCAGGATATTGCTGACTACGAAGTTCATGGAGATGCCGGAGACCAGAACGGCCCCGACACTGAGCGCGGCAAAGAGCAGCATGACCTTGTTGTTGAACATCCAGTCAAGGGATGCCTTCAAAGGATTCGTCCCGTCGATCACCTGGATGTCGGCCTGGGAAACCTCTGATTGATTGGTTTTTTTCTTACTTTTCAATCTGGTTTCCTCCTTTCGTCTTCGAGAGGGCGTAGAGGATGATGCCGTTCGAAACAATGGGCCGGACGACCTCCGACAGGCGGCTCCCCTGGGGAACCAGCCTCTGGATGACCGGCAGTGACGTGGTCAGGATACCCTGGAAGAGCAGGGTTCCGATGATGACATTGACGATGGTGGCCCGGCGGGTGGTCGCCCCTCCGATCAGGACAGCCGCCACGCAGGCAAAACCCATATAGAGGGGAGCCGCGTAGAGCTGGAGGAAGCCGTAGACCTGACCGTAGATGATGATGCCCACAGCCCCCAGGACAGTCGATAAAATCGTCCCCTGCAGGCGCTTGCTGTCGACTTTGATGGCGTTGGACCGTGTAAAGAGTTCATTCTCACCGGCAGCAGAGAGAGCGATGCCGCTCTTGCTGCGCAGGAAGAGCCAGACCAGGAAACAGACGAAGAGGAAGAGCAGGATGGTCCCGATGGGAATGGAAACACCCCCGATCCGAAAGGCCATCCACTTGAGGATGCCCGGCTGGTTGGCTGTCACGTCAGGATCGCTCAAAAGCCCCCCGTAGGTCCCCTCCAGGCTGATGGTATTGCGCATGCCCTCCCCGCCGTAGGGGAAGATCAGGGTGCCGGACTTGACCGGCAGGACCGCCCAGTAGATCTTGGAGAAGGCGACTGCGGAGAAACCCACATAGGTCGAAACAGTCATCTCCGATCCCTTGACCCGGTTGAGCAGGTGGCCATAGGCCCAGCCAAAGATCAGGGCCACCGGAATGGCGACCAGGAAGGCGATACCCAGTTCTGTCCAGGGCCTTGCGGGGCCTCCCATGCGGTAGGCCAGTTCAATGGAGGTGGTGGCGCCGATCAGGCCGGCGACAATCCCCAAAGAGACGCCGAAGTTGAGGCCGATGCCGCTCTGGACGCCCGGCACCATGGCCAGGACCAGAATACCGAAGAGAGCCCAGCGGCGGAGCACATCGCTGACGACATCCGTCAGCTTCAGGCCCAGCAGGGGCGAGGCTACCACCAGCAGGACGAAGAAGAGCCCGATAATGACACGGGGCCATCCGACGCGCTGCATAAACAATCTCATGCGACTCATGCCTGACCTCCTTCCAGAGCCACGCTGTCAGACATACCGGACATGGCCAGCCCGAAGGCGACATCCGACGCGTCCGGAGGCAGAATCTGTTCGATCTTGCCTTCTGCGACAATGGCGATCCGGTCACAGACCGAACGCAGTTCCACCAGCTCGGAGCTGATCATGATGATGGTCATCCCCAGCTCCTCGTTGATCTTGACCAGATGTTCCAGGACCAGTTTCTTGGCCCCGATATCGATACCCCGCGTGGGTTCTGCCACGACCAGGATTTCAGGTTCCATGGAAAGGGCCCGCGCCAGACAGACCTTCTGCTGGTTTCCGCCTGACAGGCTGCCCGTCTTTTGCTGGGGGCCCGTACAGCGGATATCCAGGAGCTCGATCATGTCCAGGGTGTGTTTTTTTGCCTGCTTGCGGTTGAGGAGTTTGAAGGGCCCCAGCTTGCGTAAAAAACGGTTGTGAATCTGCATAGTCGAAAAGATGACATTGCGTTCAATTGATTCGTTGAGCAGAAGGCCCACACCCCGCCGATCCTCGGACACAAAAGCAACCCCCTTGAAAAGGGCGTCCCCCAGTTTATCCAGCTGGAGTTTCTCACCGAATACAAAGGCGTCGCCCTGGGCCGGGTAAAGACCCATGAGTCCGTTGATGACGCCGATTTTCCCTTGACCGGCCAGGCCGCCAAAGCCGAAAATCTCCCCCTTGTAGATGGAGACATCCATGCCCTTGACCTGTTCACCCGGCATGTCAACACTGAAATTCTCAAGCTCAAGGGCGGTGGTCTCCATATCGCAGACCCGGCAGGTATCGGAAAGCTCAACCAGACGTTCCACCTTGCGGCCGATCATCTTGCCGGCGATTTCCGTGACGGAGACATCCTCCGTCCTGGCCCGCTCAACCAGTTCCCCGTCACGCAGGATGGTCAGGCTGTCGGCGACGGCCTTGACCTCATCCAGACGGTGGGTGATGAAAATAATGGCGATGCCCTGGTCGGTGATCATCTTCATGATCTCCAGCAGGCGGTCGGCTTCCGTTTCCGCCAGGACGGCCGTCGGCTCATCGAAGACCAGAAGCTTGATGCCGGTCTTGTCGATTTCGCGGGCAATCTCGACGAATTGTTTGAAGCCGATGGGAAGCCCGGCCACCTTGACGTATTCCTCGATGTTGAGGCCGATCCTGGACAGGGCCTTCCTGGCATCGCGCCGCATGGCCTGTCTGTCCAGAATATCCATAGCAGGACCAAAGATCCTTGAAAACAGGGTCGGCCGGCCAATCTCGCGCCCGACCTTGATATTCTCCGTAATGGTAAAATCCGGAATCAGCATGAATTCCTGATGGACCATGCCGATGCCGTGTTCCATGGCCTGGTGAGGGTTGGCGATGGAGACTTTCTCGCCGGCGATTTCCACCTCACCCTTGAAACCGCCAGTAGTGTGGATGACCGGCATCCCAAACAAAATATTCATCAGGGTTGATTTGCCGGCCCCGTTCTCGCCAACCAAAGCGTGTATTTCACCCGGCTTGACGGTCAGGTCGACATTCTTCAATACCTGATTGCCAAAGTATTCCTTGCTTATCCCCTTCATGGATAAAATAGGTGGCCCGTCCATTCTTCCTCCCCTTCACGCCCGGACAGCCCGACGCCCGGCCAGCCGGGCGGTGCCTGTCTTGCGGGTCTTCTTTTTCAAAAAAGCGCACCGACTCCTTTGGGGGAGCCGGCGCGCTCACGCCTCAGACTAAACGCATGATGCGTGTTTACCCTGGTTTCTTACTCGATCGGCTTGCTGAAGTCGATGAAGGGAGCCAGGATCAGGTAGAAGTTACTCAGCGTCTTGTTCTCCTCGGTCACATAGTTGGAGAGCGTGATGGTTCCGGCCTTGTACTCGTCCGCAACCTTCTTGATGGCGCGGTCCAGGGCGGCCTTGTCGTGACGCTCTGTGAACTTGCCTTCGCAGAACTCGATGGCGTACTCAACACCGGCTTCCAGCATCAGCATGTTCATGGGGACTCCCCAGGTGGACATGCGGCTTTCCTGACCGGATTCCTTCAGTTTTTCCTGAATGGATTTGAGCATGAACTTAACGTCACCCTCGTGGCCTGTCACATCGATGTTGAGGGCCGCCGGGTAGGCGTGGTAGGGGCTGGGGCAGCACTGCTGCGGATAGATGCCCTTGCCTTTGATGACTTCGCGGATCAGGGGTTCCTGCAGGCCGCAGTTGGTCGAGAAGAAAGCCGTGTCGGGACCGTATTCAGCGATCTTTTTGGGCACATCTTCAACGATGAACTGCTGGGCTCCGGAGATGCCGGCGTCACCGGTCGGGTCGGGTGCTTCGACGTCGATGAATTCGATACCCAGCTCTTTGCAGGTCTCGATCATGATGGCGCGGCGGGTGGCAATGGTGGTGTAGCCCAGATGGCGCGGGAAGGAGTAGTGCAGGAAGCGGGTGGCTCCCATGCGGGCGGCTTCCGTAGGAATGGCGCTGCCCATGGAAATCTCGTCAACCAGGAGGTTGACATCGGCTTTGCCTGACATGACTTCCGGATCCTCGGCGACAACACCGGCGATGAAGAGCATGTCGGGACGTGTCTCGCGGACCTTGTCAATGGCCGCTGCGGCGCCCGGGACTGCCTGGACAAAGACAATGGCCTTGACCTTGTCGTCCGATGCCAGCTGGAGTACGCCCTGGATTACCTGCTCAACCTCTGAGGAGAAGTTGTCGGGATAGGTCGCGGTGACGATCATGTCACCGTAGCGGGCTTTCATCTTCTGAGCCGCCTGGTACTCTTCTTCTCCCTGTGAGACGGTGCCTGTGTAGAGCGCGATCTTGTAGTCGCCGCCTGTCGACGGTTTGGAACCGCGATCGCAGGCAACAACCGTGAGAATCATCATCACGGCGAGCACCGCCACCAGAATCTTCTTAATCATATGTTTCCTCCAAATTGTTTTCAGTCCGGCTGCCCGGACTCCTGTCCCCCGCCGGACGACCGGCAGGAGCGATTTGCGTTTCACAAATCAACGCTTTTTCGATCCCTTACTTATGAGATACGTAAGCCAATCATAAATATACAGGTGGGCCTTGTCAAGCTATTTATACGAATAATGTTAACAAATTATACATTATTACGCCATATTTTACTGGGGAAAAAGATGAGAAACAAGTTACATTTAGCTGGCAAGACCTTGAAACCAGAAGGTTTCAAGGTCTCTTTTCTTTGGACAATTTTCGGCTCAGATAAAGAACCAGTTCTTTTAATTTTCGGCCTAACCAGGCGAAGAGTTCAATAATGAGTCACATATGGCGTCCTTTCTTTTCCTTAATTTCTTTAAGTATACACATCCGTGCAAGCAAATGCAGGCGGCCGGGGCAGCAAGGGAGCTTCCCACTTGTCGTACAATGAGGAAGGCTTTGCCCATTGACCACGAAAGGCCGGTATGAATGATGAGACGAAAAGACAGACAGGCGGATGAAAACTTTGCCCTGGAGATTGTAGACAGCTGCTCCTACGCGACAGTCAGCATGGTCATGCCCGATGGCCGCCCTTATGGGATTCCCCTCTCCATTGTCAGGATGGATGGCTTCCTTTACTTCCACTGCGCCCCCCGGGGCAAGAAGCTGGACGCCCTTCTGGCCTGCCCTCAGGTGTCCGTCGCCTGTGTCGGCCGTGTCCGGCCGCTCAAGAATGAGTTCACAACCGAGTATGAATCGGCCATTGTGGACGGGACAGCCGTGCGGGTCACTGACCACGACGAAAAAGTCAGGGCTCTTCGAGCCATCTGCCTCCGCTATACGCCCGACCATATGGATGCCTTCGAGGACGCCGTCCGCGAGAGCCTCCACCGGACCGACCTCTGGCGGATTGAAATCCAGGCCATAACCGGCAAGCGCAAGCTCTATGACAGCGAGGGCAGGGAGATCAAGTCCGGCCTCTGATTTCTGACGGCTCTTGCGCCGAACATATGTGCGTGATAGACTGAACGCGAACGATTGTTCTGCCGAGGTAGCCTATGGAACGCACATACGTCACAGTCGTGGCCCGGATCACCCCTCAGGGTGATCTTTTCCCACTCATACTCCGTTTGGAGGACGGATCGGAATTCACGGTCGACCGGCGCCTGCAGGCGCCGCAGAAGAACAAAGCCAAGGACGGTACCTCCGCCTGGCGCTTTTCCTGCCTGATCGACCGGAAGCCCGTGACCCTCTTTTACGATGCCGGCACCCACCGCTGGTCAATCGAATCCAGCCTGCCCCGGGGAGGCCAGGGAAAATGAGTGACCGCGTCGTCCTTCACGTGGACCAGAACGCTTTCTACGCCAGCGTGGAAATGCTCCGGCGGCCGTCACTGAAGACTGTCCCCTGCGCCGTGGCGGGTGACCCCGTCAATCGCCACGGAATCGTCCTGGCCAAAAATCAGCTGGCCAAGACGGCGGGCATCAAGACCGGGGAGACGGTCTGGCAAGCCAAGCAAAAATGCCCCGGCCTGGTCTTGATCCCTCCCGATTACAAGAGTTACCTCTATTACAGCCGGGTGGCCCGGGAGATCTACCGGGAGTATACGGACCGCGTTGAAGCCTTCGGGATCGACGAGTGCTGGCTGGACCTGACCGGCTGCCCCGACAGGGACGGACCGGCCGTGGCCGAGGCCCTGCGCAGGCGCATGAAGGCCGAGCTGGGCCTGACCGTCAGCGTGGGTGTCAGCTGGAACAAGATCTACGCCAAGCTGGGCAGCGACCTGAAAAAGCCGGACGCCACTACTGTCATCAGCCGGGCAAGCTACCGGGAACAGGTCTATCCCCTGCCGGCAGGCAATCTGCTCTACGTAGGCCGGGCGACCGAGCGCAAGCTTGGCCGCTTCGGAATCAGGACCATCGGCCAGATGGTAGACGCGGGACCCGACTTCCTGCAGGCCCAGTTCGGGATCGTCGGTCTCAGTCTCTTCGCCTTCGCCGGCGGCCTGGACCAGACCCCCGTCGCCCTGTCCGGCCGGGAGGTCCCCATCAAGTCCGTGGGCAATTCCCTGACCACCCGGCGCGACCTCTACACGGAGCAGGACATCAAGGCCGTCACCTATATGCTGACCGAATCCGTAGCCGGCAGACTCCGGGATGCCGGCATGGCCGCCCGGACCGTTCAGGTCTCCCTGCGCGACTACGCCCTCTACAATTTCGAACGACAGGCCCCCCTCCCCCGGCCCACCCTTCTTTGCTCGGAGATCGCGCCGGAGGCCTTCAAGCTGATCATGGCCCATTTCCAGCCGGGCCAGTGGATCCGCAGCCTGGGAGTCCGCGCCTGCAACCTGATCCCCCAGTCCAGACTCAACCAGGAATCCTTCCTGCCGGATGACAGGCGGCGGCAGGCAGTCTTCCGCCTGGAAGATACCATCGACTCTCTCCGCGGCCGCTACGGCGGCCTCTCCGTCCGCCGGGGTATCTCTCTGGTCGATCGCTCACTGACCGAACACGATATCAAGAGCGAGAATGTCATCCACCCGGTGGGCCTCTCCGGACCATGAGCCGGCCTGTCCCTGTCACCGTCATCCTGGAGATGCGGGCTTCCGGCACCCGGCATCCGCTTGAGATCGTGTGGGAGGACGGCCGGCGCTATGAGATCACCCGTTCCCTCTACCTGGGCCGCAAGGCCGCCCGCTCGGCCGGATCCGGCGAGTGCTGGCTCTGCCTGATCCAGGGCCGGCACGTCCCCCTCTATTACTCTCCCCTGACCGGTTGCTGGTGGATGGACGGCAAGGGCCAGGCGGAGGCCCCTCCAGCCCCGGAAGCCTACCGGCCCGTCAAGGACCGGGGACACAAAGGACCAGGCTCGTGAGATAATGAAAGCATCTCACAGGGGGAGGCTTTGGCCCCATGCTCAAAAACAAGACTTTTCGAAATTACAAGGAACAGATTGAATTCATGCAGAGCCGCGGTATCCGGGTCCCCGACCAGGAAGCGGCCATTGAGGCCCTCAGCACCTTCTCCTATTACTCCCTGGTCAATCTCAACAAGCACCTCTATGGAGGCCTGGAAAAAAGAGACTTCGAGGGCAGCCCCTCCATCCTGGACCTCCAGCTGGCCCACATGCTTAACATGAATTTCTACCACATCCTGCTCAAGGGCATCCTCTATGTCGAGGCCGCCTTCAAGACCAAGCTGGCCTATCTGATTTCTCGCGAATTTGGAACCGAAGCCCACGATGATCTGGACCGGAAGGGCAACAACTATTTCCACCAGGCTTATTACGATGCCGCCAACCCCTCTGTCCCGGGGACCTTGCGGACTCTTCGGAACAAACTCCGCTTCCTTCTCTCCGATACCAAGGCCAATTCCTACTCCCACAAATTCCTGGCAGGCAACCGCCAGCTGCCCCCCTGGATGTTCGTCCACGATATCGAATTCGGCCTGGCCGTCCTTTGGTACAACATCCTGCAGCAGGCCGACCGGGCGGAAGTGCGCGACCGGATGATGTGGGGGGAGACCGGCCAGCCGCCGGCCGGCCTGCAGGCCCAGGCGGCCGCGGATTTCTTCGAGGCGGCCCTGAAGATCCTGCGCGAATACCGCAACACCATCGCCCACGGAGAGCGTGTCTTCCCTGTTGAAATGACAGCGGTTCTGCCCTGGCAGCCCCTCAAGGCCGTCCTGCCTGAGGGCATCCTGTCCCTGGAGGAGTACCAGTCGGGCTTCGGACAGAAGGACACCTTCGCCTGCCTGCTGGCCGTGGTCTATTTCATCCACGACCCGGTTCTCATGGTCAGTTTTTTAAGGGAGATCAGGGCCCAGATCGAATTCGCCCAGCAGATCCGCCAGGCCATGGCACCGGGCGCCCTGGATATTTTCCAGATTCTGGGGATTCCCCCCTTCACCATGGAACGCCTGATCCGGCTCAGCCACCTGCGGTTCGGCTCCCTGACAGAGACCTTCCTGGACCGGACCTGAAACGTTCGGATCAGCCCAGGGCGATATCCAGAACCATCATGATGATGAAGCCGGTGATCATGGCGTAGCTGGCGATCCGCTCATTGCCGCTGCTATGGGTTTCGGGGATGACCTCATCCACGATGACGAAAAGCATGGCTCCGGCGGCCAGGGCCAGGATGAAGGAGAGGGCCGGCTTGAAGAGACGGACCAGGCCAAAGCCCAGGAAGGCCATGGCCGGCTCGATGACACCTGTGACCAGGGCGATCCAGAAGGCCATTTTTGTGCTGTATTTCTCACGCATGAGGGCGAAGGCAACCGCAAGCCCTTCGGGCATGTTCTGAAGACCGATTCCGATGGCGATGGGGATGCCGTGGGCCGGGTTGTTGGAACCGAAGGCGACGCCGACGGCCAGGCCTTCGGGGATATTGTGGATGGCGATGGCAATGACAAAGAGCCAGATCTTTTTCAGGGAATCGCTGGCCACACCCTCGTGGTGCTTGTTGATCAGGTGCTCATGGGGCGCGAAGTAGTCGATGATATCAATCAGGAAGGCTCCTGCGGCAATTCCCGCAGCGGTGACCAGAACCGCGGTCAGATGGCCGCCTCCGTGCTCGATGCTGGGGAGAATCAGGGAAAAACAGGTAGCGGCCAGCATGACGCCCGCCGCGAATCCCAGCATGACATCCAGCCATTTGCGTGAGACATCCCGCGCGAAGAGAGCGGGGATGGCCCCGATCCCTGTCATGATGCCCGGAATAATCAAGCCCGCGGCGATGACCCAGTTATTTGCCATAGGAAACCTCTTTCAGCTTTTGCCCATTTTACCATTGATCCATGGCCTCCCCATAGGCCCTGTAGCGGTCCCTGCCCGTGGCCGCCACCAGGCCGACAGGCCGGAGCCCTGTCTGCAGCAGTGGCTTGGCCGCCTCCTTCATGGTCGCGCCGCTGGTCAGGATATCGTCGACCAGAAGAACTGTCCGCCCCCTCAATTCGGCCGGAAGCCGGGATCCGGAGCTCAGGCGGAAGGCCCCCTCCAGATGCTCCAGGCGTTCCTTGAGCGAGGTGGTTTCCGACTGGCGCCGGGTATCGCGCCAGCGGACCAGGAGCTTGTCAAGGGAGGGGATGGAAAGCTCTTCGGACAGGCCTTCCGCCAGCAGAGCGGCCTGGTTGTATCCCCGCCTTCTGCGCCGGTTCTCGTGAAGGGGCAGGGGGATGATGGCATCGGCTTCCAAGCCCTGGCAAAGAACGGTCCGGGCCATGAGGGGAGCCAGGGCCATAGCCCGGTCTGTCCTGCCGGCAAATTTGATGGAGACCAGGATTTCCGTCAGGGGTTCCCGGTAGAAAAAAGTGGCAAAGAGAGGGAAGGGGCCGTCCCAGCCAACCGCCTCCCTGTCCATGCGAAAGGGCAGACGGGAGAGGCAAAGGCGGCAGACAGAGGGTGAAGGCAGGGGCGGATGAACCGCCTGGTCACAGATGGAGCAGAAGGGAACGTAGTAGGCGCGCCGGATGACCCGGCCCAGCCAGCCGCCCACGGCTCATTGGCTCAGCCAGTGGCGGAGCATGCCTTGTCTTTCGTTGGCCTCATTGTTCTTGAGCATCATGGCCAGGGTCCGTTTGCGGGTCAGAAGGAAGAGCTGTTCCTTGGCCCGGGTGACACCCGTGTAAAGGAGATTGCGGGTCAAAAAGGCGGGGGCTCCCGAAGGGATGACCAGAATCTCAAAAGGGTATTCCGAGCCCTGTGACTTGTGGATGGTCACGGCATAGGCCAGATCCAGATCCTTGAGGTCCTCGCCCGCGATCACGGCCAGGCGTTCTTCCTCAAAGAGGACGGTGACACTTGACTGGCTGAGGCTGACGGATTGGACCACTCCCATCTCCCCGTTCATAACCCCGCTTCCCTTGCGGCCGCTTTCCAGGTCACTCCATTCGAGCTCATAGTTGTTGCGCGTCTGCATGACCTTGTCGCCGCTGGTAAAGCGCTGGTCGCCTCTGTCGATACCCTGGAAGGAGGGACCTCTGGCCAGGAGCTGGAGCTGGCGGTTGAGTTCGGCCACTCCGGCGGCTCCCCGGCGGACAGCCGACAGGGTCTGGGCCTTGAAAGGATTGTCCAGGCCGTAGTAGCGGGGCAGGACATCCCGGTAAAGCTTGAGGACACTGTCCTGCATGACCTGTTCGTCTTCGCAGTCTATAAAGATGAAGTCCGACTCCAGGGACTGATCCAGGTCAAGATCCTCCCCCCGCAGAATGCGGTGGGCGTTGGTGACGATCAGCTTATGGGCCTCCTGGCGGTAGATCTCAGTCAGGCGCTTATGGGCCACTGTCTGGGACAGGAGAATATCGCGCAGAACCTGGCCGGGGCCGATGGAGGGCAGCTGGTCGGCATCCCCGATCAGGATCAGCCGGGTCCCCGGCTTGACCGCTGAGAGCAGGTTGGCAAAGAGGAAGAGGTCGATCATGGAGCACTCGTCCACGATCAGGGTCTGGCAATCCAGGGCTTCCGCCGTAAGCCAGAAAGAGGGATCCAGCATGGCATCATCCTGGACTTGAAGGGCCAGGAGGCGGTGCAGGGTCTGGGCCGGCAGTTTGCAGACTTCCGACAGCCTTCTGGCTGCCCGGCCGGTCGGGGCTCCCAGAAGAATGGTCTCGCCCTGTTCCTTGAGGATGCGGGTCAAGAGGCGGACCAGAGCCGTTTTTCCCGTTCCCGGCCCGCCGGTGATGATGGAGAAGGGCTGGGTCAGGGCCATGAGCAGGGCTTCGTACTGTTCCTCTCCCGGCTGGAAGTCCTCCTGCCTGGCGACCGACTGGATCTGCCTGGCTGCCTCCTGCCAGTCCGGAGGGCCTGTCAGCTTGCTGGCGGATAATAGTGCCACCCTGCGGGCCAAGGCTTCCTCGACCACAGCCACGGAGGCCAGGGCAATCCGATCTTCCGCACTTTCCTGCCCCGCTGCGGCTTCCTTCTTTTTGCCCTGGTCACCCGCCCCGAACTCCTGGGCCAGTTGTCGGACGGCTGTGGCCCATTTGCCCTGGCCTCCGGCCAGCGGGGCGGAGGGGACCTTCCAGGCGCCGTAAAGGTCCCCGGCCCGGACCAGGTCTCCCTGTGAGATCAGATCCATGACCGCCTGGCGGATCTTGTCCTGGCTGACCACAAGCTGTTCGGACAGAGAGCGGATAAGGTCGGACATGGATTCAACCGTGTGCCCGTCCCTGAAGAGGGCCTGATTGAGGGCGTAGAGGACGGCTCCCCGCAAACGGGCCGGATGATCTCCCCGGATACCGACTGCCGCAGCGATGGCATCTGCCGTCAGAAAGCCGATCCCCGGCACCAGGGAAGCCAGCTCATAAGGGTTGGTCCGGATGAGGCTTTCAGCCCGGGAACCCAGTTTCTTGTGGATTTTCATGATCCGGGAGGGGCCGATACCGTAAGGCAGAAGGAGGAGCATGAGTTCCTGGAAACCCTGATCCTCTGCCAGCTGCTCCTGGAAAGAGAGGGCCTTCTTCAGACCTACGCCCCGGATGGCAGCCACCCGCTTGGGCTGCTGCCGCAGGACCTCCAAAGTCTCATCCCCGAAGGCGGCAACCAGCTTTTTGGCAGTCGCCGGCCCGATACCCTTCAAGGCGCCTGAAGCCAGATAGCGTTCGATCCGGTCCTTGCCGTGGGGCAGGGACCGGGAGATGGTCCGGACCTGGATCTGAGGTCCGTAAGCCGGATGATCGGTCAGAAGGCCCTGGCCCTCTACATCATCGCCAGCCGCCAGATAAGGCATGATCCCGACCAGGGTCCACTCCATCTGGCCGCTTTCGACCTCAATGACGCTGTAGCCGTTTTCCTCATTCCGAAAGACAAGCCGGGTCACGACGCCGGCAAAGGAGAGAAGCTCCCCCTGGTCTTTGTGTCCCCTGTCTGCCATCCTGCACTCCTTGCCTTGACGGGCCTGCCGGCCCTCAGTTTGACAGGAGTTCTTCGACCGCGTCCAGACGCTCCCAGGGCAGATCCAGCTCCGGTCTGCCGAAATGACCGTAATTGCTGACCTGGGTGTAGATGGGCCGCAGGAGGTCGAAGCGTTCAATGATGGCGTCAGGCCGGAGATCGTAGGCGCGGCGGACCAGGGCGCTCAAGGCCTCGTCCGAGTGACCTGCCCCGGTTCCGAAGGTGGTCACGGTCACCGAAACAGGCTGGGCCACGCCGATCACGTAGGCAATCTGTACTTCGCATTGACTGCAGAGGCCGGCCGCGATCAGATTCTTGGCGATATGGCGGGCGGCATAGGAGCCGGTCCGGTCAACCTTGGTGGGGTCTTTGCCGGAAAAAGCGCCGCCGCCGTGGTGGCCGAAACCGCCGTAGGTGTCGCAGATGATCTTGCGGCCGGTCAGGCCCGTGTCCCCCTGAGGACCGCCGATTACGAAGCGGCCGGTCGGGTTGATGAGAATCTTGGTGTTGCTGTCAAAAAGGTCGCCGGCCAGGATGGGATAGATAACGGCATCCTCGATCTCGTCCCGGACCTGTTCGGGCGTAGCTTCGCCATTGTGCTGGGCCGAGATGACGACCGTATCGATGTGAACCGGCCGCTCCCCCTCGTAGCGGATGGTTACCTGGGACTTGCCGTCCGGATAGAGGGAGGGGGCATGGCCGCTCTTGCGGGCTTCGGCCAGGCGGCGGGTCAGGCGGTGAGCCAGGGTGATGGGCAGGGGCATGTACTCCGGTGTATCACTGTTGGCAAAGCCGAACATCATGCCCTGGTCCCCGGCGCCTGTGGCCAGACTGCCGCTGTCCCGGGCTTCCAGGGAGCAGTTGACACCCATGGCAATATCGGTGGACTGTTCGTCGATGGAAGTCAGGACGGCACAGGAAGAGGCGTCAAAGCCCAGAGGATTGCCCGTGTAACCGATCCGGCGCAGGGTATCGCGCGCGATCAGTGGGATGTCCGCGTAGGCGCTGGTAGTGATCTCACCCATGACCAGGACCAGGCCCGTCGTTACGACCGTCTCACAGGCGACGCGGGCACAGGGGTCATGGGCAATCAGGGCGTCCAGGACGGCATCGGCGATTTGATCACAAACTTTATCGGGATGGCCTTCCGTCACCGATTCAGATGTGAAAAGCCACGAGTCATTGGTTGAGTTGAACATTGCGTTTCTCCTTACATTCATCTTCCCACAAGGGGAAAGAGCCACTAAAAAGGCCTCCTGAGGAGGCCGACTGAACCTCATCTCTCAGACACTGCTGTCTGCAGGAATTAGCACCGCCGCATGACCGCGGTTGCCGGGTTTCACAGGGCCAGTCCCTCCACCTCTCAAGATAAGAAATCTATTCAATTTTGCTTACTATACCACAAGCCCCCTGTCTGGTCGAAAGGGCGGTTAATGACCTTCCCCGGCCGGCAGACCGGATAGTCCCAAAGGCAGGTCTTGCCTATGTTGACAGAGGCGGCCCCGGCTTCCCGGCCGGCAGCCCCCCCAAAGCCATGAAACCGACTCTCTTGCTGATCGACACGCACCCCCACTATGCCGCCCGCCTGGCGGCCCGCCTCAACCATCTGGCTGGCGGCGCTTACCGTGCCAGCACCCTGGCCCCCGGTGCTCCCTGGCCTGCAAGGAAAGAGGATCTGCCTCCTGACACATGCCTGGCTATCCTGCCGGAAGCCTGCGCTGACTGGTCCCTCTTTGCGGGAGAGCCTTTCCCCCTTCTTTTCTGGGGTCAAGCCTCTGAGGGGGAAGACCGGGTTCCCCGCTTTTCGGGTGCCGGTGAAATCGACCGGATGGTCCGCCTGCACCTGAATCCGGTCAACCCTGCGGCCCAAGGGACTCAAGGAGAACGGACCTGCGGCTGCCATCTTTCTTTTTCCCAGGACCGGGCCAGAGCCATCAACCGCCATGTCCTGGATCAGGCTCTGGCTTCCGGCAAACGCCTGATCTACCTGCCCGTCAAACCTCTCTACCGGCTGGAGGATTCCTTTCGCTCCAGCCCCGGAATGACTGCCGGTGACCTCCTCTGCCTGCTGGCATCCGGTCAGAGACCTCAGGCCTCCGAGGTGGGCCGCTGGCTCTACCTGCACGAACGAGGCTATTTCACCTTCCGTCTGCCGGACCGGGCAGATGACCTGGTGTCCTGTGAAATCGAAGTCTTGAGACAGCTGGTCTCCCTTACCCATGACTACGCCCGGGAGAGCACGGAAGCCACCCAGGTCTGGCTGGACACGGAAGGACTCCTCCTGGACCGCCACCTCCGCCTTGCCGCCCTCTGCGACCACCTCTACGTCGACATCCCCCAGGGAGATTCGGCTGCGGCTTACTCGGCCAGGCGCGAGCTGGGAATCCTCCTGGCAGGACTCCCTCCCTCCTGCGCCGTCCTGGAGCAGATCCTGCCCGGAGGATCCTGACCTTGCTGCCAGACTATCGGGAAAAACAGAACTGGATCCGCCGCATTGCCGGCCACCTGGACCCGGGAAGCGAACCGTCCGATGACGAACTCCGCCGGCTGATCGCCGCCGAGGTCTCGGCCCAGACCCAGGGATCCTCCCTGACCGTGGCGGAAAAAACCCGCCTGATCCGCCATCTCTTCGACGCCATGCGCGGCCTGGATATCCTGCAGCCCCTTTTCGATGAAAAGGACATCACGGAGATCATGGTTAACAAGCCGGGCCAGATCTACATTGAACGCAGGGGCCAGCTGGAGGAAACCAGCCTGGCCTTTGATTCACCCGCCCATCTGACACATGTCATCAGCCGCTTCTTCGGCCGGGCTAATAAGCTGGTCCACGAGCGCTCGCCCATCGCCGACATGCGCCTGGCGGACGGATCACGGGTTCATGCCATCCTGCCGCCTGCCGCGCCGGAGGGACCGGTCCTGTCCATCCGGCGTTTTACCGGCATCCACCCCTCCATGGAAGCCCTGGTCGGCAACGGAACCCTGCCCCAGGAGGAGGCGTCCTTTCTGGCCCAGGCTGTCCGCGCCCGCAGGAATATTTTCATCAGCGGCGGCACGGCTTCAGGCAAGACCACCTTTCTCAACGCCCTGGCTGCCTTTATTCCTCCCAATGAACGCATTGTGACGGTGGAGGACGCTGCGGAACTGGAACTGACAGGTCTTCACAATCTGGTGCGCCTGGAAGCCCGGACGGTTTCCATTGACGGGGGCGGCGGCATCAGCCTGTCTGACCTGATCCATTCCTCCCTCCGCCTCCGGCCCGACCGCGTCATCGTGGGGGAGGTCCGGGGCATTGAAGCCTACGACATGATCCAGGCCATGCAGACAGGCCACCCCGGGTCCATGTCAACCGGTCACGGCAACAGCAGCCGGGAGATGCTCAACCGCCTGTCCCTGCTTCTGATGACCGCCTCCCAGCTTCCCTGGGAAGCCTGCCGGCGGATGGTCGCCTCATCCATTGACCTGATCGTCCATCTGGTCCGCATGCCCGACGGCCGCCGCCTGGTGGCTGAAATCAGCCGGATCACGGGCTTCGATCAGGACCACTTCCAGCTTTCGGTCCGTTACCGCAACCCCGCCTGCCAGGCCCAAGAGGAAGATCCGCCTGACTCAGCGGTACAAGGGAGCAGCCGGGGATCCGGCTATGAGAAAGGCCCTCCAAGAGAGATCAGGCCCCGCGCCGTCAGCCGTCTGCGGCTGGACAAGGGAAAGGACTAGACCATGCACCGCAAAAAATCCAGTTTCCAGCCCGGCAGCCGCCCCTGGTTTTCGACCATCCGATGGATTCTCCTGGCCCTGATTCCCGCCCGCTTCGCCCTCCTGTCCTTTACCGGCGAGAACACGTCCGGCTGGCCCATGACCGTCCTGGGCGCCCTCCTCCTGGGCGGAGGCCTGTCCCGGCTCTTCCATCTGCGGGAGGAGCACATGCTCCAGACCCAATACCTGCACCTTCTGGGTTATCTGTCGACCCGTCTGGCGGCCGGCGCTCCGCTGGAAGCCGCTTTCATGGAATCGGCCGGCCCCCTGGCCGAACAACTGGGCCGCCACAACAGAATCGTGCATTCACTCTCGCGGCTTCAAAACAACCTGGAAGCTCAAATGTCATTGAATGAAGCCCTCCTGGCCTTCATGCGGGAGGTGCGCCTTTCTGCCTGCCAGCGGGATTTCACTATCCTGATCATGCTGGCCCGGACGGGGGGCCGGACCGATATCTTCATCCGCCAAAGCCACCACGACCTGACTGCACAGATCAATGCCCAGAGCCAGGTCGCCAACGAACGGCGGGGACATTCAAGCGAAGCCCTCATCCTGGCCCTGATTCCCTTTTTCATGGCCCGCTTCATCCTGGGCAAGGCTTCGACCTACAGCCAGTCCATCCCGGAAAGTCCCTGGCTGTCTGTCTTCCTGGGCATTCTCTACCTGACCGCCATGTTGGCCCTCTTTGTTCTCCTTCTGCTCCTGGCCCCCGAAAGGACAAGTCTGAAGAAGAACCGCAGGAAGAAGCGGAAGGCCATCAGGGAAAAGGTCCACCCGACCCCCGCCTCCGTCCCCTGGCTCTCCCGCTTCTATCTGGATTTTCTGCCCGGCCAGATCGGCCTGTCTGTCTCCTCGGCCGTCCACCTTCTGGCGGCTGACCGTCAGGGGGCCTGGGCCCGCTACATGACACAGAAAAGACTGGATATAGCCCTGGGTTTCATCCCGGCCATCCTGCTGGCCGCATCCGGCAGGGTCTCCTGGTTCCTGGTTCTGCTGGTTCCCTTTCTCTTCTCCTCCCTGCGGGATCTTATGACAACGACCAAGGCGGCGAAACTCAAGGAACAATACCGCTTCTTTTACCCTTCGGTCGTCAACTCGCTGGCCATTCTCATGGAGAGCGGCCTGACCCTGGACCGCTCCCTTCGCACCATGGCCCGTGTCAGTCTGTCCGGGCCCCATGCGGGCAACCCGGTCGCCGCTGTACTGGGTCAGGCAGCCCTGCTTCTGGAAGCCGGCTATGACAGCGTCATGGCGGCCAATCTCCTGGCAGAGAACTGCCCCCTTCCGGAGGTCCAGGCGGCCATCCGCCTCATGGCCCGCTATGAGCGGGAAGGCGCCCTGGAGATTCTGGAGCTCATCCGCATGCAGGCGGACAGGAGCCGTCAGCTCTACCGCGACGCCCTCAGGGGCAGGGCGGAACAGCGCTCTCTTCTCTTTGTCCTCCCCATGGCCATGGACCTCCTGGTCGTCATGGCCACTGTTGTGCTCCCCGCCCTGGTCAGCATGCAGCAGCTTTATCTTTAATAAATACTTTCCGTCGTTTCCGCAGCAGGGGTTCCCCCAAGGCACCGGGAGTACGGGCCGGCCAACCAGTCAGGCGGCCATAATGACAGGCAGTTGGAGACATACAAGTCCAAGAGGAGGAGATCATGAAGAAGACACATGAACCCCGGCGGCTTTCCTGGGACGGCTTCGGAACACTGGAGGTGATCATTATCATCGCCGTCCTGATTACCATTGCTCTCCTGTTCCGGGAGAATATCATCCACTTCGCCCGCAACCTGATCGACAAGGTCTTTACCTCGTCCGTTATCGACAGCCTTTAAGCGGAAGAGATCGGCATGCATACCGGGGAACTTGCCGGTGTCTACCGCCTGCCGGACCTAAAGCAAGCGGCAGAGACCAGCGATTGGAACCTGGACACAGCCCTTCTGCGGCACCGGCCCGATTCTGTCCTGCCTGTCTCCTGGTTCCCCGGCCCGGATGGCTGCATCCTGGTTCATCTGGATACGGATGGCCTGACTTCCCTGGAAGAGGGGCTGGCTTCCTGGGAGAAGAGTCCCCCAAGCGGTTTCCAGCTCCTCTTGCATATCCTGGAGTCTCTGGATCAGGCAAGGGATCATCTTTTTTATGTCTGGCCTGACCAGCTTGAATGCCGGCGGATTTTCTCGGAATCCTGGTCTCCCAAAGCCAAGAGCCCGGCTAAACTTGCCTGCCTCCCTTTCCCGCCCCCTGACTGCGGCCCACCAGTGACAAGGCCCTCCCTTATCCGGGAACTGGCCCCCGTCTTTTTCTGGGAGCCCTCCATAAGCGATCAACTGGACAGTCTTCTGGAAGAGGGTGCTTACGATGATCTTTTAGCCCAGGTCCGCCTCCTGGCAGGGTCAGGCCAGGCTGACAAGGATGACACGATCGCTATCCCACATGAGAAGGGCCCGGCCCCCTTCTTTTCCTCTTTGATTCACAGCTTGAAAAGATGCCTGAGCTGGCCCCGGGAAGACTCCATTCATGAGTCAACCCAGGAAGTCGACCTCCTGGGCAAAGGACACCCCATGGCTCAGCTGTCGGAGGGCCTGCCCGGGACTCCGGATGAAGAATACGGCCGTCACGCCTATATCCTGACCCCTGAGTTTTTCATCGGCCGGGATATGCGGGAAGCCGATCTCTGTATCGATTCCCCCTCCATCAGCCGCCTGCACGCCCGCATCTTCATCAAGGACGGCAGCTTCTTCCTGGAAGATCTGGGATCCAGCAACGGGACGGCCGTCGACGGTGTCCGCCTCAGCCGTCACCGGCCCTGCCTCCTGCCCGCCAAATGCCGGATTGCCTTTGCGGACATCCGCTACTACTTCCGGACAAACTGATCCCTGCCATAAAAAAGCACCTCCCGCCCCAGGGGGCAGGAGGCACATCAACCTAAGATCCTCGGGCCTTCCGTGAAAATTATTTGGTTCCGAAGAGGCGATCTCCGGCATCACCCAGGCCCGGCACAATATAAGCGTGCTCATTGAGGTAATCGTCCAGGCCGGCGCAGAAGATGGGGATATCCGGATGTTCGCTGTGCAGCCGCTCGATTCCCTCGGGAGCCGCGATCAGGCAGACAAACTTGATATGCTCAATATTGCGCTGCTTGAGAAAGCCGACAGAAGCCGCCGCCGAGCCGCCGGTGGCCAGCATGGGATCCAGCAGGATGACATCACGGTTGGCGATATCATCGGGCAGCTTGCAGTAGTACTCAACCGGCTCCAGGGTGTCCGGGTCACGGTAAAGTCCGATATGGCCGACCTTGGCCATGGGGATCAGATTGATCATGCCCTCAACCATACCCAGGCCCGCGCGGAGGATAGGGATCAGAGCCAGTTTCTTGCCGTCAATGATCTGGCAGTGGGCCAGCCCTACAGGTGTCTCCACATCAATAGGGCGAAGGGGCAGATCGCGTGTCACCTCATAGGCCATGAGCATGGAAACTTCGCTGACCAGCTCACGGAACTCCTTGGTACTGGTGTTCTTGTCCCGCATCAAGGCCAGTTTATGCTGAATCAGGGGATGGTCGAAGATGAAGACACCGTCATATTCTTTTTTATTTGTCACGAAAGACACTCCTTTCATGTTCCGCCATCTGATCCAGGCGGGTCTGGTGGCGGCCGCCGTCAAAAGGCGTTTCCAGAAAGAGATCGACCAGGAGCTTGGCGTATGGCACAGCCAGCAGTCGTCCCCCCAGAGCCAGCATATTGGCATCATTATGGCGCCGGGCCATCTCAACCATAAATTCGTTTGTGCACAGGGCGCAGCGAACGCCCGGATTCTTGTTGGCTACAATGGAGACACCGATTCCGGTGCCGCAGACAATGATCCCCCGCTGGCTGCTGCCGTCGACAATCCGATCGGCGGCTTTCTGACTGAATTCAATGTAACTGACCGACTCATTGGAGAATGTTCCCATGTCGTCCACTTCATGACCTTTTTCAAGCAAATAGGCTCCAATTGCCTGCTTGAGGTCATAGCCGCCATGGTCACTGGCGATAACGATCTTCATACAGCCCCTCCCTCTTTTCACTTGTTACATTCTAACGCAGGCGGCCAAACCTGACAACGCAGACAGGACCCGGCCTCCCACTGACAGCCACAAAATTAGGACCAAAGGATCCTCCCTTTTCCCCTGTTTTTTGTCATTATTCCACAGACTTTTTCCCGCCTCCGGACCTTAAGGTTTCCCACATTTTGTTGATAATGTTGATAACTATGTGTATAACTTACACGACAATGATTCTGTCTTTTCCCTGGTTCGAAAGGCTTACGGCTAGTCCTTTCCTTCCTTTTTTCATCTCATATTTCAAAACGGATATTTCTTACCTTCGCTTATAATGCCCTCACATCAGACATTACAAGCTATCGATATTATGCTACCTATTCAACTGTCCACCACTGGTAGACACAAGGACAGTCATCATGACAACATATTAGGATGGACGGCCGATCAGGCTTGAAAAAGCGCCAAACAAAAACCCCCGCCTTGGAAACTTCGGGGTTTTTATCTTCCCATGCCATCAAAGCTGCAAACGCACACTGTCGTGGGGGAGGGTGCAAACTTTCCGGCGGGCACCCCCTGCAAGTCAAGATCGCCTGAAAATTCTTATGCCCTCTCTCAGAACCTCATCAACCAGATCCATATTGTCGGCCGATTGCTGTAATGTGACAAGGTCTATCCGCTTGTGCAGTTTTTCGCGTAACTCTTCAATCAGGCCAAAATATTTCAAGCCTGTCAGTTCTGTTGAGACAAAAAGATCTACATCACTCGTTTCACCAGCTTCCCCGCTGGCATATGAACCGAAGAGATAGCAGTAATCAATAGGATATTTCTCGAAAATTTCGCCGGATATGTCAATAATATCTTCAAGCTCCAGAACACCGTGATCTTCATCAAGAATACTCAGCTTTTCAAGTTGCTCCAACATGTACTTATATTTCAGCGTTTCTTCTTTGTCGGGATCGTTTTCGTATGTCACGTAGGAACGAAGCGAAATCTGCAGCAACTCTGCTGCTGCTTTCTGAGTTAGTTTACTTGCCTGTCGAGCTTGCTTTAACCTGCCTTCCATGAGCACTCCTCCTCTTCAATACAATAGCGGATTTGCGCTTTTCTGACAAGGTTGTTGTGCAATATTTGCACATCACAGAATGACAATGTGAATTATTTGCATCCTTTCGAATATCTTACAAATCTGGGATTATGTTTATCGGAAAAAAAAGAGACAGCCGGTATGCCAGATCCCAGCTGTCTCTTCAGTTGGTGCCCAGAGGCGGAATTGAACCGTCGACACACGGATTTTCAGTCCGTTGCTCTACCTGCTGAGCTATCTGGGCTTATGCGATTGCCGGCATAAAGCCGGCAATCTGTGGCGACGCAGAAGGGGCTCGAACCCTCGACCTCCAGCGTGACAGGCTGGCATTCTAACCAACTGAACTACTGCGCCATACTCCGCTTCAAACGGCTGTGTCAGTCTATCAGATGGATCAAACGCTTGTCAACAATCGATGGAATTTGCCGGAATCAGGGCACTTCAGCCTGTCTGTCCCAGTCTCCCTGCTCCGCAACTTTCAAGGTTCCAGATGGAGCTGCTGATGGATCCGGGGGGGTGTTGACCTGACGGATGGGTGTGCGGCCGAAGAGGAAGTCAATGGATACCTGGTAATAGTCAGCCAATTTTCTCAGCATGTGGAAGTCGGGTTCCCGTTCACCCCGCTCATACTTGGAAATGGTTTGCCGGCTTACATTGAGGCGGACAGCGACCTCCTCCTGGCGGAGGTGCCTTTCCTTCCTCAGTCCCCTGAGTCGGCGGGCAAAGATTTCGAGCGGCCTGGGCATTGCAACTGGATTATGAATCTTTGCTCTTTGGCCGACAACCAAAAAGGCCCTGATGCGCCGAAATGGCGCACTTTGAAGAAAGGCAACCGTGTGCTAAACTAGCATGGCTCATGGATTATGGGAGCATAGCTCAGCAGGGAGAGCACTTGCCTTACAAGCAAGGGGTCATCGGTTCGAGCCCGGTTGCTCCCACCAAAAAACCCGCAATCTGGACTTGCGGGTTTTCTTATGCGGGGAATTGTCCGCTGCTAATCAAAGAGAGAAAGCAGAGGATTTATCCGGACAGGGAATGGCATCAGGGACTCCAGATCCAGGTTTTGAAAGCGGGCGGGATTCCAGAGCGCAAGACTTGTATCCCCGCCGGCCAGGGGGATGAAGACCGCTTCCCTGAGCATCCAGTCCGAGACTTCCTTCAGGCGGCCGATCCTGTCCTTGTTGTTTTGGGAAGTCAGAAGGGTGAAGAGATGCCGGTAGCCTGCGGCCCCGTCGAACTCGATGCCAAAACTGGCCCCTGGCTCGCGCTCAAAGCGGGGAATGGCTGAAAGCCTCTGGGCCAGGCCGGCAAGGGATTCGTTGAGCCCGCTTTCGGTGTAGATCAGGTCATAGTCCGCTGTCTCGTAAGCCTCTTGCCAGGCCTCCCTGGGCAGTTCCAGCAAGGCGATCTGAAAGCCCTGGTCTTCTGCCCTCCGGGCAAAGAGCAGGCAGGCCTCCCGGATGGCCTGGGAGTGATCAGGATGCTTGAGCACCAGGGGTTGGAGGGGGCTGCCCTCATGGAGGAGAAAACCGGTTCCCCGCTCCCGCGACAGACCCGACTCAGTTATCAGGCGGCTGATGGTCTCCGGCTCCCTGGCAGGCAGGGCTGTCTCGTCCGGCTCAAGCGAAGAGAGCGTCGCGGGAATAGTCAGGGCTTCCGTCCGGTCTATATCCGGATTTCCCGGCAACAGGAGTGATCCCATACCTTCAGGGTTGGATGCCAGGCTGAGCAGCTGACGGAAAGAACGGAGCCCGGTCAGCTGACTGGCGGAAGGGTTGACACTTATGCCAGCCAGTTTCTGATGGCCGCGAAGCAGCTGGCTGGAAAGGAAGACCCCTGTATCCGTATCGGTTCCAAGATTCTGGAGCAGGGCCTCCACGGCGGCAGGGCCGGCGATCAGGTCCAGATCTCCATTGGAAAAAGCTCCCCACATGAGTTCAAGGTCCTTGTACTTGAGGAGGACCAGGTAGAGGGGCTGGCCGGGGGCCGGCCCGGCAGGGTTCGCCCATACCAGGGAGAGGGCGAATTCATCTTCATGGTAGAAAGCCCATTTTCCGCTCCCCACAAGGGGAAGCGGCCGGGCAGACAAGGCCTCCGCCGTATCAGCCGCGTAAACCAGGGGCCGCCAGACATGCTCCGGTGTAATCAGCATCCCGGCCAGGGCGTCCAGAAGAAAAGAGGCCGCATGGTCCGGAGCTTGTCTGAGCACCAGGCGGAGGGTTTGTGTATCGACCGTCTCCAGATGGCTCAGCATGCGGTTGAAGATCTGACCGGTCCCGGTCCCCAGTTTCTGGTGGGCTTCAATGGTGAAGCTGATATCTGAAAGAGTCAGGGCCTGGCCGTCCTGCCAAAGCCTGCCTGCCGGAAGACGGATGGTCACCTGGTCCTGGTCCCAGACGACTTCCTCAGCCAGGAGCGGCTGGTAGATCATGAGGGCGGGGTCATAGAAGACCAGAGTCTGGTAGACCGGCTGGAAGAGTCCGGTCGGATCGACCGGCAGGGCAGGGACTGTATTTGCGAAGGGGTTGAGGTTGAATTGGGCAGGATCCTCCACTGCCAGAGTCAAACGTTCCTCCGGATTGCCGGGAAGCCCCCGTATGATCTGGGCCGGGTCAGCGGACGGCCTGGTTGTCGCGGGCTCAGTCGGGCCGGCAGGATCGGTCTTGGACGTCTCCTGTGAGGGAGTCAGCCCCCGGCCGGGGCCGCAGGCAGTCAGGAAAAGAGGCAGGGCCAGGAGGATGGCCAGAAGGCGAAGACCGGCCAATCTTCTGTCCGGTCCTGTAATGGGTAGACCTCTTCCCGGCAACATCAGACGCTCACCTCCCCAGGGGCTGCAAGTGGACTTGTTCCTGCAATTATTCTAACATGAGGCAATGAGAGACTTTTCCAGAGAAAGAGGCCGTTTTCTGCGCGCCATTCCCGGCTTGATCGGCCGTTTTTTTACCCTGATCCTGGGGATTTTTCTGGCGGTCTCCCTGAGCATTCTTTTCATCTTCACCTGGATCAGCCTGTCAGGAAACGCCCGCATCAAGACTCTGGACAAGCTGCCTGCCAAAGTGGACTGCATCATCGTCCCCGGCGCCCAGGTCATCGGCAACCGCAGGCCCTCGCCCATGCTCCAGGATCGTCTGGATGGCGCCATCCAACTCTACCGGGCCGGTCTGTCCGAGAGGATTCTGGTATCGGGAGATCACCGGGAGGACAATTACAACGAACCCCGGGTCATGCGCGATTACCTGATCCAGGAAGGGATTCCGGAAGAAGCCATCTTCATGGACCATTTCGGCCTTGACACTTACGACACCATCTACCGGGCCCGGGAGGTCTTCCAGATCAGGACGGCCATCGTCGCGACCCAGCGTTTCCACCTGCAGCGGGCCCTTTACATTTCCAAAAAAACGGGCCTTGAAGCCTCCGGTTACGCGACCGACCCCAGGGTATACCTGGATCATACCTATTTGCTGATCCGTGAGTTCGGCGCCCGAATCAAGGCAGTCTACGAGACACGGACAGGCGCCCTGCCTCTCCATTCCAGCCCCGTTCGCCCTATCCAGGGTGACGGCCGTACGTCATGGGATTCCTTCTGAGAATTTTCAGGAGCGGGGATTTTTCGCCACACGGATGGCCCGGACATTGGTTGCCAGGACGTTGATAGCCGTGTATTGCTCCACTCCGCTGCTGACGGCCGCCTGGACCTCTGCCAGGACCTGCTGGGCACTGGAACCGTAATAGATGGAAAGATCCAGATCCAGGATAATGCCGTAGGGTTCCTTGTGGACCTTCTGATTGACCACCTCTTCCACACCGTTGACTTTGACTGCCAGCATGGCCACCAGATCTTTCATGGCCTGATCCGACATGGCATAGCTGCCCAGGGTGGAAAAGGTGGGCCGGACAACCGTCCGGTCCTGGTCCGCCAAAACATGGCTGCCCGGCTGGCCGAAGACTCCGAAATCGAAACGCTGCCAGAGCTTTGCCAGGGGTTCCGCCAGATAACCCGAGAACTCGTGCTTGATCTCCATGCTGGGGACCGGGATGGTATGTTTCCCTTCACTCAGCCGTGTTTGCCGGGCCAGATTGCGTTCCTGCTCCGTTGAGACATCTTCGATACGGATTTTAATGGAGGGGGGATTGAGCCAGAGGTTCTCGCAGATACGCAGAAGCATGGCGTCGGAAGTCCCCAGGATCATGAGGGCGCTGGGCCGGTGTTCCGCCAGGGCCCGCCTCATATTCTCAGCCCGGACCGGGTCCAGGAACATGGCCTGACGGACCGAGTCCATCTTGGTCTCCGCCCTTTTGGCGGAGGATCCGGTAATGATGGCGCTGCCGTGAATCAGCAGGCCGTCATCAATGATGTATTCAATTTTGTAGTCGCGGGCTACCCGGATGGCCCGGGTTGATTTGCCGCTCCCGCTGGATCCGATAAAGGAGACAACCGCAATCTGCGACAGAAGCTCGCGGATTTCTTTCTGTGTCTGTTCTTCAAAGGCATCAGCCCGTTCGTTCATCTGGGCGATAACAGCGTCCGCCAGCCTGCCGAATTGGTTGCGGAGGGTGTCGGATTGAGGGCGCCCGGGGATACCGCCGTAGTCCCGTGTATCCAGCGGCGCCGGAAGATTTTTCTTTCTTCTAAACCATCCGTTTGCCATGATCCCTGTCAGTCATCCTGATCCCAGTTGTGGAAGACATCCTGGACATCGTCATTGTCTTCCAGGCGTTCTATCAGCTTCTCCATCCCTTCCGCTTCCTCCTCCGAAGTCAGCGTCACTGAATTCAGTGGAAGGGGACCCAGGTTCTGGTCGAAGAGGGAGTACTTGGAGGACAGCCGGTCCAGGACTTCATGGTAGCTGTCCGGCCCTGTCCGAATTTCAATCAGCTGGTCATCATCCAGGTCGACATCCTGGGCTCCTGCTTCAATGGCATCAAGGAAAAGCTCTTCTTCATCCAGTTCTTCCGTCCGCTCGATCAGGATCTGACCCTTGCGTTCAAACTGAAAGGCAACGCAGCCGTCCGTCCCCAGGTTGCCTCCAAATTTGCTGAAGAGATGACGCACCTCCCCTGCCGTCCGGTTGCGGTTATCCGTCAGGGCGCGCACCATGACTGCAACACCTCCGGGTCCATAGCCTTCATAGTAAATCTCTTCCAGGGCGGCGCCGCCAGGATCCCCGGCTGCCCGCTCGATGGACCGCTTGATATTGTCGTTGGGCATGTTATAGGATTTGGCCTTTGCGATCACGTCGCGCAGGAGGGTGTTGGAAACCGGATCAGCGCCTCCTGATCTTACAGCGACCTGTATCTCGCGCCCCAGCTTGGAAAAGACCTTCCCCCTCTGGTCATCGACGGCTTCTTTCCGCCGCTTGATATTGCTCCACTTTGAATGCCCTGCCATGGCCAACCTCCGGATACTTTAACATGAGGCCGGACCTGCCGGCCGAACTTTTATGATTCTATTATACATGGGGGGAGAGCCGGGAACTGTTCAGGGGCCCTGCTCAATCCAGCGCAGGCCGCTGGCCGCAAGCACGGCCCTGCCCGCTGAAGAGCTCATAACCAGCTGGCGGAGCTCCTCGATCCGGTCCGCAGTTGCCCCGACCACTTGCTTGACGCCGACACCGAATTCAGGGGGCTCCTGGAAAAAACCGGCGGCCGCAAGGCGGCCTTCCAGCTGATGAAAATCCGCGTAGTCCGCTTGCAGAAGGAAGGTTTCGCAGCGGATGAAGGTAACCGGCCCGGCATCCTCCAGCGCTTCCCTGGCGGCCAGGGCGTAGGCCCTTGACAGGCCGCCCGTCCCCAGGAGGATACCCCCGAAGTAGCGGACGACGACCAGTGCCGCCCGGTCTATGGACCGGCCCAGGAGAACCTCCAGCAACTGGCGGCCTCCCGTGCCCCGGGGTTCACCGTCGTCTGAAAAACGCTGCAGAAAAGAGGGTTGATTGGTCCGCCAGGCATATACATAATGGCGGGCTTCCGGATAAAGGACTCTGGCCTCATCCAGGAGGGCCTGGGCATCCTCTTCCGTCAGGATGGGACGGCAAAGTCCGATAAAGCGCGAACCGCGCTCTGTATGCTCGAAGGTCCCCTGACGGCGGACTGTCTGAAAGGACTCAATCATTGCCCGGCTTGACCGGGTGGATGATCTCGATGCCGTACATCCAGGGAGCCAGAACTTCCGGCACCCGGATGGAACCGTCAGGAAGCTGGCATTGTTCAACGATGGCGGGAATGATCCGTGAGGTGGCAAGGCCGGAGCCGTTCAGGGTATGGCAGAATTCGGTCTTGCCCGTCTCCGCCTGCCGATAGCGGATGTTGCCCCGCCTGGCCTGGTAGTCCCCGGCATTGGAGACCGAGCTGACCTCTTTGTAAATCTGCATGCTGGGAATCCAGATCTCAATATCGAAGGTCTTGCGCATGCCCGCCGAACAGTCACCGGCCGCAAGCCGGCTGACCCGGTGCACCAGGCCCAGCCCCTCCACAAGGGCCGATGCCTTGGCAACCAGTTCATCGAAGGCCTGGTCGGAGTCTTCCGGCCGGGTGTACTGAAACATCTCCACCTTGTTGAATTGATGGCCGCGAATCATGCCGCGCTCATCGGCCCGGTAGGATCCGGCCTCACGCCGGTAGCAAGGGGTGAAAGCGAAGTACTTCCTGGGGAGCTCCTCTTCCTTGAGAATCTCCTGGGCATGGACATTGGTCAGGGCTGTCTCCGCTGTCGGCAGGATGAACTGGAAACGGTCACTGTCTCCCTTGAGCTGGAAGACATCGTCCTCGAATTTGGGGAACTGGCCGCCCACATACCCGCATTCATAGTTAAGAATATGCGGTGTCAGCATCATCTCGTAGCCATCCTTGATGTGCTGGCTGATGAAATAATTGAGCAGGGCCCACTCCATGACGGCGCCCGGGCCCCGGTAGATCCAAAAGCCGCTTCCGGAGAGCTTGGCTCCCCGCTCGTAGTCAATCATTCCGCAGGATTCAACCAGGTCGACATGGTTCCTGGTGTCCGCGCCTACGGCCGGAGGCTGCCCCCAGACGCTTACCACTTCATTATTTTCCTTGCCGCCCGCGGGGATATCGTCGGCCGGAATATTGGGAAGTGAGGCCAGAAAGGCCTGTTGGTCTTCTTGCATGGCCTTGATCTTCAGGTCATTTTCACGGATCTGCTCGCCCATTTGGCGCAGGCTCTCCGTCAGCTGGGACACATCCCCTTTTTCCTTCCTGATCTCTGGGATCCGGGCAGACTGCTGATTGCGCTCGGCCTTGAGCTGCTCCGTTTCATGCATGAGCGCCCGGCGGACTGAATCCGCCTCAAGAAAATCGGAAAAATCGACCATGAAGCCTCTGCGAGCCAGTTTTTCAGCCACTTCTTGGGGCTTGTTGCGGATGTAGACAAGATCAAGCATAAGTTCCTCCCGGCAGGCAAGCTGCCGGTCTATTCTATCACAGGCAGCCCCTTGCGGCTTGGGAAGAGCTGGCCTGCCCCTTAGTGGCCCATAGCTTCCAGGGCGCTGCCGATGTGGTGATCCATGACGGCCCGGGACATGGCGCCGGGTACGTAGCCGATAATGTAGCCTTCATGATCGATCAGGTAGGTGGTCGGGAGGCCGCTGATCCAGTACTTCTGGAAGACCTCGCCTGTCGGGTCCATAAGAACCGGGAAAGTGATCCCGTTCTCCAAAAGAAATTCCTTGATCCCCTCGGTATCCTTCTCTCTCTGGCTGCCGCCTGAACCGCTTTCATCGGGATTGGCAATACCGATGACAATCAGGTCGCCCCGGTTGAGGTTATGGTCCCGGTAAAGGCTTTCGATATCAGGAAGTTCTGCCCTGCAGGGCGGACACCAGGTGGCCCAGAAGTTAATGAAAATGACCTTGCCCAGATAGTCTTCAGGGCTGTGGCTGACCCCGTACTGATCTGTCAGGGAGAAGTCGTAGGCCTTGACCCGTTCATCCTGACTGGGCTTGGGATCCTGGCTGCCGCTGGCAGTCGGCGGATCCGTGGCCGGGGGCTGGGGATCTTTTTTGGTGCCGCAGGAGGCCAGGAGCAGGGAGGCCAGAAGCAGGGTGACAAGCAGGATGAGCCCTGCCTTCCTGAGGCTTGTTTTGTCTTTTTCTTTTATCTTCTGAATCATGGTTTAATCCTCACTCTGCTAGCCGCCGTAGAGCCCTGCGATCATGAGAATCCCGATGACAATCATGAGCAGGCCGCCGACCATGACGGTGTATTTCATAATTTTACTGTGGCGCTTGAAAAATTCCAGCGCCCGGGTGGTGAAGAGGCCGACGATCAGGAAGGGAATGGTAAAGCCCAAAACATAAACGCCGACCAGGAGGAAACCCAGGCTGCGCTGGGATGCGCTGGCCGCCATGAGGAGAACGCTCGACATGGCCGGCCCTATGCAGGGTGTCCAGGCAAAACTGAAGGTGAAGCCCATGAGAAAGGCAATCAGGGGATTCATGGTGAAGCGGTCCAGCTTGAAGGGCAGGCGGCGCTCCTGGGCCAGAAAAAAGGAAGATCCGAAGGCGCCAAGCTGGTAAAGGCCGAAGAGAATGACCAGGATTCCCCCGCCGATGACGAAGGTCCGCCGGTGTTGCTGGAAAAAGCCGCCGGCCGCCGTGAAGCCCAGGGCCAGGATAAAGAAGGTAGAGGCGATGCCGAAGACAAAAAAGAGGGTATTGAGAAAAACGCGTTTGCGGGGGTACTGAATCTGCCCCTGATCATCAACCGAATAGGTCCCCCCCGCCAGGTAGCCGATGTACATGGGAAGCAGGGGCAGGACGCAGGGTGACAGGAAACTGACAAGACCCTGCAGGAAGACGGTCAGGACGGGAATCGAATTTTGAATTTCCAGAACGGGCGGCATAGGCTTTCCTCGGTCAGATTCTCGGGCGGCTTTCCGGCAGGCGGATGGCTAGGCATCATTCTAGCAAGCGGACCGCCGGGGCCTGTTACAAACGAAACATTATTCCTCAATGGGCAAAAAGCCCTGGCCGTAGACCTCGTCATATGAGGAGATGATCAGGAGGGCATCCGGATCAATATCGCGTACGATTTTGCGGACTTCAGAAACCTGTGAGCGGCTGCAGGCGCAGAGGACTACCGGCCGGTCCTCTTTGGAATAGGCCCCCTGGGCCCGCAAAAGAGTGGCCCCCCGCTCCAGCTCACGGCCGATCCGTTTGGCGATGGCCTCGCTCTCTTCGGAGATGATCATGGCCAGTTTGCCTGAAATAAAGCCGAACATGATCTTGTCGATGACCAGGACCAGGATGGCGTTGTAGACGAAACCATAAAGGACGGCATCGATCTGGTGGAAGATCAGGCCGCCGGTCAAAATAATCAGCCCGTCAACCACAAGCGAAATCTGACCGAAGGATAGGTGAGGCTTTTTCTTGCGCAGCGACATGATGATCAGATCGGAGCCGCCGGTGCTGCTCTTGTTCTGATAGATAAGAGCCAGTCCGGTCCCCGCCAGGGCACCGGCGAAAATGGCTGCCAGCAGGTGATTCCCCTGGTAGACGGGCAGAAGAGGGCAGATGACATCCAAAAACAGAGTGCTGATCAGCAGGGTCCGGAAAGAACGGAGAAGAAAGCGCCGGCCCAGGATATTGAAGGCAAGCAGGATAAGAGGCAGGTTGAAAAGCAGGGCCAGGACCCCGATGGGCAGGCCTGTGTAATGGTTGGCAATAATGGCAAGGCCCGTGACGCCGCCGGGTGCGAATTCCGCCTGGGCGGCAAAATTGTAAACGCCGGCCGCAAAGAAGAAGGAACCCGCCAGATCAAAAAGCAGGGACTGTCCCAGGTCCCTGATTTTCTGCCGGGAAAAGGAGAATGCCGACCGACCCGCCATGGCCCTGGACCCCGGACCTGTCTAGTTCTGTATGAAAGAAACCAGGCGCTTGTGTGTCTTGACCATATCGAACCACCAGACTTCCTGACCGTTGACGTAATAGTAGCGGGTCTCCCCCGAAGCGGGCAGCTGCAGCTGGCGTCTCTGGTAGGTCAAAAGGGAAGGCGCCTTGTTGATGTAGCTGTTAAGGTCCAGATTGGTGTAGGTATTAGCCAGGATAACGGTCGCTGCCTTGTAGATGGCGCCGCCCCCCTGAGCGGACAGCTCATTGAGAATTGAGTTGATGACATTCCGCTGGCGCTGGTTGCGCTGGAAGTCACTGTCAATCTTGCGGATCCTGGCGTAATACAGGGCCTGCTTGCCGTTGAGCCTGTTGGTGCCGGATGACAGATTCATCAGTTCCGCTTCTCTGCCGGTCAGATTGATGCTGACACCTCCCAAAGCGTCCACAATCCGTATGAAGGAATTGAAGTTGATGGCCACGAAGCCTGTAATGGGAATGCCGAAATTGTATTCGACCGCCCGGATGGCAAGACCGGGACCTCCGTACGAATAAGCGGCGTTCAGAGCGCCCCAGGGATTGTTGCGGGCGCCGATCCTGACATACATGGCCCGCATGAGGGAGATGATATTGATGGTTCGGGTGTTGTGATTGATGGAGATGATCATGGTCACATCCGACCGCCCCCGATAATCGTTGGTGCGTGAATCGACTCCGAAGAGGAGAATGTTCTCAACCCCCGGCATCCTGGCCATCTCAATGGTCCCGCTTTGCTGGAGTTCCGGCCGCACGGCGGGTTCTGTATCCGGGTCATCATGGTCGTCAGGATCCTCCTTGTCGGGGTTCAGAGGATCTTCCCCGTCGATGAAGAGGTCATAGTCCATGAGGTTGGCAATCTGATAAAACTCATCCGGGTCATCCGAGACATAGTTGACGCGGGACATGAGGTCGGCGTATATCAGGTAGACGCCTGAAAAAATAGAAATCAAAAGGCCCGCCAGGACCCCCAGGACCAGAAAACGGACCGGAAAAAGCTTTCCGAAGACGGACCGCGGCTTGCCCGCAGCCTTTCTTCCATTCCTTTCAACCACGCTCACTTACCTGCCTTGGTCAGGGAATACCCATGCTGACATGGGCATTCCCCAGTGTTAAGAGATGAAACTCCCTTTGACAATCCTTTAGACACCAAAGAGTCCGCCAAGCAGACTCCGCGTTCCCCAAGCCATCCCCACGCCCAGAATGGCGTTGAAGACGAAGAGCAGGAAGATGAAGGCGCCTGTAATAGCCAGGAAAACCGGCCACAGGGGACGGTTCTCCTCCTCCTGGCCCTGGCTGGCAACCAGAAGGGAGGCCGCCAGAATCAGAATGGGAACCACATAACTCAAAACCATGGTGAAGCTGCCTGCGGGAATGGCGATTCCCAGAAGCATGGTCAGAAAAGAGACGGCCAGCACCACGTTCATATAGGACGAGAAGCGGACACAAAGGGCAACCAGACCTTCCTGCTTCTTGGCGATCAGCCGGGCAAAGACCCAGGCAACGGCCGGCATGGCGGCCATGATGATCAGATTAAAGAACCAGAGCAGGAAAAATCCGCCTGCGTGCCAGCTCATGAGGCTGGCGGCACCCAGTGTCGCGAAGAGGGTGATCAGGAAGGGCACAATGGCCGCGTAGAGAAGATGGATGGGCTCGCTGCTTCCCAGAAGCCCTTTGAAAAGCCAGCCGGGATATCGTTTGCCGTCCAGGGCCAGCGCCGAGGGTTCTTTGGGCTGCGGTGGCGGGTAATAGGCGTAGGGGGGCTGCTGCGCGCCAGGTTGAGGCGGCTGCTGCATGCCCGGCTGAGGCGGCTGCTGGTAGGGATAAGGCGGGGCAGGGGGCGGAGCCTGGACCTGCGGTTGCGGATGGTGAGCGGCCTGCGCTTCAAGGATCTCCTGTTTGCTCCCGCACTGGAAGCAAAAAAGCGCATTCTCGTCCAGTCCAACGCCGCAGTTATGACAATTCTTCATAGAGTTTCCTCCTTATTGCTGTCCTGTCCCGTTTTTCCGGACAGTCCTCCATTTTCAAACGAGTAAATTATAGCACAGGGGGCCCGCCCGGAGCCCTGCTTTTGAGGCTGCCGGTCGCAGACGGTGACAGTGGCGTGGTAGGATACTAGCAGGATGCCGAGTACCCTTTGGCCATGAAAAGCGGAGAAAGAAGGACAGTTTCGTGCGTGCTTTGATTCAGCGGGTCAGTGAGGCCCAGGTTGTATGTGATGACGGATTCCGGTCGGAAATCGGTCCGGGCTTTCTGATTCTGCTGGGCGTCGGAATCCATGATGACGAGGAAATCTGCGCCAGGCTCTGGCAGAAGATCAGCAAGCTTCGGATATTCCAGGACCAGGAGGGCAAAACAAATCTGGACCTGGCCGCGGTCGGCGGGGATGTCATGATCGTCTCCCAGTTCACCCTCATGGCCGACACCAAAAAGGGCAATCGCCCAAGTTTTATCCAGGCGGCCCCCCCCGAGCAGGGCCAGCGTCTTTATCATTATTTCACGGAACTGGCAAGGCGGCAGATCCCCCGGGTGGCGACGGGGTCCTTCGGCGCGGAAATGAAGGTCAGCCTGATCAATGACGGACCTTTCACCATCTGGCTGGACACAGATTTCTTTTAAAAGGGAAAGTCTTCGGGTTCGGGTGATAGCCGGGTCCGGATCAGGCGGATGCGGGGGAAGGCCAAAGCCAGGTCCCGAGCAGCCTGATCCCGGGTTTCCTCCTGGGCGAAGAGACCAAAACAGGCAGGTCCGCTGCCCGACATGGAGGCCGTTCCGGCTCCTTTTTCTTTCATATGGCAGATCAGATCCGAAAGCAGTCCGTGCCTTTGGGCCAGAAGCGGCAGGAAATCGTTGACGGCCAGGGAGGCCGCGGCCGCAGGCTCCGGGCGTGAAAGGGCCTCTTGCCAGCCCCTGAGAGAACCAGGATCCTGGCCGGCCTCTGGATTACCGGTCAGGTCTTGTTCACGGAAACGGTCCAGGGCTATAAAGGCCTCGGCTGTCCGGATCTTCAGCGGAGGCAGGGCCAGGAGGACCGGCCAGCTGGAGCCGGCAAGCGGATGGGACAGAATCTGGCCGACGCCCCGGCAGTAGCGCAGACCCCCGTAAAGACAAAAGGGGACATCAGCGCCGCAGGTGAGCGCCATGGCTTCCAGATCATCAGGAGACAGGCGGTCGGGGTTCAAGCCCCCGGCTTCCGCCAAACCTCCCTGCCAGGCCTGCCAAAGGAAGCGGAGGACCGCCGCCGCGTCCGCGCTGCCGCCGCCTAAACCAGCTTCCCAGGGGATGGCTTTTTCGATCCGGCATTCAAAAGAAAAAGCGTCAGGCTGGAGACCTGACGCTTGAAAAAACACTTGCGCGGCCCTGTAGGCCAGATTGTCAGGGCCCTCCGGCAGCGAAGCCGCATTGGAGCTGACTTTCCATGTCCCGTCACGGCCGGGTCTCCCCTCCAGGGAAAGATGCAGGCTGTCAGAGAGAGCCAGCGTCGCCATAAGGCTGGTCAGCTCATGGTAACCATCCGGCAGGCGCCCGCCAATCCTGAGAGATAAATTGGTTTTGGCCCGGGCCTTTTCAAGAGACCGGAAAAGAGGGAACACGGTCACGGCCTAGCGGCTGTCCTCCGACTGCTGGAGCAGTTTTTCAAGACCCTCGTCGTCGAAAGCGATTTCGACAACCTTGGTCAGCAAATCAATGTAACTGAAACAGACGTGTTCGCTGTAGGTGGGACTGACCGGACAGCAGACGGTAAAGACATTCGACGAGCAGTTTTCAAGGTATCCTTCATGAATAACCGTACGGCGGCGTCCTCCGTTTGATTTAAGCATAATCCGTTGTCCAAGGCGTTCTTCAAGTTCAGCACGGCATGAAGCCAATTCAGCTTTTGCAATCAAGAGCATTCACCCCATCTAGAAATAATCAAAAGGCGCACAATTCGCCATCAAACCGCATTATACCTTTTTTTCCCTCTTTTATCAAGCGGACAGGGGCAAAAGGCCTGCTATGACGACATGGAAGCAACCAGACCCCCGCCCAGGACCTCATCGTCATCATAGAAAACAGCCGACTGGCCGGCCGCTGTCAAGCGGACCGCCTGATCCAAAAAGACCTTGGCCCGCAGGCCATCCGGCTCTATAGCCAGCCGGGCGGCCAGGGAGGTACCCTGGGAACGCAGCTGGACCTGGGCGTCAAGTTCAGAAGCCGCAAGGCGCGGGAAAACCAGGTCAGTCAGCTCAAGCTGACGGATCAGGGCATCCTCCTCATCACCAAGGGTGACGGTGTTCTTCTGCCGGTCGACCGAAAGCACGGTCATCCGCCTGCCGAAGGCCTGACCCAGGCGGCGCCGCTGGCCCGGCGTAAAATGCCAGCTGCCCTGGTGCTGGCCGATGATCTGGCCCGCCCGATCCAAAAAAGGTCCCGGCTGGTCTTTCAGACCCTGGCGGCTCAAAAAACCCTTGAGCTGGTTCTTGCCGATAAAACAGATATCCTGACTGTCCCTCTGGCCGGCCGCCGGATCCCTGTAACGTTCGGCTATCTGACGGACTTCCGCCTTGGTCAGTGAACCGACAGGAAAGAGGGTGCGGTCCAGGAGGGCCGGCGTCAGCCGGTAAAGGAAGTAGCTCTGGTCCTGCTCCCGGTGCAGAGCCCGGTGAAGGGCTGGCCCCTGCCCTCTGTCCGCCAAACGCGCGTAATGACCGGTCGCCAGATACTGGCAATCCAGCTGGTCCGCCAGCCGGGCCATGACCTTGAATTTGAAATCGGGATTGCAAAAGACACAGGGATTGGGGGTCAAGCCCTCCTGCCAGGCCTGGACGAAGGGGACAACCACCTCCTGGTAAAAGGCCTGGCGGACATCCACGACCTCATGCGGGATGCCCAGCAGGGCCGCTGAACGTCCGGCCTGCTCAATCAGGCTGCGGTCCGATGATTCGGTCCAGGTCCAAAGGGTAACCGCGCGAACCCGGTAACCTGCTTCTTTCAAAAGGATGGCAGAGGCGGCGCTGTCCACGCCTCCTGAAAGGCCAAGCAAAACAGCGGACCCGGAGCCCCGGCCCGCGGCATGGTCAAGATTAGTCATATTCATGTCTCAATCTTAGGGATTTCCCTGGCAGGTGTCGAGTCCCGTGAGAAAAAGCAAGACGCGAAACGGGCAGGATTCCCACTTTTTTCACGGGGAATCAGCTGCCCGTTTCTTCGAGGTGTACTTTCAAAGTACGCCTCCTTTCCTGTCCCATTCTCGATCGCTGCTATGCCGGGCAAAGTCAGAGGACTTCTTGAACCATTCCGGCTGTCAGAATTCAATTTGGTGCGCTTGGCCGATGCGGTCTCCTCTGTTTCTTTCAAATAAAGAGGTTACGCAACCCTGGCTTCAGATTCTCCGCACCTCGAAACGCACGCGCGATCCGATCGGGACACCCTGTAATTCGATTACCTTCTGTTTCCAGCAATCCGGCCTGAGCCGGAGCGCTCGCCTACATCTATGTAATCCAAATGAGGTTACAAAGAGCCTAGCACGGACGGTCTATCTTGTCAATATATTTTCGCTTATCCTGCATGAATATGTAACTTATGTCAGGAATCAAGCGCCCCCCATTCCTGGTTTTCTTCCCCGGCCTCAATCTCATAATAAATCTCCGCCCGATCCAGAATTCGCTGCCTGGCCATAGGGGAAAGCTTGCTCATCAGGCTCAGGATGCGAGCCTTCTGCTCCAGGGGAAAGAGTTCCCGGTCCACTGCCTCCGCTTCACGGAGATAGCCTGTCCTGGCTGAATCGGAGGGTTCGGCAGTCATGTCTTCCATGCCAAGGATTTGATCCAGGGTAGCATCGAACATGGTCGCCAGACGTTTGGCCGTCTTGATATCGGGATAGTTGCGCCCCCCCTCCCATTGGCTGACAGATGTTTGCGTCACACCCAGCAGGTCGGCGAGCTCGCTTTGAGTCATGTGGTTTTTCTTCCTGAAATAGCGTATCCCATTCACTTTGATCACCCTCTTTCGCTTACGGGTCACAGGCGACAAAAGGATGGCGGACAAATCCGCACGTACAACCTGCCATCAGGCAGATCCTGCCGATTATCACCTGTTCATTAGCTTATTAAGCTCATCCCGGTGTTTAATAATACGCTCCGGGGCTGACCTCTGGCAAGTTCAAAAGAGTGATTTGGGTTACTGTAACGGAAATGTCACAAAAAAGCCGTCATCTATACCAGTGAGGGACAGGAGTCCTGAAAAGATCGTACTGGCGGCTGAGGGCCGCCAGCTGGTTGACCTGCTCCTGCTCCTGAGCCGAATCCCCCGGGCTTGATTCCAGATCCAGGAGGGTGGCGGTCATTTGATGGTGGGCCAGGAGTGTAAAAAAGTGCGGCGGACTGTCCATATTGAAATAGAGGTCGACCAGATATTGTCTGTCCTGAACGCTCAAATGTTTCTGGCCGTGGAGTATCCGGCATAAATCCATATGTGCCACTCCCTGGCCCAGAAAGAAGGGAAAGTCAACCAGCAGGGCTCCGCGATCTGTATAGGCAAAGCATTCGTTTACATAGGGGCCCAGGGAGAGAGTCAGCTCATAGTGGGCGGATCGGGAGATGGCGCGGGCGTTCTGGAGATAGAAGGAACGCCAGTTGCGAAAGACAGGCTTAGGCGGGATCCTGCTTTCGATGGCGTCCGCCAGTCGGCGGGCTCGCTCCTCCGTCGCCTGGAGCGTGGAGACGCTGCGGGTTTTCATAAATGGATTGGGCCCCGTCTGTAAAAGACGCAAAAAGGCCGTCAGCTGAACCAGATTTTCAAAACGCGGAGGATTGTCAGGCGAGAGTGCCTGGAAGTATGGCATATCGGAACGTCTCTCCCAATGGCCTATATAGATGTCTTCGTGGAATTGCCAGCAGATTTCAGGCAGCATGGGGCCCAGGAAGCGGAAGATATGGGAGGACTGGGCGATAATCCCGCTGACCCACTGAAGATGAGTCCAAAGACAGCTGACCTGCTGCCAGTTGCGCAGGGGACCGGTTAGCAGCCAATAAGCCCGCCCTTCCCTGTCAAAGACTTCGAAGAAAGCGCTGGCCTCTTTCTCCCGGCACTCCCTGCAGGAACCCACGCTCCACCCGCTCATGAGGTCCGACCGCCGCATGCAGGCCTGCAGCCGCTCCTTCACCTGATTCTGGTCCCTTGATTTATCACAGCGATCAGACATGCAAGCTCCATGCCGGTCTGCCGGCCGTCCACTCAGCCTGCTCCCATGATAACGTCCTTGGGGCGCGCGGACTGCGCCATTTCGGAGCATAAAAAAAGCGCAGCCCCGGCTTTGATCCCCAAGCCGGAAGGTGCGCCCGGGCCGTCAGGCCCTGTCTTTTATTTCTTGCGGCCGGGGTAAGCTTCCAGGGCGATCTTGAGAATCCGGACTGCTTCCGCAAGATCCTCCAGCTTGAGGACATAGGCCACGCGCACTTCGTCGCGTCCCATACCCGGCGTCTGGTAGAAGTTCTCAACCGGGGCCACCATGACCGTCTTGCCGTCCAGTTCAAAGTCTGTCAGAAGCCAGATGGCAAAGGCCTCAGCGTCATCAACCGGCAGTTTGGCGGTCGCGTAGAAAGCACCGCCGGGCTTCTCGCAGACGACCCCCTCCATCTGCTGGAGGGCATCGATCATGAGATTTCTGCGATCTTCGTATTCCTGGCGGATGGGCGTAAAATAGTCAGGATCCAGGTCGTACAAAGCCTTGGAGCCGATCATATCGAGCGTCGGCACACAAAGGCGGGCCTGGCCCAGCTTGAGGGCCGCGGACATGACGTCGCGGTTCTTGCTTGTCAGGGAACCAATCCGGGCACCGCAGGCAGAAAAGCGCTTGGACACACTGTCGATGATGATAACCCGGTCCAGCACATCGGTCATGGAACCGAAACTGGTGGCCGTCTTGCCGTCATAGCAGAACTCACGGTAGACTTCGTCCGCGATGATGAAGAGATTGCGGTCACGGGCGATGTCGGCGATCCGGCGGACTTCCTCATAGGTATAAACAGCGCCGGCTGGGTTGCCCGGGTTGGACAGGACGATCCCCCGCGTCTTTTCCGTGATCAAAGCTTCAATCACCGGCCGTTCCGGCAGGGCGAAGCCATTGTGCGGATAAGTGGTGATGGGTTTCAGCTGAACCAGGTAAGGCGCGGCAAAACCGCGGTAATTGGTATAGAAGGGTTCCGGAACCAGGATCTCTTCGCCGGGATCGCAGGCAATCAGCATGGCCCACTGAAGTGCTTCGCTGCCGCCGTTTGTGATAATGATGTCCTCTGTTTCATAACTGAGGCCGATCCGCTTGTAGTAACGGGAAATACTGTCTCTGAGCGGCTCCCATCCATTGGAGTCTGCGTAGGCCAGCACCTTGACGTCGGCATTGCGGACAGCTTCCATGAAAACCGCGGGTGTTTCAATGTCCGGCTGCCCGATGTTCAAATGATAGACTTTGGTTCCGCGTTTCTTGGCCTCATTGGCATATGGCACAAGTTTGCGGATTGGTGATGCCTGCATGGCCTGACTGCGGCTGGATATTCTCATCGCGTTACCCCCTTGATTACGTGAGCGATAGCTTTTTTGGTTGAATCCTCGCATGGATATTTGGCATGCCCATCATAACATAAGGCCTGTCAAATAAAGGGAGTCCTGGCGGCTCCCTTTACTTGAATCAACCTGCTTGAAACAGGCCTCAGCTGTAGGATTTGAAGAATTCCTCAACCAGGGCCTGGTGGTGGCCCAGGACGATCATGTGGTGGTTGGCAATGGGCCGGCTTATAAAATAATCCAGGCCAGACGGAATCTGAAGCTTCATTTGGGTCCGGCAGAGATTGCCTTCATGCATACTTTCCAGCAGGCGCGCGTCGGCGGCATAAAAGGTCTCAAAGTCGTCCTTGCACTTGAAGACTGTGCAAGCCCCCGGTTCGAAGTCGGCCGTCACGGATATGCCCAGGCCGCTTTCAAAGTGTGTGGTCAGCCGGTAATCGTCCGCCATATCAAGCGGCAGGATGCAGTGGGCGAAGACAATCTGATTGTCCGCCGGGTAGAGGCGGGAAGGATTGACCATGAAGACTGGCTGGCCGGTCAGCTCACCGATGACGGTCATGGCGACCAGGGAACGGCTGTCGCCTTCGCAGGCAGCCCATATACCCTGGGCGTTCAAGATGCCCAAGGCCAGACAGCCCGTGATACAGAAGGGTTCCAGAAGGTCGAAGCAGCGCAGGGTAAAGCCGTCCAGCTGATAGCGGTCGACGATCCGCCGGCAGGCTCCGTAGACTTCAAGCGCTTTTTCCATTTCCTGGCCCTGGTAGCCCTTGGACTTCAACTGCAGGGTCCACTCATTGTCCTCGTAGGTCTTCTTCTCAATCTCTTCCATAATCTCGGACATGGGGATGAAGATCAGCTCCATGCCTGACCGCTGACGCAAAAGGTCTGCATCGACCGGCCGGCTGATCAGCCAGTCGGATTCACCCGTCACACCCAGGCGCATGCCCCGGAGCTTCTTGCGCGTTTGGGCGACCCTGAGCAGAATCCGCAAGCGCTCGGCAATCTGCTGGGGGGTCCCGTGCAGAATCTCGCCCCGCTCGCCCTGTTCATTCAGGTAGGAGAGAATCTCCATGGAAGCGGCAAGGGAGTTGTGGGAGGGCGTTGTCAAGAGGATGTAGGGCCCTTCCAGGTCCTTGTAAACGCTTTTGAAAACCTGCTCCGAACCGCCGGATCCGACGAAGAAAAGGCGCAGGGCCTGCTCCGCGAAAGCGTTACGGTCTTCGGTGAAGTCCAGTTTTTGATCCAGAGCTCTGGCTATTTCGTCCAGAAAGGCCTGGCATGATGCAGTCAGATTGGGGTCCCGATTGTCGTTGGGGGCCTTAACCAGCCACACAAGATTGGTCATCGTTTCTTCTCCTTCTTCCGGGCCTCAGGGGCGGCCGGCTGAACCTTCCGGCTGACATGCCGGTTCGATCAGCGAATCAATATTCTTCCCGCGGATGGACTGCCAGCTAGCCTTGGAGCAGGCAAAATAGTGCTCGATGGCGGCCAGTTCAACGCCTCTGCGGATCTTCATGGTCGTCGTCTTGACCATGTCCTGGAGGCTGAAGAAGTAGGAACGGATCTCCTTGAAGGAGGGCAGGCCGCGATTGACTTCGGAGATGACCTGGGCCAGGGCCCGGGCCATTTCTTCCTCGGTCGGGTCACGCTGGAGCTCTTCGCGCATCTTGTCGCGGTCAACCACAACCTTGGCTGTGATAATGACATCGCCGCCAACGCCCGGATGGGCGAAGACCAGGGCGTCGCGAACCATACCATGGCGGTAGAGCAAAGCTTCGATCTCTTCGGGGAAAACCTTCTTGCCCGAGGACAAAACGATCATGGACTTGCTGCGGCCGGTGATAACCAGGCTCTTCTTCCTGGTAAAGCGGCCGATGTCGGCAGTGTGCAGCCAACCGTCCGCATCGATCATTTCAGCGGTCGCCTCCGGGTCGTTGAGATAACCTTTCATGACGATGTCCGAACGGACCAGAATCTCCCCTTCGCCCTTGCCCCCGTTGTCTATGGCCACTTCAACGCCGGACAGGGGGTGGCCCACGGTTGCGAATTCATTAACCCGGGTGTTGCCCCCGCTGACAACCGGTGAAGCCTCGGTCAAGCCGTAGCCTGCCAGTACTTCAATACCGATGGCCCGGAAAAACTTCAAGGTGTCCAGCTCAACGGGAGCCGCTCCGCAGATAATGAACTGCAGCCGGCCTCCCAGCTTGTCCAGGACTTCTTTCATAAGCTTGCGCCGGATATCGATCCCCAGCTTATAAAGGAGGGTGGAGATCTTCATGCCCAGTTTAAGCTTCTTCTCCTGGCCGCTTTTGGCCGCTTCACTCATGACCCGCCGGAAAATAGCGTCCAGGACAGCCGGCACCACTACGGTCAGATGGACCTTGTATTCTTCAAGGTTCTTGCCGATATAACGCAAGCCGTCGAAGACGTGGATGGACCCGCCGAAAGACAGAACCGTCAGGAAACCGCAGGTGTTCTCGAAGGCGTGGTGGAGCGGCAGTATGGACAGGGTTGCCAGGGGGTCAGGAAAGGAGACGGACCCCAGGAGGGCCCGGACATCCGCTGTGATGGACCGATCCGTTAAAATGGCGGCCTTGGAAGTCGAGCTGGTACCTGAAGTAAAGAGGATGGCGGCATCGTCGCCGGGATCGGCAGCGGACATAAGCTCCGGCTCCCCGACAGGATCTGGCATGGCTTCCAGAACCTGGTCCAGGACAAAGAGATTGGGGTCGGCCGAACTCTCCATTTCGATGGCATCCCGCAGTTCCGGGGAGGCCAGGCCGCGGTCCATGACCGCCCGGTGGGTCAGGAAGGGCAGGTTATCGCAGACAGCGCTGACATAGGTATGCCAGGAAGCGTCGTAGACGAAAAGAACCGATTCACTGCGCTCCAGGATGGGTTCGACTTCATGGGGTTTCAGCAGGCGGTCAATGGGAACGATTACGCCAAAACCCGAAGCCACGGCCAGCCAGGTCACCATCCACAGATAGCTGTTCTCCCCAATCAGGGCGATGCGGCTCCCCTTGGGCAGCTGTGAGCTCAGCCAAGACTGCATCTTGGAGACATCCTGGGCCAATTGCCGGTAAGTCTTCGAAATGATTTCCGTATCGCGCGGCCGGGCACGCCAGCGGACAGCGTCACGGTCGGGATAAATCTGATAGCCTCGCAGGACAATATCCCGCAGGGAATGGATGGGAGGAACCTTGTACCAGGTCTTCCCCGTGACGATCTGAAGCTTGGAGCCGGAATTTTGGCCGGCCTTCCCTTCCTTCAGCTGTTTTTGACTGTTTGTCATTGGCTGCGTTCTCCTGTGATCAATGAGGATAGAGATTGTTATACAAAATACTGTGTGAAAGGGTGACGCCGACGATCAGGAGAAGGGCCACGATCGCGATCAGGATACCCGCCACACCCAAGGCCGCTCCATCTCTTTGACGCCGTCTGGAAATATGTACGCCGATAGGCGTCAAAATAAACCCCAGGAGGGCGAAGAGGGCGCTGGCACCGCCAAGGCCGATGGCGGCATAGTAGTAGTAACGAAGGAGGAATTCAACTGAACCGTCATAGAAGATGTAGTTGGAAAAGGCTTCCTTGAACAAAGGCAGAAGGAAGAGAGCCAGCAGGCTTGAGGTAAAACCGAAGCCCGTGATTCCGGGAACACCGATGCGGGCTTTTTTCTCTTTTTTAGGCGAAGCGGGCGGTGCCGGCATGGGCACAGCGTACTGGTAAGGCTCTTGAACAGGCGGCATAGGAACAGGCGGCATAGGAGCCGGCGGCACATAATCGGAACTGTCCATTTGCGGCTGGTCGTTGGGGATCAAAATTTCGTCTGTCATGAAATGTTCCTTTCTGGCGGATGCTTGCCTCTCTCGTGTGGTTTGCGCGTATTATCTCATACAAAGAGGCCATGATAGCCCCCATTTGTAACCAGCTTGCCAAAAGACACATTCCGGTTGCAGCTGTGTCAAGGTATCTTCATGATTGCCCGGACGGGAAGTCTGAAAAGAGGCGATTAAAGATCAGATTGATCTGGGTCTGCCCCTCGGAGACCAGCTGTTCGTAGCGATCCAGCAGCTCCCTGCCTGCTGCCGTCAATTTACTGCTGCCGCCCTCCTGGCCGCCAGGTCTCCGGTCAATGACCGCTACCCCCAGTTCTTCCTCCAAAAGATTGAGGATTTGCCAGCCCTTGCTGTAGGAGAGTTTCATACGGACGCAGGCCGTGCGGACCGAACCCGTCTCATCGATCAGACGCAGGAGGGTGGCAGGTCCCGGCCCGAAAAAGATGGAATCCCTGGCCAGGCTCAATTTAACCCTGGGCCGCATGGGCAGCAGGCCGGCGCTGTCTTCTCGCTTGTCCGGGGTGTCTTCTCCCTCCTCCTGTCCGGTCTGGCTCAAAACTCCCGGATCCCCTACGGTCAGGAACTCGACCGGGCCCGCCGCCAGGGAGGGAAGGCCGGTCAATTCACCGCCGCCTCTTGCCTGGACAGCCCTTTGGATCAATTCCCGGCGGATGGCAATCGGCAGGCCCTTTTCTTCCTGGTAGACAGGAACCGTCAGATCCTGGGATGATTCCAGGAGCGAGCGAATGGTTTCCGTCCGCACAGAGGGGATCCCTGAGGTTGCCAGGAGGATTTTCTGGCAGGAAGGACAGGTCCGCCAGGCGTAGTCCAGGCCTATTCTCGCGTCTTCCAGGTCGCTTGAGTCCCGCCAGCCGGGGTTGTTGAGGCAGATAACGCCCATTTTGCCCAGCTGGCGTTCCAGGGCCTCATTGTCATAACCGGTTATGACAATGACGGGAGCCAGTCCAACCGTCTGAAAACGGATGATAAGCCGTTCAATGGAAGCTGCCAGGTCATCTGCCGGTCTGGCCGCGACAATGATGGCAGCGCCGCGCCTATAGGGATCCTGGCCTTGTTTTTTGGTCTTGACCATGCCGGCGCCTTACCTGATCAATCGCTTTTCTTCTTCCTGTAGAAGGTGTCCTCCATGGGCAGGCTGGTACGCATCCGGCCGTCCAGGCGGAAATAGGCGTGGGCCACAGAGGGGGCGATGGGGATACAGGCCAGCTCACCGATTCCCCGGGCCCCGTAGGCCACATCGACATAGCCCGGCCCCTTGACGATGTGGGTTTCAATCTCGGGAACCCTGTTGGCCCGGAAGAGGCCGTAGGTACCCAGTTTGAACTGGGGGATGCCGCCCGGGTTGGCAAAGTCCTCGGTCAGGGCATAACCCAGGCCCATGACGCAGCCGCCCTCGATCTGGCCTTCCACGGCAGTCCGGTTGACGGGAGTTCCCACGTCATAGGCGCCGACCATCTTCTGGATCTGTCCCTTCTCATCCAGGACGGTCACCTCACAGCCGTAGCTGTAGCCGATGTGGCTGATGGGATTCTCCTTGGCCGAACCCAGGGGATCTGTCGGCGGGCCGAATTCGCCGAAGAATTCCATGCCTTCCATTTTGCCAAGATCCCCTCCGACAGCTTCCAGGGCCGCCTTCAGGTCTTCTGCCGCCTGGCGGGTGGCTTCGCCGGTGAAGAGAGTCTGGCGGGATGCCGTGCTGGTGCCGGCATCCGGTGTCCGGTCTGTGTCAGGCAGTTCATAGACTGTATGGCTGACGTCACAGTCCAGCGTCTGACAAACAATGGAGGTCACAACCTGGGCCACCCCCTGGCCTGAGCAGGCGGCCGAAGTGCGGATATGGATCTTACCGCCCTCGACCGAAAGGATGCAGCGGCCGAAGTCGGGGACCCCGACCCCCAGTCCGCTGTTCTTGAAGCTGCAGGCAATCCCTGTATAGGGACTGGACTCATAGGCTTCCCTGACTGCTTCCAGACACTCGGCCAGGCCGCAGCTGGGGTCCACGATCTGGCCGTTGGGCAGGACGTCGCCTGGCCTGACCGCATTCAGGAAGCGGAATTCCCATGGATCCATGCCGCATTTGGCGGCCAGGAGGTTGAGGTTGCACTCCATGGCATAGGCGCTCTGCGTGACACCGAAACCGCGGAAGGCGCCGGATACAACATTGTTTGTGTAAACGGCCCTGCCCGAAATATCGATGTTCTGGAAATTATAGGGGCCGGCGGCGTGGGTGCAGGCCCGCTGGGTGACCGGCCCTCCCAGAGAGGCATAGGCGCCCGTATCGGCGATGATTTCAGCGATCAGGGCTGTTACACGCCCTTTTTCGTCACAGGAGGTAGTCATCTTCATGGTCATGGGATGCCGCTTGGTGTGAACCAGGGTGCTTTCATAGCGGGACAGGCGGACATTGACCCGGCGGCCGGTTTTCCAGGCCAGGAGGGCGGCATGGTGCTGGACACTCATGTCTTCGCGGCCGCCGAAGGCACCGCCGACCAGGGCGGACCGGATATGGACGCGCTCAGGCTCCAGCTTGAGCATCATGGAGATCTCGCGCTGTTCATCGTAAATGGACTGGGAGGCCGTGATCAGATGGACTCCGCCGTCCTCGGCAGGCCAGGCGATGGCGCACTCAGGTTCAAGAAAGGCATGCTCCTGCCAGGAGACCCGGTAGGTTTCAGTTACCACGTGGGCTGCCTCCCGGACTGCCTTGTGGGCATCCCCCCGGACCAGGCGTTCGCTGGAGAGGATGTTGCCCTTTTCATGAATCCTGGGAGCCCCGTCTTTCATGGCTTCAAAGGGATCCAGGACCGGCTCCAGGACTGTGTAATCGACCTTGATCAGGTCCAGGACCTCCTGGAGACTTTCCCGCTTGCCGGTGGCAACCAGGGCCACGGCATCGCCTATGTAGCGGGTGATCTCCCCTTGCGGGATCATGACATCCCAGTCGGGGATCAGGTGGCCGATCTTGTTGTTGGGCACATCCGTCGCCGTGAGAACTGCGATGCAGTCAGGGTGTTCCAGGGCTTTGGAGATATCAATCCGGTCCACACGGGCGCGCGGATAGGGCGTACGAAGGGCCCGCCCGTAAACCATGTCGTCAAAGCGGTAGTCGTCGGGGAACTTGCCGGTACCCAGAACCTTTTCCATGACATCGATCCGGGGGGACCGGTCACCGACCCGGGCTTCATCCCCCTCCGGAGGAAGGGCTTCATCCGTCCGCAGGAAGCGGGCCGCCAATTCAATGGCATCGATGATTTTCTTATAACCCGTGCAGCGGCAGAGGTTGCCCGTAATGACCCGGGCAATCTCCTCCCGGCTGGGGTCGGGGTTTTTGTCAAGGAGAACCTTGGCTGCCATGACCATGCCCGGCGTACAGAAGCCGCACTGGACTGCTCCGCATTCAGCGAAGCTATGGACGTAAACTTCCCGCTCCCTGGGGCTCAGCCCTTCGACCGTTGTAATCTCTGCGCCGTCCAGGCGGGAGAGATTCATCAGGCAGGACTTGATCAGCTTGCCGTCGGCCACGACCGAACAGGTGCCGCAGGTGCCTTCGCTGCAGCCATCCTTGACCGATGTCAGACCCAGATCTTCGCGCAGAAAATCGATCAGCCGCTTATCCTCGGCAAGCTTATAGGCTTGCCGGTTGACCGTAATTGTCCAGGACATCTTCTTCCTCCTCCGATGGATGAATCAGGGTAATCAAAACAAAATCAACGGATGTCCATTTGGGGCAGGCCCCTTGTGAGATAGCGGCCATCCGCCTCTTCAATGACAATTTTACCAGATGCCACCTTGCGCCTGCCCCGCAGGAAGACATCGCGGACCCTGCCTTCCATCTCAAATCCTTCATAAGGGGTGTAGTCGCAATTCTCATGCAGATGGTCCGAAGAAACCGTCCAGAGGGCCCTGGGATCAAAGACCACGATATCGGCGTCACTGCCGGCCAGCAGGATGCCCTTGCGGGGATAGAGGCCGAAGTATTGAGCGGCATTGGTAGCGCTTATGACGGAGAGGCGGTTGATATCCAGGCGGCCTTTGGCAACGCCGTACGAATAGAGCAAATGGAGGCGGAGTTCGATCCCCGGCGCCCCGTTGGGGATCCTGGAGAAATCATCCCGGCCCATGTCCTTTTGACCCGCGAAATTGAAGGAACAGTGGTCAGTTCCTACAAACTGGATTTCGCCGGAGGCCAGGCCGCTCCAGAGCGCTTCCTGGTCACGGCGCTCCCGCAAGGGGGGGCTCATGATGAATTTGGCCCCTTCAAAGCCTTCATCGGACGGCGTCCCGTAGCGGGAGGCATCCAGAACCAGATACTGGGGGCAGGTCTCAACAATGATGCCGATGCCGCGCGACCGGCCCCGGTTGATAGCTGCCAGGCCCTTGGCCGTAGAAAGATGGACGATATGGTGCCTGGCGTGGAGGAAGTGGTTGACTGCCTCCAGGCGGACGATGGCCTCCTCTTCCAGTTCAGGCGGCCGGGTCAGCTGATGATAGTAGGGGGACAGGTGGCCCGCCTCCCTGTAGCGCCTGACCAGAAGATCGATCAGAAGGCCGTTTTCACAATGGAAGCCGATGGTGGCGCCCAGGCGGTTGGACTCTTCCAGGGCCTCATAGATCTCATCTTCCTGGACCATCATATTGTCCTTGTAGGCCATGTAGAGCTTGAAGGAGCTGACGCCATCCCGGACCACCGACTCCATCTCAGCCTTCAGGTCTTTGTTCCACTCGGTCAGAGCCATGTGGAAGCCGTAGTCGATGGAACAGCGGCCGTCCGCCTTCTCATGCCATCGCTTCAAGCCCTGGGCCATGGACTGGCCGTGGAACTGGGTGGCAAAGTCAAGCACGGTTGTCGTTCCGCCCGCCAGGGCGGCCCGGGTACCTGTCGCGAAGTCGTCAGCCGTTACCGTCCCCATGGACTCCAGCTGCAGGTGGGTGTGGGTTTCGATGCCGCCGGGCAGAAAGTAATGACCGCTGCAGTCGATGACCGTCTCACCCGGATTGGGGGTCAGCTGACCCAGATCCTCGATCTTCTCTCCCCGGATCCGGATGCTGCCCCGGATGGTCTCCTGGGGGCGGACGATGAAACCGTCCTTCAGAAATACGCTTTCTTCCATGCTTACCTCTTAGAGATTGGGCCAGATGAGGGCGGCCCGTTCAGCGGTGCGGGCAAAGATCCTCTCTTCGTCCACAGTCAGGATCTGGCGGTCCCGCATGACTGCCTGGCCGTTGATGACCACATCATTGGTCATGCGGCCGTAGCCGCCGAAGAGCAGGTGGCCCTTCCAGTTGTCTCCTCCGAAAGGTGTGAAGGGGAAGTAGTCAAGTGTAATGACATCCGCGTAGGCACCCTCTTTGAGGACGCCCAGGGGCTTCCTGAAGTGGAGGGCGGCGATGGCCGGGTTGCCCTCATACTGCAGCTGCAGGGCCTGGCCGAAGCCCACGGTGGGATCCGACAGGCGATGTGACTGCAGAATCTTGGAAACCTTGACTGATTCGAACATATCGTGGGTATAGGCATCCGTTCCCAGGCCCAGACGGATTCCCCGCCGCAGCATACCCAGGACCGGGGTCGCTCCGACCGCGTTGCCCATATTGGACATGGGGTTGTGGACCACACTGGTATCGGTCTCTGCCAGAATATCCAGTTCGCGGCCGTTGACATTGACTGCGTGGATGGCCAGGGTCTTGGGGCCCAGAAGTCCCCAGCCCAGAAGCCGTTCGGTCACCCGCATATCGTATTTGCCCAGGCTGTCTGTCTGGTCTTCGCGGCCTTCCCCCACATGAATGTGGTAGCCGGCATCCAGACCCTCCATGGCGGTCTTGACCTTTTCCATGGTTTTGTCGGAGATGGTGAAGGAGGCGTGCATGCCGAACATGCCCTTGATCATGTCCTGTTCATCCGTATTCATGGCCCGGATAAAGTCGATGTTTTCCTTGATCTCTTTTTCCGCGATCTTGACCCCGTCCCGGTCCGACAGCTCCATGGCAAAGGAGCCCCGGATCCCGATCTTTTTGGCGGCTTCCGCCAGGGTGAAGAGGGATCCCTCCGCCGCGTGGGGGCTGGCGTGATGATCAAAAAGGGTGGTGACGCCGTTGCGGATGCTGTCAATGTAAGTGGTGTAGGCGGACAGCTCATTGTCCTCCATGGTCAGGCTGCGGTCCAGGGCCCACCAGAGATTCTTCAGGATCTCGGGGAAATTGCGGGTGGGCCGGGAGACTCCCATGCCCCTGGCATAGGAACTGTAAATATGTGTGTGGGCATTGATCATGCCGGGCATGATCAGGCGGCCCTCCGCGTCCAGGACCTCATCGTCCGGGTATTTGTCCCTGATTTCCTTCCAGCTGCCCACCGCATCGATCACCTGGCCCTGGATCCGAACAGCTCCCTGCTCGAAATAGGGGTGATCTGGGTCGTTGGTCACTAATCTGCCGTTTCCGATAATCATCTTGATTCCTCCCAGTCAAGCCGCAGTCAGCGGCGGATGTCATCTGCTTAATGCCTGAGCAACCAGGGATAGTCCTTGAGAATGGCCTCAATGACGGTTGCCATTTCCTGGTCCACTGTCCGGGCCAGGCGGTCTCTTTCTGTCTCGAAGACTTTGCCGCTGCCGTCGCGGATCCGAAGGAGCCCCTCTTCCAGGAGCAGGAAGCCGGTGTTGTCTGAATCGGCGAAATCCTCCGGGGTCCAGAAGACCGTCAGTTTGTCCTTGTAGGGTTTGCCCGCGTGGGGGCAGAAGGTGGCACAGTTGCCGCACTCGTTGCAGAGGCCGTCCACGTGAACGATCTGCTGGGGATTGGCAAAGCCGGCAAGAGCCAGGGCCACATTGGCCCGGTTGGGGCAGACTTCGGTACAGATCCGGCAGACCTGATCGCAGATCAGGCAGCGGAGGCCTTCCTCCGAAGCTTCACGCCCTTCTTCCATGCGGCCGCGTCTTTCCAGAATGATGTCTTCATCAACCGGGACATGGACCTTGATGAAATCGTCATCCAGGCCTTCCCTGGCCAGGATATCCAGGGCCGCCTTCCTGGCGTCCCCCATGGCCGCTACGACCGTTGAAGGGCCCTTGCGGCAATCCCCGACCAGATAGACCCCTCTGCGGGAGGATTCCATGCCGCCTGTAAGGAGGGGGTTGCCCCTGCTGTCCAGATTCAGGCCCAGGTCCTCAAAGAATTTCCTGTCAGCCCGGGCGCCTGTGGCGCCGATGACCGTATCAAAGGGCAGGGTCTCATATTGGCCGGTACCGACCGAAGAACGGCGGCCGGATTCATCAAAGCCGGTCAGTTCCTGTATTTCACAGACCAGCTGGCCGTCCCGGTAGCTGACGGGAGCCAGCAGCTGGCGCCAGAGAACGCCTTCTTCCATGGCCTCGTCAAATTCATCCGTGCTGGCCGGGGCGTAGCTTTCGGTTCTCCGATAGACCAGGGTCACCTCCGGTTGGCCGGGCATGCGTCTGGCCAGGCGGGCGGCGTCCATGGCCACATCGCCGGCACCGATGACAGCCACCTTGCGGCCCAGGTCGCGGGGGCCCTTTTCCTTGACACGGACCAGGAAGTCCAGGGCATCCATTACCGGCCCGTCGCCTTCTGCGACCGGATTGCGGCCTGCCTGCCAGGCACCGGTGGCCAGAACGACGTAATCATAGGTCTTCTTGAGCTCCTCCAGATTAATGGCAGGGTCAGCTCCGAAGTGGAAGCGGACACCGGCCGCCTCCACCAGGCGGAAATCCCGGTCGATTTCCTGGTCCGAGATGCGGAAGGAAGGGATGGCGTAGCGTACGATCCCATGCGAGGCCTGCCGTTTCTCAAAGACATCCACGTCCAGCCCGTTGCGGCGCAGGTAGTAAGCGGCTGCCATGCCTCCCGGGCCTGCACCGATGACACAGACGCGCTTGCTGCTGCGGAGGGGCGGCGCGGCACTGGCGGCTGTATAAGCATCCTGAGCCTGGTCGGCGGCAATTTTCTTGAGGTCGCGCATATGAACCGATTCCTCATAGTCCAGGCGGGTACAGTGATCCCGGCAGGGCTGGGCGCAGAGGATGCCCGTGATGGTCGGGCAGGCGTTGTCGATGGCGATGACCCGCATGGCCTCGGCGTAGTCTCCCCGAGCCACCAGGGTGTTATATTCGGGGATCTGCTGTTCAATGGGACAGCCTCCCTCTTTGCAGGGGGCCTTGTAGCAGTCAAAAAGCGGCAGCTCCGATTGAGTCTTACGGGAAGCTACTTTCTGCCGCCAGCGCTTTTGCAGACGGGGATCGGCCAGGGTTTTTTCCACCAGGCTGTCCAAAGCGGCAAGATCCACGCGGCCGCCTGCCTCCAGGGAGGATTCCGTCTCGCGGGCCATCTGCAGGAAGCGCATATAGCCGCCCGGCTTCAAAAGTGTGGTGGCCACGGTCACCGGCCCGATGCCAACCTCCAGGAGGTCCTTGAGGTTGAAGGCGTCCGCGCCGCCCGCGAAAGAGATGGGCAGCTTGCCGTCAAAGGCCTGGGACAGTTTCTTAGCCAGGGTAATGGTCAGCGGCATCAGGGAGCGGCCTGACATGTACATCTCTTCCGAGGGAACTTCTCCGCGCTTGACGTCCACGGGACAGGTGTTGGAAAGTTTGACGCCGAAGGCCAGACCCTCCTTGCGGGCTGTCTCCAGCATTCTCTGGAAGATACCGATGGCATCGGGATACTGCAGGTCAGCCAGGAAGTGCTTGTCGGGGAAGGCGATGTAGTCGTAGCCCAGGTCATCCAGGGTTTGGCGGACATAGTCGTAACCCAGCATGGTGGGATTGCACTTGACAAAGGTGTGGAGCTTTTTTTCCGTCAGCAGATAACGGGCAATCCGTTCAATTTCGTCGGGAGGGCAGCCGTGCAGGGTGGACAGGGTCACTGAATGGCAAATGGCCGGCGAGATGGCGTCGACTGCTTCAGCGTCCACCTTCTCAAAGAGCTGGAGATGGCCTTTGAGAAAGGCAATGGACTCCGTGAAGGCGGGGCTGGCTGAAGCATCCTTGAGGCCCTCGATGAAAGCATCCATCTTGGGCAGGCGGATGCCTTCCAGGTCGTAGCCGACGCTCATGTTGTAGGCGAAGTCCTTGCCGTCCGACAGTCCCAGTTCAGGGGCCAGGACCTGAATGGCCACCCAGGCCTTGACGTACTCATCGAAGGCTTCTTCCACGGTCAGCTCCGTGGACCATTCGCAGTTGTAACATTCATCTTCGGCGTTGATGCAGGGCTTGGCCACGGCATGGCGGATTTCTTCGCCGTCCATCTTCTGCACGGTTTTCAGTTCGATGAAGCGGGCACCGGCCAGATAGGAGACAAGAATGTTCTGAGCCAGCTGGGAATGCGGCCCCGCGGCCGGGCCGATGGCCGAGGCGATGGACTCCCCGAAGGGGGTCTTGAAGCGGCTGCCCGACTGGTTGACATAGAATTTGTCCTTGTCCAGGCCGAAAATACTGCCTTCTTTCCGATATTCCTCAAGGCTCCATCTGATTAAATGTTCAAAGCCGATCGGCCTCATAATATCGCTCATAATCCAACCTCTCCTTTGGTCAATAGCTCTTCCTTGCATTTTAGCCAAGATTCCGGCCCATTCAAGCGCAAGCTCTGTTTCATTTTACCAGCTTCTTTGGATTTTTACGGCCTATGAAAAAAACCGGGCCCCCCCCGAGGGGGGCCCGGCCTTCAAAGCCAAAGGCTTACTTATTTGTCTTCTTTGGTGATATCGACGTAGAGGGCCGGCATGACGCTGTAGATAGCGGCACAGCGGACAACGTCTTCTTTCCAGTTGACTTCGTTGGGAGCGTGAGCCTGGGCTTCCTTGCCTGGGCCGAGGCCGATGCAGGGGATGCCGTGGCGGCCCATGATGGCGACGCCGTTGGTGGAGAAGGTCCACTTGTCGACCTTGGGGGCTCCGTAGAGGTTGGTATAAGCGTCAACCAGGGCCCGTGTCTGCGGCGCGTCTTCCGCGATCTTCCAGGTGGGGAAGTAGCAGTCCTGCTCGTAGACAAAACCGGTCCAGGAGGGGCGGTCATACTTGTACATGGTGACAACCGCGCCGTACTTCTTGACGGAGGGCAGGGCCTCGATTTCAGCGATGGCTGATTCCCAGGTCTCGCCCCAGGTCAGGCGGCGGTCCAGCGAGATGGCGCAGCTGTCAGCGACGGCGCAGCGCGAAGGCGATGTGTAGAAGATCTGTGAGGTGGTAACTGTGCCCTTGCCCAGGAATTCGTCATAGGCCAGGTGGTTGTTGAGCTCTTCGACATCCTTGAGAATATCGGCCATTTTGTAGATGGCGTTCTCACCGCGTTCGGGAGCGGAGCCGTGACAGGAAATGCCCTTGACATCGACACGGATCTCCATGCGGCCCCGATGACCGCGGTAGACGTGCATGTCGGTGGGTTCGGTGGAGACGACGAACTCGGGCCGGATCTTCTCATTTTCGATCAGGTGGAGCCAGCACATGCCGTCGCAGTCCTCTTCCTGAACGGTGCCGGCAACCAGGAGGGTCACGTCATCGTCGATCAGGCCCAGATCCTTGGCGATTTTGGCGCCGTAAACAGCAGAGACGACACCGCCCAGCTGGTCTGACGCGCCGCGTCCGCCAACCTCGGTCTCGGTCTCGAAGCCCTCATAGGGGTCGAATTCCCAGTTGGTGATCTCGCCGATCCCGACGGTGTCAATGTGACCGTCGAAGGAGATGATGCGCTCACCGGTGCCCATCCAGCCCAGGACATTGCCCAGCTGGTCAAATTCGGCCTTGTCGTAGCCCAGTTTTTCCATCTCTTCTTTAATGCGGCGGGCGACGCCTTCTTCTTCACAGCTCTCGCCGGGGATGCGGATCAGGTCACGGAGGAACTTGATCATGTCCTTCTCGTAGCCTTGGGCCGCTTGACGCACGCGATCGTAATCGATTTTTTGTTTTGCCATTTGAGTACTCCTTCTTTTTTGACTTGTTTGGCTGGCAGCCCGGGATTTTCCGGGCTGCCCTGGCGTGTTTGGTTAATCAGGCATTATCCGCCCAACGGGGGGTACCTTGTTTCCAAAGCTCCTCCAGTTTGGCGCCCGGGTTCTTTATTTTCTGCAGGAAGATCATGGCCGCAATGATGTAGGGCTTGTAGCTGGCTTCCTTGTAAAGAGGGATGCGGTAACGGTCAAAGACCGATGCGTCGACTTCACCTTCGGCGCAGGAAACACCGGTGATGTCGGCGGGCAGGCAGTGCATGTAGAGGGCCTTGCCGCCCTTGGTGCGGGCCATCATGTCCTCGGTGCAGGCCCAATCCTTGTGGAGGGCGTTCTGAGCCAGAAGCTCCTGCTCCAGGGCATGGATGCCGGCCTGATCGCCCTTGCCGTAAAGGTCGGTCCGGATTTCCATGGCCTTGAAGGGGGCCCAGCTCTTGGGGTAGACAACGTCTGCGTCCTGGAAGGCTTCCGCCATGGACTCGACCCGGGTGAACTTGCCGCCGTAGAGGTCTTCGTTGTGCTTGGCTACGCCTTCAATTTCACCCATGATATCGTAGCCTTCCGGATGCGCCAGAACGACTTCCATACCGAAACGGGTCATGAGGCCCACGATGCCCTGGGGCACCGAAAGAGGCTTGCCGTAGGAGGGCGAGTAGGCCCAGGTCATGGCCAGCTTCTTGCCCCTCAGGTTCTCGACGCCGCCAAACTGGTGGATGATGTGGAGGGCGTCGGCCATGGACTGGGTGGGGTGATCGATATCACACTGGAGGTTGACCAGGGTGGGGCGCTGTTCCAGGACACCGTCCTCATAGCCTTCCTTGACATAGTCGGAAAAGCCCTTCATGTAGGTGTGGCCCTTGCCAATGTACATGTCATCGCGGATGCCGATGACATCGGCCATGAAGGAAATCATGTTGGCCGTCTCTTTGACAGTCTCGCCGTGGGCGATCTGTGATTTGCCCTCGTCGAAGTCCTGGACTTCCAGGCCCAGGAAATCACAGGCGGAGGCAAAGGAGAAGCGGGTCCGGGTGGACTGGTCGCGGAAGAGCGAAATGCCCAGCCCCGAGTCAAAAATCCGGGCGCTCTTGTTGTTCTCGCGCAGCAGACGCAGGACGTCGGCGACCGCGAAGATGGCCATGATTTCGTCCTGGGACTTATCCCATGTCAGGAAGAAATCGTCCTGGTACAAGCCCTTGGAGTCGTAGCTGCCCAGCTCTTTGATCAAGTCGTTGAATGTCATTGTGTCTTTTCCCTTCCTTTTTTGATTTGGATCAGAGGCTTGCCAGAACACCGGCGCGCTCATTGAATGCTTCGGTCAGGCGATCGATCTCGTAGACCTGGTTATGGATATTGTGCCAATAATCGTCGTCATACCATTGGGCGTTGAGCTCCTCCAGGGTCCTGCCCTGCTGCTCGACCCAGGTGTAGTACTTGAGGTTGTGCACCCGCCTGCGGGTCCAGTAGGTGAACTCTTCCATGTGGTCCGTCTTCATGGACTTGAGGTTGTGCCAGTAATCACGGGCGGCCAGCTCCTTGGTGTAGGGTGCCTGCTGGTCCAGCTCCAGGATGCGGGACTGGTACATTTCGGCCGAGTCCGTGGCCACGGTCAAAAGGACGTCCTTCTCTGTCAGCTCATAGTACTTGGCCATCTTGATCAGGCCCAGGACGTTGGCGATGCCGCTGATGCCCAGGAAGGCCAGCTGATCCAGTGCTTCACTGGACAGGCCGGTTTCGGACATCAGGTAGTCATGGCCCACTTCCGAGTTGAAGAGGCGGAGGAGGTTCTGGCTGTTGTTGTCGTCAATGGCAACCACCATGTCGGTGTTCTTGACATTATGAACAAAGGGGATGTGCTTGTCACCGATACCCTCAATCCGGTGTCCGCCAAAGCCGTTGTTGAGAATGGTGGGGCACTGGAGGGCTTCGCCGACAGCCACTTTGACATGGGGGAATTTCTCTTTCAGGTAATCACCGGCACTCAGGCTGCCGCCGCTGCCGCTGGTGAAGAAGGCACCGAAGAGCCTTGAATCAGGGGTTTTGACTTCATTGTAGAGCTCTTCCAGGGCCGGGCCGGTGGCGTGGAAATGCCAGAGGACGTTGCCCATCTCCTCAAACTGATTGAAGATGAAGGCATCCGGCCGGGTAGCGCGGATTTCCTTGACCTTGGCGAAGATCTCGTAGACGTCACTCTCGCAGCCGGGAGTGGCGATGACCTCATCGGCGATGCTCTTGAGCCAGTCAAAGCGCTCCTGGCTCATCTCTTCCGGCAGAATGGCGATGGATTTGCAGCCCAGGAGCTTGGAGTTGAAGGCGCCGCCCCGGCAGTAGTTGCCGGTTGAAGGCCAGACAGCCCAGTTCTCGTAGGGGTTGAACTGGCCGGTCACAAGGCGGGGTACCAGGCAGCCGTAAGAGGCGCCGACCTTATGACAGCCGGTGGGGAACCACTTGCCTACCATGACGAAAATGCGCGGCTTGACAGCGGTTAATTCTTTTGGAATTTCAATATAGTTGACGCCGCCGTATTCGCCTCCGTCACGCCGCGGTTGATTCTTCCAGGTGATGCGGAAGAGGTTGAGCGGATTGACTTCATCAGTGCCTACGCCGTGGAGGGCTTGTTTAATTTTCTCAGGAACGTTCTTTGCTGGATCACGAAGTTGTGCAAATGTCGGAATAATAATCTTGTTCTCGCGCGCGACTTTGATGGCGCTCTCGAGACCGTCCTCATGGATCGTCAGATCGATCATTTTTTTTCTCCTTGCTGTGTGATTGTCAATTGATGGCGGGGCCCGGTTTCACCAGAAAGCCAAACCTCAACAACTATAGCACATATATTTTAGTAAAAGGCAAAGCCTTAAAGCAGACCTGTAAAAGTAGGTTTTGTTACCTTTGAGACCGCCCCTGCCTCTGGGCCAGTCTTTCCTTTTTCTGATCCGCCCTGGCCTGCCGGTCCAGCCTCCGGTACATGAGAATGCCCACCAGGGCGACCGCAGCGGTAACGCTGAAAACCACCAGGGCAAAAAGATAGTTCTGTGAGCCTAAAAGCCCCCCGCTGACCGTCGAAGTGACAACAGAAAGGAGGCGGGCCGAGATAATAACCAGCCAGGTTGACAGGCGCATGGGGGTCAGGCCGGCAAGATAGGTCAGAATATCCTTGGGCGTTCCCGGAATGAACATGAGGATGTACATGAGGACATTGAGCTGGCCCGGCTTTTGGAAGAGTCTTATCTGGTCGATTTTCTCGCTTTCAAAGAAGAGCTCAATGACGGCCCGGCCATAGCGCTTGACTGACAGGAAGATCAGAATGCTGGCAGCATAGATGGCCGCCATGCAGATCAGGGTGCCCTCAATGGCACCAAAGGCGAAGCCCGCCGCGAACTCAAAGGGTTCCCCGGGGATGACCGCCACCACCACCTGGAGAAAGTTGGCGAAGAAAAAGATCAGCCTGCTGGTCAGCGGGTATTTGGAGACCAGCATGCGGACCCGCATGGAATCCGAAAAGAAGGCGATGGTCTGTTCGCCCCAGAAGAGATAGATGAGGACAAAGAGGACGAGGATGGCCAAGAGGGTGCCGGCAGCCATGGAGCGCTGGAAGGTCCGCCGCCGAAAGGCCGCGTAGACTTTGCCGGCTGGTCGGATTGCCGGGATTTTTTTGAATCTTCCGCCTGTCTCCATCCGGACTCTCTTCCTCCCCGTCTGCCCTGGGCGCCAGGGCCGCACGAAGCCATTCTATCACGAGCCCGGCCGGAATCCGCAGGCCCCATCTTCCTGTTATAATCGGCGTAGAAAGTGGGGCCAAGCCCGGGAGATGATCCATTGAACGATCCACTGGTCAGCGTCATCATTCCTGTTTATAACGCCGAGCGCTGGCTGGCCCGCTGCCTGGACTCCGTTATCAGCCAATCCTACCCGACCATTGAGATCCTTGTCATTTCCGACGGATCCACAGACGCTTCGGACGCCATCATCCAGGACTTCCAGGCCCGGGACCCGCGGGTCCGCTTCATCCGCCAGGACAATCTGGGAGTCAGCGCCGCCCGCAACCGGGGCCTTGCTCAAGCCCAGGGGGACTGGGTCTGTTTTGTAGATGCCGATGACTATGTCAGCCCTCATTATGTCCAGACCATGCTGGACGGCCTGGGCTCGGAGGAGGTGGACGCCGTAGCCGTCAACTTCTTTCTGGAAACGCCGCGGGGTTGGAGACTCCCTTATCCCTTCGTCCCCGTCCGAAAGAAACTGACGGGCTCAGGAGCGGTCCGGCAATCCTTCCGGGTCCTCTTCTTTCCGACCTTCGTCTGGAACAAACTCTTCCGCCGCAGCCTCTTTACGGACCATGCCATCCGTTTCCCCGCCATCATCTATGAGGACGCCTATCTGGTCCCCCTTCTTTTCCTGCATTGCCGCAAGGTGGTCTCCTCCAAGCAGCCACGCTACCATTACGTCCGCAGGCCTTCCAGCCTGACACACGGCCTGACGGCCCGCCACGTCCGGGACTATTTGACGGCGGCCAATCTCCTGCGCCATGACTTTTTCACCAAAGACCTCTGGGACCAATGGGAGAAAGCCTACGGCCACTGGCTCAACCGGATCATGATCCAGATCGTCCTGACCCTCTACGTCTCAAAAAGGACCATGCCCTGGAAGGAGCGCCGCCTGCTGGTCAGCAGAGCCCGCATGGCCGCCCGGGCCATCCGCGGAAAACCGGGGCCGGATGAGGATCCCCGGGTTCTGCCTGTCGCCATTTAAAAAAGGGCCTGTCCGCACGGACAGGCCCCCTGCCTTTCTCTTACAAGTCCTGATCAGATGGTCTGCTGGGAAATACCCCGGATATTGGACAGAACCCAGTCGAACTCAGGAGCTGTCACAATGGAACCGCAGTAGCTGCAGCGAGCCGATTGGGTCAGGTCAATGGGTGCCCCGCAGTGGGGGCAGTTGCGGCTGACGGCCTCTTTGCCGCCTGCGTCCGGCATGGCGGTCTTGGTACCGACTGTCCGGATCATGGTCCACATGTAGGTCATGAATTTCTCACGCCGTGGATCTCCGCTGACCACATTACCGCTGGCCCGGTCGATGGTGTAGTCGGTGATCCGGGTTGTCAGGCGGATTTCCAGGTTATCGTGCAGCTGATCCTGGTAGAAATTCTCCAGACCCACGCTGATAATGGCCACACGCTCCACCCGGTTGATCTGGTTGCGGGTGATCAGTTCCTGCAGCTGACGGCCCATCTGGTTATAGAGATCATCTGTCAGGCGGGCCCGCATGGGTTCCCAATCCTGGATTTCCCAGGCACGCTGCATTTCGGAATAGAGGTTGGAGACCTTCTCGCGCATCTCGGCCTCGGTGAAGAAGGGGTCTGTCTGCCGGATGCGGTCGGCAATACCCGCCGACTGGACAGGCGGAACCTGTACGGGGCCTGTGGGGGCACTGCCCTTCTGCTTTTTCGAGAGTAGGGCGATCACCAGAAAAATGATGACAATGACTACCGGTCCCACCAGGGAGCCCCCTCCGCCGAAGGAGCCGCTGCCGAAACTGAAGTCACTGTCCCAGCCGCTATCGGAAGAGCCCCAGCCTCCGCCGCCGCCGCCGAAATCACTGTCACCGCCGAAAAAACCGGCGTCAGCGGGTGCCGGATGGAAGCGGACACCGGCCTCCACGGCCGCAGCCGGAAGAGCCAGGACCAGCAGCAAGGCTAAGAAGCCAAGCAAGATTTGTACCCGGATTTTCATCGATGCCGCCCTCCTTTTAACGCCCTCATTCTATACTAAAAAAGAGGCATCCGCCGGCACGTCCGGAACCTTTTTCCGGATCAGCCGGCAGATGCCTCCATGTCATGAATGGAAGGCCGGGCAGTCGTCAGTTTTTTCCGCTTTTGTCCAGGGACTCCCTGCGGTAAAGGCGGATCAGGGCCTGGGTGCCGTAGTCCTCTTCCCCCTCCTCTGCCATCTGTTGGTAAAGACCCAAAACCGTATGCAGCATGGGCAGGTGGGTGTGGCGCTCGGCCATTTCATCCTCGACAATCTGCATATCCTTGATGAAGTGCTTGATGAAAAAACCCGGGTCATGGTCGCCTGACAAAAGACGGGGCGCCATGTTGGCGATCTGCCAGCTGCCTGCGGCTCCGGCCCCGATGGCGCTCAGCATGGTCTGGGGATCCAGGCCCGCCCGCTCCGCGTAAAGGATGGCCTCCGTCATGGCGGCCGTGGCACCGGCTACGGCGATCTGGTTGGCGGCCTTTGTGTGCTGGCCGTTGCCGGCCGGCCCCATGTAGACAATATTCTGCCCCAGGAGAGACAGGATGGGCAGGGCACGCTCGAAAACCAGCCGGTCGCCCCCCACCATAATGGAGAGGGTACCCTTTCTGGCTCCTGCGTCGCCGCCGGAGACCGGGGCGTCCAAGAGCATGAGGCCCGCTTTCGCCCCCTCCCGGTAAAGACGTGCGGCCAGTGAAGGTGAAGAGGTGGTCATATCGATGACCAGGGTGCCGGCAGGGGCAGATTCGAAAACACCGCCTGGGCCAAGCATGACCTCTTCAACGTCGGATGGGTAGCCCACCATGGTCAGGACGGCGTCAGCCCCCTCAACGGCGCGGGCAATCGAATCAACACAGAGAGCGCCTGTACGGGATGCCGTTGCCGCAGCCTTCTCAAGGGTCCGGTTGAAAACCCGGACCTGGTAGCCCCCCTGGCAAAGACGGGCGGCCATGGAAGACCCCATGACACCCGTGCCGATGAAACCGATTTTCTTAATCGACATGGCCGGGTCAGATCCCTCTGGCAGACATGATGAGGTCAATCTGATCGGGATTGAGCCCTACCATGGCCTCGCCCAGATTCTCCGACACATGTGCCAGACGCTCAGGGTCATCATAATGGTGGCAGGCCTCAACAATGGCCTTGGCCCGGCGGACCGGGTCACCCGATTTGAAGATGCCCGAACCGACGAAGACGCCTTCTGCGCCCAGATAGCGCATGAGGGCCGCGTCCGCAGGCGTGGCGACACCGCCGGCCGAGAAGTTCGGAACCGGGAGCTTGCCGTGTTCGTGGACATACTGGACCAGGTGGATGGGGACGGCCAGGTCACGGGCCCGCACGTAAAGCTCATCGGGCCGGAGCGACATGATCTCCCGGATCTCCTGGTTGATCTTGCGCATGTGTCGGACGGCCTGAATCACATCACCCGTCCCGGGCTCCCCCTTGGTCCGGATCATGAGGGCGCCTTCCGCCAGCCGGCGCAGGGCCTCATCCAGGCCACGGGCGCCGCAGACAAAGGGCACCTGGAACTGGGTCTTGTCAATATGGTAGACCTCGTCAGCCGGGGTCAGAACTTCACTTTCATCGACGAAATCGACCCCGATAGCCTGCAGAATCTGGGCCTCGACAAAATGGCCGATCCGGACCTTGCCCATGACGGGGATTTTGACTGCCTTGATAATGGCCTTGATCATGGCCGGGTCACTCATTCTGGAAACACCGCCGGCTGCCCGGATATCCGCAGGGACGCGTTCCAGGGCCATGACTGCCACCGCTCCCGCCTCTTCTGCTATCTTGGCCTGCTCGGCATCAACGACGTCCATAATGACGCCGCCTCTAAGCTCTTCTGCCAATGCGCGATTAAACTGTTTCATTGCTATCATGCCTCCGATCCCTTTATCAAGCTCAATGATTGAGAGTAAAAAAATCCCCCGCTGCCGGAGGTTTTCTCGTCTGATTCTTCGCTTGCCCCCGACCTTTCCAAGTATACGCCGTGGCCGGGTGGAACGCAAGAAATAACGGCGGCCTGCCGTCTGTTACAGCCATTGAGATAAATGACAAAGTAAGCTGGACAGTGAGTCAAAGCAAATGTCCAGCTTAATCTGGCAAAGGGACTGTCCCGTTTAATCTGGCAAGAGCAGCCGTCCTTCCCCTCACAACATTTATACTATTCCA
>JBBAEW010000003.1:0-79461 GCA_041655695.1 Saccharofermentanales bacterium
ACAGAGGGAAGGGATGTGCCAGTCAGTGTCATCTGTCTTTCCATCATGATGCCGAAGGCCAGGATCATTTCCGAGGCGTAAGGAGCCAGGATATGGCAGCCCAAAAGGCGGCCCTCCTCCTTGTCGACAAGGATCCTGCACAGGCCGGTCCCCCGTTCGGTCTCCGCCTGATAACGGCCGGACCAGCCCATGGGAAGTTCAACTTCCCGGTAGTCACAGCCTTCCTGATCCAGCTCCGCCTTGGTTTTGCCGACGGCGGCCACTTCCGGATCCGTATAGATAACAGAGGGCATGGCCCGGTTACAGAGCCTGTCTTCGATACCCAGCATGTGATTGACGGCGACCTCGCCTTCCCGGCTGGCAGCGTGGGCCAGCATGAACCCGCCTGTCACATCCCCGATGGCGTAAAGGCCGGGGCAGGAGGTCTCCATATGATCATTGACCCGGACGGCTCCGCGCTCCAGCTCAACAGACAGGTTTTCAAGGCCCAGGCCCCAGGTGACCGGTTTTCTGCCGGCGGATAAGAGAACATAATCGCCCGTAACTGAATCCTGGACTCCCTCTTTCTCAAAGAAGACCTGACCGCCTTGGACACGGGTGACGCGGGCAGACAGGTGGAAGACCATGCCCAGTTTCTCGTAGACAGCCTGCAGACGCCGGCCGATTTCAGGATCCGTATTGCCTGCGATGTGATCCAGCATCTCGACAACGGTCACCCGGGAGCCGACCGTCTGGTAATAGCAGGCCATTTCAAGGCCGATGACACCGCCGCCGATAACGACCAGACTTTGAGGGATCTCTTCCAGATCCAAAATTTCCCGATTGGTGATCACCTGCTTGCCCAGGGCTTCAGCGACACCGGGGACAGGCAGGATAAAGGCCTCTGAACCGGTCGCCAGAATGAGTTTTTTGCTCTGGTAGATCTCTTCCCCGGCCTGAACCTGAAAGAGGTCATCCTTGCGGGGCAGGAGGAAGGCTTCCGCCTTCAGAACTTCAACCCCCGCCTGATTCATCTGGCCGGCGATACCGGAGGCCAGCTTGCGGACCACCTTCTTTTTGCGTTTGATGACGCAAGCCTGATCGTAAGCCAGGCCCTCTGCCGAGACTCCGAAGGCCAGGCCATCCAGGGTATGGCGGTAGATCTTGGCTGAATTGAGCAAGGTCTTGGAAGGGATGCAACCCTCATTGAGGCAGACACCGCCTAATTTGTCTTTTTCGAAGAGAAGGACGGAAAGGCCCGCCCGGCCGGCCCTTTCAGCGGCCACATAACCGCCGGGACCGCCGCCGATGATAATGAGATCAACCATTTACCTGACTCCTTGGCGCATAATATCAAGATTCACTATACCAGACAGCCAGGACGAAAAAACCCGCCGGGAGGGCGGGTTTCATCCTGTCATGCAACCGGGCTTCAGCGTTCTTCCCGGAAGTAGTTGAGGCCGGTTCCGGCCGGCTGAGCGTGCTCCTTGATTTGCATCATGCTGGTGATAATGAGGACAATGACAGTGGCGATATAGGGGAACATGCGGTAGATGGGGATGGGCAGGCCCTTGATGGGGACATACATATACATGACGCTGAGTCCGCCGAAGATAATGGAACAATAGATGGCCCGGAGGGGATTCCATGTGGCAAAGATGACCAGGGCGATGGCCAGCCAGCCATAGCCGCTGATGCAGTCCTGAACCCAGATGCCCTTCTGGTCGACCATGGACATGTACATGCCGCCCAGGCCGCAAAGGCCGCCCCCGACTAAAGCCGCCAGATAGCGGTGACGGGTTACGTTGATTCCGGCGCTGTCTGCCGTCGCCGGGCTCTCACCGACAGCGCGCAGGGAAAGTCCCTTGCGGGAACGGCTGAGGAACCAGCCCAGGACGATGGCCACGGCCAAAGCGAAATAAACCAGCCAGTTGTACTTGAAAAAGATGGTTCCAATGACCGGGATCTCGGCCAGTTTGCCGAAGTTGATCCGGCCGTACATGGCCTTGGTCTGATCATTGACGGTCACATAGCCGCCTGCCTTGTGGCCCAGGACTTCCCCGAAGAACTTGCCGAAGCCCGTCCCGAAGATGGCCAGGGTCAGGCCGGTTACGTTCTGGTTGGCCCGCAGCGAAACGGTCAGTACGGCGTAGATCAGGCCGCCCAGGGCTCCGCATAGGAAGGCGAAGATGAAGGCAAAGACAGCAGCCAGAAGGCCGCCCTGGCCAATCAGCTGCTCCGCGTACCAAGCGCCTGCCAAACCCGCGATGGCGCCCATGTACATCATGCCCTCGACACCCAGGTTGAGGCTGCCGGACTTTTCGGTCAGAATTTCGCCGCAGGTAGCAAGGAGCAGGGGCGTGCCTGCCAGAACCGCCGCGTTCAGAAGGTTGATGAGTGTATTCATGCGGACACCTCTTCAATCATTTTTTCAATCTTGGCCTGGCTGTGGCGGAAGACAAGCTTGTACTCCAGGAAGAGTTCACAGCCCAGCATGAAGAAGAGAATGATGCCGGTCAGAAGATCGGCGGCGGATGCCGGGATCTTCATGGTTGACTGGATGGAAAGTGATCCCCTTTTGAGCATGGCGATGAAGATGGAGACGGGGATCATGATGAAGGGGTTGAGCTTGGCCATCCAGGCGACGATGATGGCCGTGAAGCCGACACCTCCCGCTGTCGTCTCCGTCAGGGTGTAGTCGGCACCGGCCACCTGGAAGTAGCCGGCCAGGCCGCAGAGGGCCCCCGAAATCAGGAGGGTCCGGATCTGGATCCAGCGGGTGTTCATGCCGGCGTAGCGGGCTGTGTTCAGGGAGTCGCCGATGACGGAGATCTCATAGCCGTGCTTGGTCTTTTTCAGATAGAGAAAGGCCAGCACAGCCAGAGCCAGCGCGAAGATCCAGCCGATATGGACGCCGAAGACCTTGGGCAGGACAATCTGGCCCAGCGAATTCTTGAAGTTGATGATTTTAGGGAAGGTTGTCTTTTCCGGCTTCCAGCTGCTCAGGTTTTTCAGGTAGTTGATATACTCGATGGCAATATAGTTGAGCATGAGGGTAAAGAGGGTCTCGTTGGTCCCCCACTTGGTCTTGAAGAAGGCAGGCAGGAAACCGAAGAGGGCCCCTCCTGTTATGGCCGCCAGTATCAGCAGAATGTGGAGGGGAATGGCAGCGATCTGCGTCCCGCTGTTGATGATTGAGACAACAATGTGGGACATGAAAATGGCACCCGCCAGGATCTGACCCTCACCGCCGATATTCCAGAAGCGCATCTTGAAGGCAAAGGCAATGGCCACCCCGGCGATCAGAAGCGGGACGGCCAGGCGGAAGGTTTCAGCTGCCGATGTCTTGGTGCCGAAGGAACCGGTTGCCATACTGACGTAGGCCGCCAGCGGATTCTTGCCGATCAGGGCGATCAGGAGGGCACCTACCAGGAGGGCCATGGTGAAGCCGACCAGATAAATGAGTGCCTTGTGCCTGGCTGTGACGGTGCCCCGCTTGGTGATCCGGACGAAGGGTTCATGGATGACGCAAACCGGGTAGTCGGCGGCCGGCGGGCAGGTAGGCTGATCCGGCTGATCTGTCAGGTCTTCTTTGATTACAGGATCTGTCATAGGGCGGCAGCTCCTTCCTTTTGGTAGGGTCCGTGGCCCAACATCATAAGGCCGATTGTCTGTTTTGAAGTCAGGCGGGGATCCACGACCCCCATGGCCCGGCCGCCGCTCAGAACCAGGAGCCGGTCGGAAATCTCCATGAGGACATCCAGATCTTCTCCGATATAGATGACAGCCACGCCTTTTTCCTTTTGTTCATTGAGCAGGCGGTAGATGGTATAGGAGGAATTGATATCCAGGCCCCTTACGGGGTAGGCGACAATCAGAAGGCGGGGGCTGGAATCGATCTCGCGTCCAACCAGGATCTTCTGGACATTGCCGCCGGAAAGTTTTCGGATGGGCGTGAAAACGTCAGGGGTCACAATTTCCAGGTCCTGGACCAGGCGCTCGGCTACCTTCTGCGGTGTTTTCCGGTCGACCAGGAAGCTCTTCTTCTGCCTATAGCTCTTGAGCATGATGTTGTCGACCATATCCAGGGAAGGAACCAGGCCCATGCCCAATCTGTCTTCGGGGACGAAAGCCAGGGCAATGCCCTTCCTTGAGATTTCGTTGGGAGACTTGCCCACCATGTTCTCTTCAACCTCAAAGCCGTTGACAAAGCCCTGGTAAAGGATGGAGCCGCCGGCGATGGGGCAGAGACCCGTAATGGCCTCACAGAGTTCGCGCTGGCCGCTTCCTGAGATACCTGCGATCCCCAGGATCTCCCCGCCGTAAGCTTCGAAGCTGACATCCTCCAGAGCCCGGGTTTTGTCGGGCGTCAGGCAGGTCAGGGCCGTGACGCGCAGGATGGGCTTTTTGTCGCCGATGATGGGGCGGTCGATCTCCAGTGAGACGGCTCTGCCGACCATCATGTCGGTCAGGGACTGGACGGAGGCGCTTTCTGTTTCGACGGTGTCGATGTATTCGCCTTTGCGCAGAACCGTAACCCGGTCGGATACGGCCAGAACTTCGTTGAGTTTATGGGTTATGAGAATAATCGACTTATCGTCCTCTTTCATGGCCCGCAGGATTTCGAAGAGTTTCTCTGTCTCCTGTGGAGTCAGGACGGCGGTCGGTTCATCCAGAATCAGGATATCGGCTCCCCGGTACAAGGCCTTGACAATCTCGACTGTCTGCTTCTCCGAGATGGACATGTCATAGACTTTCTTGTTAGGGTCGATATTGAAGCCGTAGCGGTCGGCAATTTCCTTGACATGTTTGCCCAGGGCCCGGCGGTTGACGGTCACGCCGCCCGGAAGCCCCAGCACGATATTTTCAGCGGCAGTAAAGACTTCAACCAATTTGTAGTGCTGGTGGACCATGCCGATGTTGTAGGCGAAGGCATCCTTGGGTTCGCAGATGGCGACAGGGGTGCCGTTGATCCGGATTTCACCCAGATCGGGGAAATAGATTCCGGAAAGGACATTCATCAGCGTGGTCTTGCCGCTGCCATTCTCCCCAAGGAGGGAGAGGATCTCACCCCTTCTCAGCTCCAGGTGGACATCCTTGAGGGCTTCCACTGTGCCGAAGCGTTTGCAGATGTGGGACATCTCGACAACGTTATCAACGGGGGGTCGTTGAGCTTCTTGCATATTCTCCTCCGTGCGGCCTTGCGGTCTTTGGCAAGGCACCTCTCTTCCATCCTCTCAAAAGAGCCGCAATGCGGAAAGATCGATCGTCATCCCCGGTCAGGATCACGGTGCCCACATTGCGGCTGTTGGATGCATGGGGGCACCGTCAGGTGCCCCCGGTCTGGATAGCGGGAGGTCCTTAGTCCATCGGATTGACTTCGGTCACCCCTTCAAGAATGTGGCTCCATGCCGGTGAGGAGGCGGGCTCAATGTAGGTTTCACCCTCTTTGACCACCACTTCACCCTTGTTGTTGACCAGCGGGCCGGTGAAGACATCCCAGTCACCGGAGAGGATCCGGGCGCGGGCTTCTTCGATTTTCTCGGCGGTGCCGGGGGCGATCAGGGCCTCGTTGAGTCTGGAGATGTCAACGGCGCCTTCAGCCAGGCCTTCACCCCAGTCCTTGGGGATGGGTTTGGCATCGACGTAATTCTGAACAGCCAGAATCAGGAATTTGGACCAGTCCCAGATGGCGGAGGTCAGTGTGGCCTTGGGGGCCGCGTCGATCATGTCTGAGTTGTAGCCCACATGGTAGACGCCCTCAGCCTCGGCGGCGGTGGCCGGAGCGGTTGAGTCGCAGTGCTGGCCGATCACGTCGCAGCCCATGTCGATCAGGGCTTTGGCGGCCTGGCTCTCACCGGCCGGATCGTTCCAGGAGAAGGTGTTCATGACGAACATCTTGACGTCGGGGTTGACGCTCTTGGCGCCAAGATAGAAGCCCGTGTAGCCCTGGATGCACTCGGCGAAGGGGAAAGCGTTGACGTAGCCAAGTACGTTCTTTTCCGTCTTGAGGCCGGCGGCGATACCGGACAGGTAGCGGGCCTGGTAGATCTTGCCAAAGTAGTTGTGGACGTTGGCCATCTCACTTTGCGCGCAGCGGAAGCCGGAAGCATGGCAGAATTCAACGTCGGGGAAATCAGCGGCAACTTCCATAACATATTCTTCGAAGCCGAAGCTTGTCGCGAAGATGATATGGCAGCCCTGCTCAACCAGCTCTCTCAAAGCGGCCTCGCACTCAGCGTCCTCGGATGTGTTGAACTTGTTGACAATCTGGTCGTCCCGAAGGCCAAGTTCTCTTTTCATTTTCTGGGTGCCCAGATCATGGTTGTAGGTGTAGCCCATGTCGCTCGGGTCTGTAATGTGAACAAAGCCAAGCTTGATGTTATCCAGGGTGACACCGTCTTCGCGGGCCGGCGGTTTGGGATCCGTTTCCGTTGGTTTGGGCGGATCAGTCGGCGTGGGAGTCGGTTTTTTATCGCAGGCCACCAGTGTTACCACGAAAGCGACGCACAACAAAATAACAATCCATTTTTTGAAATGTTGCATAGCCTTTTCCTCCAAAAGGGATATTGTATTGGGTATCATAACATACAAAATGACGGAACAACAAGATTGTTCACAGTCTCTTGATGAAGAGGACATGATTGATTCCGGTTTGGTAAACTGGTATTAATCATACTTTTTCGCCCGCTGTAAGGAGATTTCTATGCCCAGAACAAAATCCAATATCCCCCATCTTTTGGGATATACCTGCACCCTATGCGACCGCCATTACCCTTATAAGGAAGAGATGCTGACCTGCCCCCACTGCGGGGAGAAGGGGATCCTGGATATTGACTACGATTACGACATCATCAGCCGGAGGCTGAGCCGCGAAAGTCTCAGCCGGGATCCGGAAAGGAGCATGTGGCGCTACAAGGCCCTGATGCCCCTGGAGGACCGGGAATACGGGACCTTCCTCAGGGTTGGCTGGTCTCCTCTCTATTCCTCCCTGCGGCTGGGCAGCCAGCTTGGGATCCGGGCCCTTTATCTGAAAGATGACGGCCTGAACCCGACTGCCTCCCTCAAAGACAGGGCCAGCGGAGTCGCTGTCGCAAAGGCGCTGGAACTGGGCTACCCGACCATTTCCTGCTCCTCGACAGGTAACGCGGCCTCCTCCTGTGCCGGCAATGCCGCGCGGGCAGGGCTCAAGACCGTGATTTTTGTCCCGGAGCGGGCCCCCCAGGGCAAGCTGGCTCAGATGCTCATCTTCGGAGCCCGTGTGGTATCCGTCAGGGGGGATTACCGGGAGACCTTCAACCTGTCCAAGGCGGCCATCGCCAAATATGGCTGGTATAACCGCAACGCGGGGATTAACCCGGTCATGGCCGAAGGCAAGAAAACGGTCTCCCTGGAGATCGCCGAACAGCTGAACTTTGAACCGACGGACTGGGTGGCCGTCTCCGTTGGCGATGGCTGCACCATCGCCGGTGTCTATCTGGGTTTCCGGGATCTCTTCCAGTTGGGCATGATCGACCGGATCCCGCGGATTCTGGGCGTCCAGTCAACCGGCTGCTCGCCCTTCGTCGATGCCGCCCGGGAGGGGCGCCCTCTGGAACCTGCCGGGGAGAACACCCTGGCTGACTCCATCTCCGTCGGTGTCCCCCGCAATCCCGTCAAGGCACTGCGGGCCGTCTCGGCGTCGGGAGGAGCCTGGATTGCCGTTTCGGATGAGGCCATCCTGGCGGCCATGTGGGAGATGGGCCAGGCGGAAGGGGTTTTCGGCGAGCCCGCCGGAGTCGCTTCCTACGCCGGCGTCAAGGAGGCTGTCCGTCAGGGTATCATCAAGGCGGATGAGACCGTGACCTCCATCTGTTCGGGCAGCGGCCTCAAGGATGTCGTCAACGCCCTCAAGGCGGCCGGGTCGCCCATCAGCTGCGGGCCGGATCTGGAGGAACTGGAAAAAACAGATCTTTTTGGATAACACATGTTATCGACAAAGTATCTGGATGTGAGTATAAGTAAAGTTATTACAGGAAACCAATTCGATCGAGGAGGGTTGTTATGAGCCAATATGAAAAACTCGGCGTCTTTTATCTGGGCGCTGAAAACAGAGATCTGGACGGGGACGGCCGCGCGGACTTCATGCTGCTGGATTCCCGGGATCTGGTCACCCATGCCATGATTGTCGGCATGACAGGGAGCGGCAAGACGGGACTTGGGATCGGGATGATTGAAGAGGCCGCCATGGACGGCATCCCGGCCATTATCGTGGACCCCAAGGGTGACATGGGCAACCTGCTCCTGTCCTTCCCCGACCTGCAGCCCTCAGATTTTGAACCCTGGGTTCATCCGGAAGAAGCCGAATCACAGGGGATCAGCGTCAGCCAGCTGGCGGCCCAGAAGGCTGAACTCTGGCGCAAGGGTCTGGAAAGCTCCATGCAGGATGGTGAGCGTATCCGGGCCATGCGGCAGAATTCCGAATTTGCCCTTTACACGCCGGGCGGTCAGTTCGGCCGGCCCCTTTCCCTGGAAGGTATGTTCAAGAGGCCTTCGGCCTCTGCCATGGAAGACCCGGAGCTCTTTCAGGAAGTCGTCTCAACGACGGCCACCAGCCTTCTCCACCTGGTCGGCAAGAAAGATGCCGACCCCGTGTCAAGCCGGGAGCATGTCTTCCTGTCAACCCTGATCCAGAAGATGTGGCAGGACGGTTATGACCTGGCCATCCCTTCCCTGATCCATTGGATCGACAAGCCTCCCATGGCCACTATCGGTGTCATGGATGTGGATACCTATCTGCCGGAGAAGGACCGCTTCGCCCTGGCCCTCCTCTTCAATAACCTGATTGCCTCTCCGGCCTTCAAGGCCTTCATGGACGGCGAACCATTTGATATTCCCTCCCTGCTCTACACACCCCAGGGCAAGCCCAAGATCTCCATTTTGTCCATCGCCCACCTGGCGGATGCCGAGCGCATGTTCTTTGTGACCCTGCTGCTCAACCGCCTGGTTGCCTGGATGCGGACTGAACAGGGAACTTCATCCCTGCGGGCCCTCTTTTATATGGACGAGGTCTTCGGCTATTTCCCGCCTATTGCCAACCCGCCGGCCAAGAAACCCCTTCTGACGCTCTTGAAACAGGCCCGCGCCTATGGCCTTGGCATCGTTCTTGCCACCCAGAACCCCGGCGATATCGATTACAAGGGCCTGTCCAACGTCGGCACCTGGTTCGTCGGACGCCTGACCACCGAGCGCGACCGGACCCGCCTGCTGGAAGGCATGGCGGATGAATCCATCGAGGGCATCAGCAGGGCGGAACTGGGTAAGCTCATTGCCGGCCTCCAGCAGAGGCAGTTCCTCATGCGGTCTGTCAGGGGCGGTGAACCCATCCTCTTCCAGACACGCTTTGCCATGTCCTATCTTGCGGGACCCCTGACCCGGGAGCAGACCAAGTATCTGGTCTCCCAATCAGGCTATGTCCCGGCAAGCCCCGCTCCGGCTGCGCCAGCCGCACCTCCGCCTGCCCAGAGCTTTGTTGTGCCCGACCTCATGCCCGAGCCCTTCGTTCCCTCAGGGGAGCAGGCGGCAGCACCGGCACCGGTTCCCGTGACTCCTCCCGTGCCTTCGGGTATGCCCTTCGCACCAGTTAAGGAGGCAGTGGTTGTTCCGCCCGCAGCGGCCGGTATTCCGGTCTCCTTCCTGCCCGGCACCCCGGGTCAGACCTATAAGCCGGCATTGGCGGGTTTCCTGACCGTTTACACCAAGGATGAGAAGAAGAACATCTCGCACACGGAGACCGTTTCACGCTTCACCCCCCTGGGTGACGGAGTTGTGCCGGTCGAATGGGACAAGAAGCTGGATCTGGACCTGACCTTGCAGGATCTGGATTCCGAACCGCCCATCGGCGTGAACTTCACGGGACTTCCGCCGGAAGCCAAACTCAAGACCAGCTTCACCGCCTGGCAGCGGGCCCTGGTCGATACGGTCTGGCGTGAATCAGCCGTCGAGATCCGTGAGCACAAGAAGTTGGGCCTGGTTTCGACGCTGGAAGAAGATGAGCGCGACTTTGTGGCCCGTGTCAAGATGGCTGCCCGTGAAAAGCGCGATGTCGAAATGGATGAGGTTGAGGCCAAGTACGAGAAGAAGCGCCTGGCTATTGAAGAGAAGATTGCCAAGGCCGAGGAGCGGGTCGACCGGGTCAAGGATCAGGCCAAAGATGCCAAGGTACAGTCAGCCATCTCCTTCGGGGCTGCCGCCCTGGGCGCGGTCCTGGGCAAGTCCCTGGTCAGCCAGTCAAATGTCTATAAAGGTGCGACAGCGGCCAAGAGCCTGTCCCGGGCATCTAAATCCTCCAGCAATGTAGGCCGGGCGGAAGAATCCTACGACCGGGTTGAACAGCAGATGGTTCTTCTGGAAGCCGATATGAAAAAGGATCTGGAAGCTGTCAGCGAGCGCTATGATCAGGCTGCCGACGAGATCGTCACCACGACCGTCCGTCCCCTGAAGAGCAACGTGGTGGTCAATGCCATGGTACTGGTCTGGATGCCCCGCAGCTGACCTTAGTGAACTCAGAATGAATGGCTGCGGATGACCGCGGCCAGATCGGCTGTAATCTTTTCTCCCGGAATGCTGCCGACCGTATCTGCCGCCTGGCCAAGGCGGAGGATGCGGTCGGCTATTTCATCTCCGTGAAAGCGGGTGCCCCGAAGTGAATGAGCCAGCCCATGGATCAGGTCGCTGTCCAGGGCATCGCTGTAGAAGAGGGCATCAGTAATCCGGCCTTCCTCAACCTTGAGGAGGAGTTCGGCCTGCCCCCAGTCAAAACGGCCCGTCTCAATCCGGATATCAAAATCGACAGCCCGGCCGTAGCGCCATTGCCAGGAAGCGTAGAGGGCTTCAAGCTCCGCCAGTCTGCCGTCTCTTTCCACCTGGGAGGCGGCAAGCGCCTGGACGTCCGCTCCGGCTCCGTAGGCAGAGACAAAAGAAGCAATGACGGCCTGGGACAGGGAGGGCACGGTCAGGTCACTTTTCGCCTCGATCAGGTTGACGACGCGCGAACGAACCGACTGGATGGCGCGGGATTGCAGTTTGGCTCTGGCCACCGTCAGATAGCGCAGCATGGGCTCCACATCCGTATCCACCATGAGGGTGCCGTGGTGCAGAGCCACGCCCCGCAGATAACGGAAGGCGTTGCCCGAGAATTTGCGGTCTCCCAGAAGCAGATCGTTGCGGCCGGATCGGACGGCCTCTATGCCCAGGCTCCGCACGGCATCCAGGATGACATCAAAAGAACGGCCCAGATCAAAGCGGGATCGGGGAGAGATGAAAGAGAAATTCAGGTTTCCCAGGTCGTGGTAGACGGCGCCCCCGCCGGTGCTTCTGCGGGCCAGGAAGCCGCCCTCTTCTTCCAGGAGGCTGGTCCGGCACTCGGCCCAGGCATTCTGATTGCGTCCGATGACAACCGTGTGCCGGTTTTGCCAGAGATAGAGGATGGCGCTGAAGCGCCGGCCTGGCGCAGGGTCGCTGTCACTCAGGGACAGATCCATCAGGTATTCCTCCATGGCCAGATTGTCCCAGGGCTGGGTCGAATCGGTCGTCACAACCAGGAGGGGGGGTGTCTGCTTCTTATTCATGCCTGCCGTTTCCTGTCATCCGTCTTTTTTGCTATTTTAGCCCAAAAGGTAACAGACCAGAAGCGGAGATCCGGAGCGTGGTATGATGCCTTGTATGGAAATCGATCAATGGATTCAAGGACAGGAGGGCACCGGGCAGGCCCTCAGAACATGGCCTGGCCCCGGAGACCTGCAGGAGCGTTCCTGCGGAGCCATTGTCTTCTGCCCATATCCGGAGGGAGACCGCGTTCTTCTGGTCCAGCACAAGCCCGGTCACTGGTCTTTCCCCAAGGGCCACGTTGAAGAGGGGGAAAGTGATCAGGAGACGGCCATCCGGGAGGTCTTTGAAGAGACCGGAATCCGGATTTCCATCCGGTCGGAATTTTCCAGGGCCTCCACCTATGCACCCCGGCCGGGCGTCTTGAAGACGGTTGTCTTTTTTATAGGTGTTTATGAAGGCGGCCAGCTGACACCCCAGTTAAGTGAGGTTCGTCAGGTAAGCTGGATGGGGATCGAAGAGGCCAAGCAATTCCTGATCTTCGACAGGGACCTGGCCATCTTTGAAGAAGCCTTGAAGGAAGACCGTCAAGCGGGGAGGTGCCATGAGCATGCCTGATCATGAAAAGAAACCGGAAGATTTTGTCGGCAGGGAAACCTATACCATGGAGGATCTGCTGGCCATCATGGCTTATTTGAGGAGCCCCGGGGGCTGCCCCTGGGATCGGATCCAAACCCACGAGAGTATCCAGGGCAACATGCTGGAGGAAGCCTATGAGGCGGTCGATGCCATCCAAAGCGGAGATGCCGGCAAGCTGGTCGAGGAGCTGGGTGATGTCCTCATGCAGGTGGTCTTTCACGCGGGCATAGGGGAAGAGGCGGGCAGCTTCACCTTTGATCAGGTTGTGACCGGCATCTGCCGGAAACTGATCTCACGCCATACCCATCTCTTCGGGGATGATCAGGCGGATACCCCGGATATGGTCCTGCGAACCTGGGAGAAGAACAAGCAGATCGAGAAAGGCCATGAACGGACTTCCGACGGCATGCAGTCGGTCCCCCGGGGAATGCCGGCCCTCATGCGGTCCTTCAAACTCCAGAAAAAGGCAGCTCACGCGGGTTTTGACTGGCCGTCACCGGAGGGTGCCAGAGCCAAGCTGACCGAGGAACTGGAGGAGCTTGAGGAGGCGCTGGCCGGAGGGGATCAGAAAAAAATCCAGTGGGAGGCGGGAGATTTGCTCTTCGCCCTGGTCAATTGGCTGCGCCATCTGGGGATAGATCCCGAGGCCGCCCTGACGGAGTCTTCCGAGCGTTTCATCCGGCGCTACACGGCCATGGAGGATCTGGCTGACCTCAAGGGACTTTCCTTCCCGGGCCAATCCCTGGCTGACATGGACGCCTTGTGGGATCAGGCTAAAAAGGATACCGATGGGGAAGGAGGTAAGCCATGAGACTGGATAAATTCTTAAAAGTATCGCGCATCGTCAAGAGGCGGACGGTAGCCAATGAGATGGCGGCCGCCGGCCGTATCGAAATCAACGGCAAGCGGGCCAAGCCCGGAACCGAGGTCAAGGTGGGGGATCTCCTGCAGATCGGCTTCGGTCAAAAACAGGTCCGCGTACGTGTTCTTCAGATCAGGGAGTCGGTCAGGAAAGAAGAAGCCGAGTCCCTCTACCAGATCATTCAGGAGTAAAAGAGCCTGATTTCAACTGTTTTGTCATCTAACTGTCATATCTGACCCAGTCTCACTCGTTGCAAAACCGAACAAACTCAAGTACGATTGGTTTACTATCAACAGGACGTCAGGTCGACAGGTACACTCAATGCGACAAAGCTATACTGAAAACAGGAAATATGAGCGCAGGCAATCTTCTTTGTCCTTTTTCGCCCGCTTCTTCCTGGGGGTTGTCGCCGTCATGATCCTGGCCCTCTGTTTTTCATCCTTCATCAGTCAGCAGAGTGAGTTTGAACGCCTGCTGCGCGACAGGCAAAAACTGGAACGCCAGCGCGACCAGCTCTATCAGCGCTATGAGACGCTCAAGGGGCTGGACGCCATGGCAGAGTCAGATGCCTATCTGGAACGGATCGCACGCGATTATCTGAGCATGGCCAGGCCCGGCGAGATCCTGATTATCACAGACTAGGATTCCGGCGGTGCTCTATTTAGGCTGCCACTTGTCCTCATCGGCAGGTTATCTTGCCATGGCAAGGACCGCCTCCTCCATCCAGGCAAACACCTTTCAGTTCTTTTCCAGAAACCCCAGAGGCACCAGGGCACGCGCCCTGGATCCGGACGATCTTGCGGCTTTCAATGTCTATGCCCAGGAGCAGGGCCTGGGCCGAATCGTGGCCCATGCGCCCTATACACTCAATCTGGCTTCCGCCAAACCCCAGCTTCGCACCCTGTCCCGCCAAATCCTGCGGGAAGATCTGCTGCGCCTTCGAAGCATTGACCGGGCGGTCTACAATCTTCACCCGGGAAGCCACACAGGTCAGGGGCTGGCGGCGGGGGCGGCCCTGATTATCGAAGGCTTGAATGAGGTCCTGACAGAAGAGATCCGGACGCCGGTCCTTCTGGAGACCATGTCAGGCAAAGGCAGTGAAATCGGAGGCTCCTTTGAGGAACTGGCCCGTATCTTGGAGGGCGTCCGTTTGAATGACCGGATGGGTGTCTGTATGGACAGCTGTCATATGCACGATGCCGGCTATGATCTGGATGAAGGTCTGGAGAAGCTTCTGGAGAACTTTGACCGCCTGATTGGTCTGGACCGCCTGCAGGCCTTTCATCTCAATGACAGCCTGAACTCCCGGGGCAGCCGCAGGGACCGCCACGCCCCCATGGGCCAGGGTCACCTGGGTCTTGCGGCCCTCCTGCGCATAATGAAGCACCCCAAACTCAGGCATCTGCCCTTTATTCTGGAAACACCCCATGACACAGGGGGGCATGCCCAGGAGATCCGCATGCTGCGAAGTCTTCTCGATGACGGGGTTCAGGAACCGATCAGTTCCCTTATCTGATCCAGGCCTTCCGAGGCCCTCTCACTGGCGGAAGCGGGGATGTAGTAATCATAGATCTCGCCGGCCGTTCCCAGCTCAAGGGTCAGGGCAGCCCCCCTTCGCCCCTGTTTCAAATAGGGGATGGCCAGTTCTTCCAGGTAGGATTCAACGTGTCCGCTCCAGAGGGCGGGCGCTGAAATCAGATAGACCGGCTCTTCCGCCTGCCGGGACTCAGGCGGGGGGGTTTTGGTTTTCACGAAATACCTGGCTAAACACATGGGGTGTCACTTCCTTTCTCTCATTATCCATGGGGGCCGGCCTGTTCGCAAATGGGTGTCCGCTTTTCTGCTAGAATCAAGCCGACCCTATGCGGACCGGACGGGGCGCCTGGGCTAAGGCACAAGACCCCTTTCCGCGGCTCTTGGGTGGACTTGAGTCTATGCCTTTCACTCGGAGGACTGCCCTCTTGCCAGAGTGAAAAACGGGGAGGTGTTTATGTTCCATATCAACCATCCGGTACTCTACGGTTTGGCGGCACTCGTCATCCTCTATGTACTGGGTCAGTCCATCTTCTTCACGGTCAAGGCCTATCAGCGGGCCCGTGAACTGGGGATGGAAAAATCCTTGCTCTGGTCGATTATCCGCGGGTCATCAGTTTTCTCCCTGGCACCTGCCCTGGCCATTGTGATCGGCATCATTACCCTGTCGCAGTACCTGGGCCTGCCCTTGCCCTGGCTGCGGCTGAGCGTGGTCGGCGCGCTGACCTATGAGCTTCCGGCCGCCACATCCGCGGCCTCCGCCCTGGGCATTTCCATGACCGACGCCCTGACCGATGCCCGGGCCTATTCAACCATCGCCTGGGTCATGACTCTGGGCAGCTTTTCAGGGATTGTCATCATCACCTTCTTCCTGAAAAAGATCGAAAAAGGCCTCATGTCCATCAAATCCAAGGATGAGAAGTGGGGGGCCATTTTCATGGATTCGCTCTTCATCGGCATGGTCTCGGCCTTCCTGGGTATGATCTTCTCAAAAATCCGAAGCGGTCTGGCCGGCTGGATCCCGGTTTTTGTCATGCTTTTTTCCTCGGTCCTCATGCTGGTTTTTGGATTTCTGGTCAAGAAAAAACAGATCAAGTGGCTTGAGAATTACGCCATGCCCTTCAGCATGCTGGGGGCCATGGCCTTTTCCATCCCCTTGACCTTTTGGATGGGAGGCTGACCATGAGTCACTATGAGCAAAAAATCCACCGCTGGGGACGCATATCGGGCCTTCTGGCCATCCTCATGTTTACCCTTTACCCGCTTCTGCTCAGCATCTATTTCAAGGCCTGGCCCTATCTGGGCGCCCTGGGCAAAGGACTTCTGGGCGTGGTACCGGTCTTTTACACCATAGGCATCATCGAGGCTTTTACCTACGGGCCCATGCTGGGCGCCGGCGGTTCCTACCTGAGTTTTGTGACGGGCAATATTACCAATCTCAAGGCCCCCTGCGCCATCAACGCCATGAAGGTGGCCAAGGTTGAGCCGGGCACGGCAGAAGGTGAAGTTATTTCCACGCTGGCCATCGGCATTTCCTCCATCGTGACCACCATCATCCTCTTCCTGGGCATGCTGCTGCTCAGCAACCTGTCGCCGGTTCTGGAGTCACCCCTTCTGGCCCCGGCCTTTGCCAACATCCTGCCCGCCCTTTTCGGCGGACTGGCGGTTGTCTTTATTTCGCGCAACTGGAAAATAGCCCTGGGCCCCATGCTCTTCATGCTGGTCCTCTTTTTGGTGCAGCCCGGTCTGGCCGAGGCGGTCAGTCTCCTGGTCCCGGTCGGGGCCGTGATCGCCCTGGTTCTGTCCCGCATTCTCTATAAGAGGGGCAGACTCTGATTGGTTACCGGCCGGCCCCTTGGGGCCGGCCGCTTTTACTCATACTGTTTTCGGATCAGGATGCGGGTGATTTCGCCCATGTAGAGGTGATGGAAGCCGCCGCCATACCAGTCTTCAAGGATCCGGTTGCCCGGCAGGAAATCCTTGGGCAGGAGCTGGGGTCTTGCCAGCTTGCGGCAAAGGAAAACCTCTTGCGCTTCCAGGAAATAGGGAGTACCGCCCTCATATGCCAGCGTCAGGCCGCAGGCCGCGATCTTGTCTTCGTCCCTGCCTGACCGGCTGCCGCAGTAGTCGATGATCTGATCGAAGGCCTGCCCTTCCGGCATGACATGGACTGAGAAGGTCTCGGCCGCCTCCATGAGCTCGAAGGTGAAGCGCTCCGGCCGGACCGCCATGAAGACGACATCCCTGCCCCAGAAGGCGCCAAAACCGCCCCAGCCAACAGCCATGGCATTGACCCGGCCGGCCGTTTCCGCGGTCAGGAGGACGCCCCTTCGCATGGTCTGGAAGGGGTTGCCGCAATAATCCCTGGCTTCCATGATTTCAAATGACATAAGAGCCTGCCTTTCTTGATGGGAGGGACCCGCTCAGGTCCGTCTCCAGGTCCTGGGAGAGAAAAAGAGGAGGAAGGGCAGAAGTTCCAGCCGCCCTGCCAGCATGAGCAGGCTGAGCACCAGTTTGGTGAAGGCGGTAAAGCCGCCGAAGTGGGAGGCGGGTCCGACAGCGGACAGGCCCGGCCCCACATTGTTGACCGCAGTGGCCGCAGCCGAAAAAGCAGTCATCAGATCAGGGCTGTCCAGGGAAAGGAGCAGGGTCCCCGAAAGCAGGAAGAAGACATAGAGGCAAAGATAGCGGAAGAGGGGGAGCAGGGTGCTGTCAGACAGGATCTGCCCGTCCATGCGCACGGACATGATCTGTCTTGATTCACGGGTTTTGAAGATCTGCTCACGGGCTGACTTCAGATAGACGACAAAGCGGGAAACCTTGAGGCCGCCCCCCGTCGAACCGGCCGAAGCCCCGATCATCATGACAAGAAGAAGGATGACCTGACTGAAAAGAGGCCAGAAGGTGAAGTCGACGGTGGCGTAGCCGGTTGTGCTCATGATGGAGCTGACTGTGAAGAAGGCGTGTTCAGCCGCGTAGCCGGCGGTCCTTCCCTGGTGGATGAGATTGGCGCCGATGAAGAGGGAGGCTGCCAGGTAGATGCCCAGATACCAGCGGAGTTCCTCACTCTTCACGGCTTCCCTGATTCCTTTTCGCAAGGCCACGAAATAGACCTGGAAATTGACGCCGAAAAGAATCATGACCAAAGTCAGCACCCAATTAATGTAGGGGCTCTGGTAAAAGCCGATGCTGGCTGTTTTGTTGGAGAAACCGCCGGTTCCCGCCGCACCCAGGCCGTGGATGAGCGCGTCAAAAAAGGGCATCCTGCCCAGGCAGAGCAAGATGATGGTAAGCAGGGTCATGACGAAGTAGATGGCGTAGAGAATAGCCGCGGTCTTGCGGATGCGGGAGACCAGTTTTCCGAAGGAGGGCCCCGGCATCTCGGCCTTCATGAGGCTGCCGGACCCGGATGAGGAATCGGCCGTGATGATGAGGGCAAAGACCAGAACTCCCATGCCGCCGATGAAGTGGGAGAAACTCCGCCAGAAGAGAGCGTAGTGGGCCATGGACTCGATATTGGTCAGAATGGTTGATCCGGTCGTCGTGAAACCGGAGACGGATTCAAAGAAAGCGTCAACAAAGAAAGGGATCTCCCCCGACAGCATGAAAGCGGCCGCGCTGGCAAGAGAGATGGAAAGCCAGGTCAGGCAGGTGATGACCATGCCCTCCCGGGCCCGAAGGCCGGGCCTTGGGGGCCTCTTGATGGTCATGAGGCTGCCGGTCAGGGCCAGGGCCGCGGCTGCCGTCCCGAAGCTCTTCAAAGCGGCCAGGCCTTCCCCGTAAAAGACAGCAACAAAGAGGGGAAGAAGGAATAGCAGGGAACAGATCTGTAAAACCCGCCCCTGAACAAAGCGCATGGCCGGGCCGTTCAATCCCTGCCTCCCAGTATGTCATCCAGATCAAAGAGCCGGGTGCCGGCCGCGACCACGATGACCCGATCATTGGCCAGAATCTGATCCTGACCTCCGGGGAAGATGATTTCCTGGCCGCGGACGATACAGGCCAGGCGGAGGGAGGGGCGCAGATTGAGCTCCAGCAGAGTCTGGCCGATTACCTTGCTTTGGGGCTTGGCAACAAACTCCATAGCCTCAACCCGACCTCCCTCGAAGCGGTACAAGGCTTCTACAGCGGATCCCTGTGAGTTATCCAGGGCGCGGATGGAGCGGACAATCCAGTCGGAGACCAGGTGGTGGGGGGTCAGGATGCTTTGAAGCTCTGTATCGCCCAGGATCTCCAGCAGGCGGGTCCGGTTGATTTTGGTTATGGTTTTCTTGACCCCGTGGTGCGAGGCGGTCAGGGAGGCCAGGACGTTTTCCTCATCGATACCGGTCAGGGAGATGAAGGCATCATATTGGCCGATATTGCTTTCTTCCAGCACCCGCTGGTCTGTGCCGTCGGCCCGGATGACATCCACCCAGGGGTAATGCTCGTAAACCAGGCCGGCCATGGCGCGATCCTGTTCTATCAGGCGGACCGTGTACTTATTCTTGTTCATGAGCCCCAAAAGCCAGTAGGCGATGGCGCCGCCGCCGGTGATCAGGACTTTGCGGATACTGGGCGCCATGGTATTGGTCCGGGCATAAAAACTCTGAAGGGCGTCGACGGCGCCTGTCACATGGATGGTGTCCCCGGCCCGGATGGTCCGGCTTCCGTCAGGAATAAAGACCTCCCCGTCTCTGCGGATGGCGCAGACCATGAGCTGCCGGCCGCAGACCTCCTTGAAATCCAGGAGGCGGAGGTCAGCCAGGATGCTTTTTTCGGGGACCCGGACCCCCACAATGTGGACCCGGCCCCGGAAGAAGCTCTCCACACTGGTCGCGGAGGGATAACGGATCATGCGCATGATCTCCTGGGCCGATTCCAGGTTGGGGTTGATCAGGGAACTGATGCCCAGGCTCTGTTTGGCGGAGGGGGTCAGGGGGGTGTAATCGGGGCTGCCAATCCGGGCGAAGGTCTTGCCGGCGCCCAGTCTCCCGGCCAGCATGGCCGAGAGCAGGTTGATTTCATCGGAACCGGTCATAGCCAGGAAGGCGTCGCAGTCCGCGGCACCGGTTTGGGCCAGAGCTTCCAGACTGGCGGCATTGCCCGCGATGCCCGTCAGATCCAGTTCTTCTACAAGAGATTCCAGGAGGTTGGGGTCCTGTTCAATCAGGGTGATATCGTGCCCGTCGGCTACCAGTTCACCGGCTATGGTTCGGCCATATTTGCCGGCTCCGGCGATTATGATTTGCATGAAAGGCCTCCGTGGCAGGCAGTGCGATCCTTTTTCGCCTTCTGCCTCTATATGATTAAGGGTATTCTACCGCAATTTGCCGGCCCAATGAAAAGAGCCGCCCGGCAGGGCGGCCCTGTCATAAGCTTTCCTTTGTCCTCAGCTCTTGGGAGCGAAGAAACGCACAGCCTTTCTCTGAATAACAAATTGCTGTGTTTCGTGCCATTTGCCCCGCACCAGGTTGCTGGCGTAGAAATAATAGATGGGGTGCTGGACGCCGCTTCCGCCCTCATCAAAGACGTAGGCGACCGCATCCTTGACGGTCTGGGAAACACTGCGCTTAATAGGGGCCGTGTATCCGTACTTCCGCTTGATCTGGGCGGCGCTGTTGGTGCCTTCCTTGATCATGGAATCCCGGATGCATTGGGCAACCAGGACGGCTCCGATGTAATCGTTGCCCCATTCACCCATGACCAGACCCTCCAGGGCCTGTCTGTCTGATACGAGCAGAGGCCGGCCGATATAATCGGGGTCGGGATTCTCAAGAGCAATCAGAAAACGGCTGTCAGCCGACTGGGCGTTGAGTGCAGGAACCTTGCTTGTCCTGGCGGGCTGGCTGGGAGCCGCGGCGCTTGTGGGAGGCGTGAGCAGCTCGGGGATCAGACCGGGGGTCTTGTCCTGGCGGCGGTTGACCTTGTCCGTATCCAGGAGCAGGAGATCCTCTGCCTGATCGAGTTCTGTCGGGGCTTCTTCGTGGACCGGGCCGGCCGGCGTCCTTTCTTCCTGGGGTTCCGTTCGCTGTAGTGCCGCGACGGGCACGGTCAGCAGCAGGACCAGGGCCAGGATACCGACGGCGATCTTTCTGTTCTTTTTTATAAAATAGTTCATATAGTTTACTTGTTTTTTTCCTTTGTCTTTATTCCTCCGCTCCCGGGCGCAAGCAAAAGACAAAAAAAAACGACAATGGGTTGCGCGAGGGGGGAGTTAATTTGACCGCTTCCTAGGATAGACCAAGGGGGCGGGGCTTCAAAGCGTGAAAAAGCCGAATCTGGAGGAGATAAAAGTGACAATCCTTGTCAGATGACTCAAAAGTTTCTGTGCAAATGACTGTGAAAGCTCATTGTATAATGTATGATTACCACAATATACACAAATTCTTCAGGTAAAGAAAGCCCGATTTGCCTGTACTTTTCATACACAATGGGGCTAAACTAAGGACAGCAAACACAGGCTCTGCCAACCAAGGGGGATTGTTCTATATGGAGAAAAAAGACTTGCTGGATATGATCAAGGCCTATTCGGAGGCCAGCGGTCCGTCGGGTTTTGAGCACCAGGCTGCCGACCGGGTCATTGAATGGAACAGAGAATTAGGCCAGATCCGGCGCGATACCATGCAGAACGTCTATGTTGACCGTACCGGCAACAGCGGGAAAGGTCTCCGGGTCCACCTTGACGCCCATCTGGATGAGGTGGGGCTCATCGTCCAGTCCATCCGGCCAAACGGCATGATGTCCGTCCTGCCTCTGGGATCCTGGGTGGCAGGCAACCTTCCGGCCCATCTCTTCCGCGTGCGGACACGTGAGGGTCAATGGAGGCCGGCGGTTGCGTCCAGTAAGCCGCCCCACTTTCTCTCGGAAGCAGAGAAAAAACAGGGGGTGACCATGGAGCAGATCGAGGTGGATGCGGGCGCGCGGTCAGCCAGGGAAGTCTCGGAGGCTTTCGGCATTGATCTGGCGGCCCCCCTGGTGCCCCATGTTGACTGCACCTACGATGAAGACCACGATCTTCTCCTGGGCAAGGCCTTCGACTGCCGGCTGGGCTGCGCCGCCCTGACCGCCACGCTCAAGGACCTTGCCGGTCAGTCCCTGGATATTGATCTGACAGCAGCCTATTCGGTCCAGGAAGAGGTTGGAGGCAGAGGGGCCATGGTGACCGCCCGCCAGATCAGCGCCGACCTGGCCATAGTCTTTGAAGGGACGCCGGCGGATGATACCTTCGCCTCCCCCGATCAGGGGCAGACAGCCTTGGGCAAGGGTCCCATGCTCCGCCATATGGACCGGTCCATGATCACCCATCCGGGTTTCCAGGCCTACGCCCTGGCCCTGGCCAGGAAGCTGGGAATTCCTGTCCAGGAAGCGGTCCGAAGCGGCGGAGGAACCAACGGAGGCCTGATTCATACCCAGGCTGCCGGGATTCCGACCATCGTCATCGGTATCCCGGTTCGCTATATCCACACCCATTACGGTTTTGCCAAACTTTCGGACGTAGAAGGAGCGGTCGCCCTGGCGACCGCCCTCATCCAGTCATTTGACAGTCAGACGCTTGAAAGACTGACTTACTGAGAAGCCTTATCTGTCCTTCAGGGCTTCCCGGATCATGCTTTCTGCCAGAATGGGATTGGCGCGGCCTCCCGTCTCTTTCATGATGCCGCCCATAAGTGATCGCAGGGCGCTCTCCTTGCCCTTGAGGTAATCGTCCACGGCCTTCTGGTTGGCGGAAATCGAGCGCTCGACAGCCGGGGCCAGAAGCTGGCGGTCGTTGATCTGGGCCAGATCATGTTCCTCGATGTAAGCTTCAGGATCAAAATCCTCTTCCATCAGGGCTTTGAGTACCTTGCGGCCGGTGTTGCTGTTGATCTTCTCTTCGGCGATCAGATCGGCAAGCCTGCCCAGACTCAGGGGGTTCAGGGCCGGCCCCGGGGAATCCTCTGTATAGAGGGGGGCCACGTCAGCCAATATGACATTGACCAGGGTTTTGGGATAAGCGGTCGCGCCGACCGCCTCTTCAAAGAAATCCGAAAGCTCCTTGTCGTCTGTCAGCCGGTCCGCCTCGTAGTCACTCAGCTGGTAGGCTTCCATGTAGCCGGCCTTCCGTTCATGAGCCAGGCGGGGGATACACGCGCGGACGGTTTCGATCTCCTGGGCCTCGATCTCGACGGGAACCAGGTCGGGGTCATGAAAGTAGCGGTAATCGGCCGCTTCCTTTTTCCGCATGGAGTAGGTTTGGCCAGTCTTTTCATCAAAGCGGCGGGTCTCCTGAACCAGGCTGCCGCCCTCCTCGATCAGGGCGACCTGGCGTTTGAATTCGCTTTCGATAGCCCGGGCGACGAAGTTGAAGGAGTTGATGTTCTTGAGTTCGACCCGGGTGCCCAGTTCCGTCTGCCCCTTTTTGCGGATGGACAGGTTGACGTCACAGCGCAGGGAGCCCTCATTCATTTTGCCGTCCGAGATTCCGGTGTAGCGGGCCATGGCCCGAAGTTTACGAAGATAGGCAACGGCTTCCTCCCCGGACCGCAGATCCGGCTCGGAGACCACCTCAATAAGGGGAACACCGCAGCGGTTGCAGTCAATCAGGGTGCCCTCGCCCGGCAGATGGATCAGCTTGCCGGCATCCTCCTCCATATGGATGCGGTTGATGCGGATCTTTTTGGTCTGATCGCCGCTTGTGATTTCGACGTAGCCGTCCTTGCAGATGGGGAAGAAGTTCTGGGTCACCTGATAGGCCTTGGGCAGGTCAGGGTAGAAATAGTTTTTGCGGTCAAAAGACGAGCGGTGGGCAATGGTGCAGTGGGTGGCGATCCCGGCCCGGATGGCGAATTCCACCACCTCCCTGTTGAGAGCCGGCAGGGAGCCTGGCATGGCCAGACATACCGGGCACACCTGTGTGTTGGGGGGAGACCCGAAGGTTGTCGCGCACTGGCAGAAGAGCTTATGCCGGGTCTTGAGTTCAATATGGACCTCAAGGCCGATGACACATTCATAGTCCTTTATGCTCATAGAGCCACCTCCGGTGCCAGTGGAATCATACCGTGTTCGTCTTCAAAACGGGCGGCCAGCCGGTAAAGCAGGCCTTCCGAGAAAGGTTTGCCCATGAGCTGCATGCCGACGGGCAGCCCCTGGCCTGTTAAGCCGACAGGAACGGAAAGAGCCGGGGTCCCGGCCAGGGAAGCCGGGAGCGTAAAGCGGTCATTGCTGTACTTGTCGCCCCCCAATTCCTCCGGCAGTGTGCCCAGGGGCCAGGCGGGGGTCGCGGTGACCGGGGTCAGGATAGCATGGCAGTCCTGGAAAATCCGGTCCAATTCCTCTTTGACCAGCATGCGGGCCTGGGCGGCCTTCATGTAGTAGTCCTGGTAATGGTCTTCGGAGAGGGCGAAACAGCCCAGGAGGATCCGTTCCTTGACCTCGGTTCCCAGGGCCTGGGACCGGGACAGGAAGTAGATCTCTTCCAGGGATTCCGCGTCCGGGCTCCGGTAACCGTAGTGGATCCCGTCGTAGCGGTTCATGCTGGAGAAACCCTCGGCGCTTGAAAGGATGTAATAGGCCGCCAGAGCGGCATCGATTGTTTTCATCTTGACGGGCAGGATCCGGGCACCCTGGGATTCATAGAAGCGCAGGGTTTCCTGGAGCATGGCCTGGACAGCAGGATCCAGGTCGTTGGCCAGGACCGCCTCTTCGGGCCAGCCGATGACCGGCTGTCCAAAGGCTTCTTCCAGGGAGTCGGCACAGGACCCTCCGCCCCTGCCCCGGCTGTGGACATCCTTTTTGTCCTTGACGGCAATGGTGTCCAGAACCAGGGCGTTGTCCCGGACACTGCGGGTCATGGGGCCCACCTGATCCAGGGACGAAGCAAAGGTGGTCACTCCCCGCCGGGAGACCAGGCCGTAGGTAGGCCGCATGCCCACCAGACCACAGAGGGCGGCGGGCTGACGGATGGAGCCGCCGGTATCGGATCCCAGGGCAAAGCAGGCCTGGCCCGAAGCCACGGCGGCCGCCGAACCGCCCGAACTCCCGCCGGGGACCCGGGTGACATCATAGGGGTTGCGGGTGGGGTGAAAGGCCGAGGTTTCGGTCGAATGCCCCATGGCGAACTCATCCATGTTGGCCTTGCCGACCAGGACCATCTCCTGCTGCCTGAGCAGGCGCCAGACGAAGGAATCGTAGGGCGGAATGAAATCCGCCATCATGCGGGAGGCGTTGGTTGTCCGGATGCCCCGGGTGGCCATGTTGTCCTTGAGGGCTCCTGGGATTCCGGCCAGAGGCGGCAGGACCAAACCTTCCTGGAGCAGGCGGTCCACCCGGTCGGCCTGTTCCAGTGCCAAATCCCGCGTCAGTGTAATGTATGCGCCGATGACCGCTTCCTGACGGTCAATCCGGTCAAAGACGGCCTCTGTCAATTCGCGGGCGGACAGGCTTCGTTTTCTCAAGGCCTGGGCCAGCTGGCTCAATTCCATGCTTCGATAATCCATTGGATCCCCCTTACTCTACGACCGGCGGCACGAAGAAACAGCCGTCGCGTTCATCAGGCGCATTCCTAAAGAGTTCCCCGTGCGACGGCGGACTGTCATCCGGTTCTGTCAGGAAGGCATTGCGGGCCTCCGAAGGGGTGAAGAGGGGCTCGACTCCCTCAGTGTCGATAGCCTGCAGGGCGTCAGCCAGGCGGATCAGTTCGGTCAGCTGTCTTTGCGTTGCCTCTTCCTCAGGCGGTGACAGGGAAAGGCGGGATTGGGCCGCCAACTCTTTGAGATCGATGGCCAGGGCAGCCTTCCTCATCTTGTCCTCTTCCTGGGAGGAAGCGGGGCCCAGGCCCTCCATCAGGCAGATGCCCAAATCCTCCAGCTGAACCCGGTCAACGGGTGAGGGAGCCTCGGTCATGGGGTCCGAAGCGTCCCGGACCTTGGGGAAGGCAATGACGTCGCGCAGGGAAGGCCGGTCAGCCAGAAGCATGATCAGGCGGTCCAGGCCGAAGGCGAAGCCGCCGTGGGGGGGTGCGCCATAGGCGAAGGCGTTGAGGATGAAGCCGAAGCGCAGCTTGATTTCCTCGTCGGACAGACCCAGGGCTTTAAAGACCCGAGTCTGGATCTGGCTTTGATGAATCCGGATGCTGCCGGATCCAAGTTCCGTTCCGTTGAGCACTACGTCATAGGCAAGGGAACGGACCCTCTGGGGGTCGGATTCCATGAATTCGAGATCTTCCTCATAAGGCATGGTGAAGGGATGGTGCTGGGCTGTCAGCCGCCCCTCTTCTTCCGAGTACTCAAACATGGGGAAGTCGGTGACGATGGCAAAGGCGAACTGGCCGGGGCCTCGGAGGTCCAGCAAGTCGGCCAGCCGGAGGCGCAGGGCTCCCAGGACTTTCCGTGTCAGATCCAGGCTGCCGGCGGAGAAGAGGACAAAGTCACCAGGCTCTGCCTCAAGCCGCTCCAGAATCGCGGCCATGGCCTCCTGGCCCATGTATTTGGTCAAAATGGAATAAATCTCACCTGAAGGCCGCCAGGCGATCCAGGCCATGCCGGCCGCTCCCTGAGACTGGGCGAACTCGGTCAGATCCTCGATAGCAGTCCGTGAAAGGTCGGCCTGGCCGGGCAGGCGGATGGCGCGGATGACGCCGCCGTCCCCGGCGACCTTCTTGAAAACCGAGAAATCGGTTTGACCCGCAAGGTCCGTCACATCGACGATTGGAAGCCCAAAGCGCAGATCGGGCTTATCACTGCCGTAGCGGTCCATGGCTTCCTGCCAGGTGAAGCGGGGGAAGGGCCTCTCAACCTGGATCCCGTGGACATCCTTGAGCAGGGAAACGAAGAGATCTTCAAGAAGAATCAGGACATCCTCCCGGTCTACAAAGGACATCTCCAGGTCCAGCTGGGTAAACTCCGGCTGGCGATCGGCCCGCAGATCCTCGTCCCGGAAGCAGCGGGCAATCTGATAATAGCGGTCAAAACCCGAAACCATCAGAAGCTGCTTGAAGATTTGGGGTGACTGGGGCAGGGCGTAAAAAGAACCCGGGTGGACACGGCTTGGCACCAGGTAATCCCGGGCACCCTCGGGGGTGCTCTTGGTCAGGACTGGCGTCTCAATGTCAATAAAGCCCTGCCGGTCCATGAAATGGCGGATTGAGCTGACCACCCGGTGGCGGAAGCGGATGGTATCCCGGAGCTGGGGCCGCCGAAGATCCAGGAAACGGTAGCGCAGGCGCAGGTCTTCGCGGACGTCGTCGCTTTCGGAAGGGTCAAAGGGGAGCGGGGCACAGGGGGACAGGATTCTGGCTTCCTGGACACGCAACTCGATGGTTCCGGTTGCAATTTTGGGATTGACGGTTTCCTGGTCCCTCAGGTGGAGAGTTCCAGAGACCTGAACCACCGACTGGTTGCGGACCCGTTCTGCCAGATCGAAGGATTCGGAAGCCGTGTATTCGGGGTTGAAAACGGTCTGCAGAAGACCTTCCCGGTCAGCCAGATCGATGAAGATCAGTCCCCCCATATCGCGCCGGGTGTCCACCCAGCCGCAGGCGGTGACCTGTCGGCCCACATCCTCCTGGGAGAATAAACCGCAATAGTTTGTCCGTTCCATCTTACCTTCTCATTTCCAATGGCATTTTGATGCAATTCCATGCGCACAAAAACAAGCCCGCTCTTGCGGCAAGTGCTTGTATTTTATCATACCGGGCCGGGCTCCCGAGGCCCCGCTCCAAGCCTTTATGATACACTCGAATCAGGCCGGAAAAGCAGCGGATGCCGGCTGGACCAGGTTGTCGGAGGGGCGGAATACCATGGCGAAAGACGGGCTGATCAGGAGCAATATCCACGATACAGCGCTTATCTTTGAGGGCGGCGGCATGCGCGCCTGCTATACCGCCGGTTTCGTGACCATGCTTCTGGAGCATGAACTCTACTTCAACTACGTTGCCGGTATTTCCGCCGGCGCCTCCCACGCGGTCAATTATCTGTCACGTGACCTTGTGCGGGCCCGGCGATCCTTTACGGATATAGTCCAGGATCCCTCCTTCGGTGATGTCACCTCCTGGCTCAAGGGGGAAGGCTATTTCAACGTCGATTACATCTACTCCAGGTCAGCCCGCGAGGACGGTGCCCTGCCCTTTGATTTTCAAACCTTTGCCGCCAACGAGGCCCAATGCGTTATCGGTGCTTTTCTGCGCTACGAGGGGCAGATGGTCTACTGGCACAAAGAGGACATGGGATCCATTGAAGCCCTGGGCCTTCGTGTCCGGGCCTCTTCATCCGTCCCCTATCTGATGCCCGAAACCGAGATTGACGGCAGGATCTATGTGGATGGAGGTCTGGACGTGGGCATCCCCCTGGATATCGCCATCCGGGACGGCTACCAGCGTTTTGTCATTGTCCTGACCCGCGAACGGCATTTCCGTCTGGACCCCCTGCCTCAATTCCGGATTGTCAACCGGGTCCTGGAGCGGCACCCGGTCGAAAAGGAAGCTCTTCTGACCCGGCATCTGCGCTATAACCAGACCCTGGAAAAAATCGAGGAGCTGGAAAAGCAGGGCCGGGCTTATGTCTTTTATCCGCAGGAAATCGATTTGTCCATGATGGACCGGGACCGGGAGAAGTTGCTCAGCCAGTATTTGGCCGGCCACGAGCAGGCCATCTGTGAACGGGCCGCTCTGAAAGCTTTCTTGGGGATCTGACTCATGCGCTTCATCCACCTGGCTGATCTTCATCTGGGCAAACGGGTCCACGAGTTCAGCCTGATTGAAGATCAGAAGCACATGCTGGAATCGGTTCTGGATCTCTGCCGGACCAGCCGGGCGGATGCCCTGGTCATCGCGGGGGATGTCTACGACCGGACCATACCCTCCTTGGAGGCCATCCGCCTCCTGGAGACTTTTCTGATCGGCCTGACTGACCAGGGCTGCCAGGTGCTCATGGTGGCGGGCAATCACGATTCAGGTGAACGGCTGGCCTTCGGCCGTTCCTTTCTTTCAAGCCAGGGTGTTCATGTAGCCGGTGTCTTCGAGGGCCAGGTGGAGCAGGCCAATTTTGAGACTGCGGCGGGCCCCGTGACCTTCCATCTTCTTCCCTTTATCCGCCAGGCCGACGTCCGCCGTTTTTTCCCCGATCGGGAGATCAACAGCGTGGAGGAAGCTGTCCAGGCAGCTCTTTCAACGGTCAGGCGGGGGCCGGGCTGGAATATCCTGGTGGCCCATCAGTTTGTCACGGCCCGGGGGGCAAGGCCTCTGCGGTCGGATTCGGAGGTCCTCCAGATTGGTCTGGCCGATGAAATCGATGCCTCCCTCTTTGATTCCTTTGATTACACAGCCCTGGGCCATCTCCATGGCCGCCAGACGGTGGGCAGCGGCTCTGTCCATTACGCCGGATCACCCCTGGCCTACTCTTTTTCCGAGGTGGCCCAGGAAAAGGGCGCCCTGGTCGTTGACCTGACCCCGGAAAAGGAGATCAGGATCCGCCAGCAGCCCCTTGCCAGCCTCCACGCCATGCGGCGGGTCCGGGGCAGCATGGAGGAACTGCTGGCAGAGGGGAATCAGCTCCTGGCAGGCGGTGATCCCGCGCGCCTGGACTATCTGGAGCTGACACTGACTGACCCCGGGGTGGTAACGGATCCCATGAACCGGCTGAGAGCGGTCTATCCGAATGTCATGCGCCTGCTCTTTGACCGGAAGGAGACCGGGGAGGTCCAGGATACCCTGATTGAGGATTCGGATTTCCGGTCCCTGGGACTCCTTGAGCTCTTTTCCCGTTTTTTTCAGGAGCAGACGGGGCGTCCGCTGACGCCGGACCAGGAGCGGATTGCCGGCAGGGCCGCTGCCAAGGCTCAGGGAGAGGAGGCAGGGACTTCGTGAAACCTCTCCGCATCACCCTGTCTGCCTTCGGCCCCTACGCCAGCGAGACGGTCATTTCTTTTGAGGCGGTCCAAAGCGGCCTCTTCCTGATTGCCGGGGAGACCGGGTCCGGCAAGACCATCCTCTTCGACGCCCTCATGTTCGCCCTCTTCGATGACACCAGCGGGACCTCGCGGGGCAACAGCTCCCTGCGCTCCGATTTTGCGGGGCCTGAGACTGAAACCTTCGTTGAGCTGACCTTTGAGCTGCGGTCCCTGCTCTATACGGTCCGCCGGTCCCCCCGCTACAGCCGGCCCAAACGATCAGGAACCGGGATGACCGAGCAGAACCCGGCCGTCTCCCTGACTCTGCCGGACGGCCGCATCCTGTCGGCCAAAAGCGAGGTTGACCAGAAGATCCGGGAGCTGATCGGCCTGGACAAGGAGCAATTCCGCCAGGTGGTCATGATTGCCCAGGGGGCCTTTTTCGACCTGATCGAGACATCCAGCAAGGATCGGGCCGCCATCTATCGCAAACTTTTCAACACTACGCCCTACCGGGCCATGCAGGACCATCTGGCCGACCTTTACCGCAAGGCCAGGGAACAAAGCCGCATTCACAGCAGCAGGCTCATGCTGGACCTGCGGCGCTTTCCTTTGCCGGACTGGGCAGGGGATCTGGAGGAGGGCCGTGAAAAGCTTCTGGACCAGGATGCTATCTGGCCCCTGGAGGCCTTTATTCCCAAGCTCCAGGACCTGGTCGACAGTCTGGAAAAAGAAGGCCGGGGCGCCGATGGCCGCCTGGCGGCCAGCCGCTTGCGCCTCAAGGAAGCCGAGGCGTCATTGGTCAGCCTGCAGAAGGGCAACCGCCTGCTGGATCAACTGGACAGGGCGCTTGAGGAAGAGAAGAAACTTCTGGAGGGCCAGCCCCTCTATCTGGAGAAGGCGGGCCGTCTTGAGTCAGCCCAGGAGGCCATGCGAAAGGTCACCTTGCCCTTCCAAAACCGCGGGGCAGCCCGGGAGCGGCTGAAAGCGGCCAGGGCCTCCCGGCAGGATGCGGACCGGGCTCTCGGGGAGGCCCTGGCCGCCCAGAAGGAAGCCGACAGCTTGCTGGAGGAGGCAGCCGCAAGCCAGGAAATCCTGGAGGCCCTGCCCGCCCGCCTGGCCAGCCTGAAAAAAGAGCAGGAAGACACCCGCCTGAGGGCTCAGCTGGAGTCTTCACTGAAAGAAGAAGAAGAGAGGGCATCGGCACTGGCAGCGGGACTGGAGAAACTGGCCGGGCAGGCTCAGGAGCTGGAGGAGGCCCGGGCCAAAAGGACGGAAGCCCTTGAACTTCTATCCGATGCCCAGGAGCGCCTGGGTCAGGCCGAAAACCAGGTCAAAGAGGCCGGGGAGACCGTCAGACAGGTGGAGGATCTGGCCGCCGCGGCCGGCCGTCTTCTGGAGGAGGGAAGCCGGCTTGAGGGGGAGAGGGCCTTGCTGGAGGAGAATCTTACCAGCTGGCAAAAACTTGACGGGCAGGCCAAGGAAGCCTCCGAGCTGCTCTTTCGCGAGCGGGCCGGTCTCCTGGCCCAGGAGCTGGAGGAAGGGCAGGCCTGTCCGGTCTGCGGTTCTGTGGAGCACCCCCAAAAGGCTGTCCGTTCGCCGGAGGCTCCGACCAAGGAGGCGGTCGATCAGCTCATGCAGGAGGCGGAAGCCAGCCGGCAGGCCCTTGAGGAAGAAAGCAGACGCCTGGCGGTCTGCCGGAAAGGCCTGGATCTTGAAAGCAGAGAGGCCGGCCAGGCTGCCGGCAGGTACCTGGATGATCTGTCCGCCGTCAAGGCCTGGGACCGTGACTTTATGGAAGTGCTTGCCAGCCGTCTGTCCGTCCGCCTGGAAGAGGCGATCCTCCAGGAGATCCATGCCAAAGAACTGGCTGCCGGGGAGGCGGAGCGCCTGGCCCTGCGAAAGCAGCTGCTCCTCCAGGAGGAGGCTGATTTGAAAAAATCCCAGGATCTCCTGGGGCAAAGGGAAGATCTGGACAGGCAGAAGGCTGCCAGGCGCGAGGCCATTGCCCTTATCCGCGGTCAGCTGACCGGCCTGGGGCCGGCCGCTCATGATCGGGATGAGCAGGTTCTTGACCGGGAGCTTGAAGAGGCCAATCTTCTCCACCAGACACTCAAACAGGCCCTGGACCTGGCCCGGACCCGGGACAGGGAAGCCTCCCAGGCACTGGCCGCAGCTAAGGCCCGTCAATCCTCACTGGATTCACAGATCCTGACTCTGGAAGAGGAGCTGTCAGCTTTCGAGGAGGCTTTGACCTGTGCCCTGGCCCAGGCCTCTTTGGCGTCGGAAGACCATTACCTGGCTGTCCTGATCAGTGAGGAAGAACGGGCGGAGCTGACGGAGTGGATCCGTATTCAAGGGCAGGCCCGGGAGGCCAATAAGGCGGAGATCTTCCGACTGCGCCAGGAATGCCAGGGTCTGGTCCGGGGGGACGAAGAAGATTTGGAGGCCGCCATAGGGGAACTTGCCGGGCAGGCAGTCCGGGATGAGGAAGAGGCCAGGGAGGGCGTGACCCGCTATGAAATAGCCCGCAAGGCCCTGGAAGCCATCCGGGGCTCCCTGGCTCTGGCTATCCAATCAGCGGATGAGGAGGACAGCCTGAAGGATCTGTCCGACCTGGCTTCCGGCCAACACAGGGAAGCCGACCAGATCACCTTTGAAACCTATATCCAGACCTGGTATTTTGCTCAGGTTATCCGCCAGGCCAACCAGCGCCTGACGCAGATGACGGGCGGCCGTTACCGCCTGCGGCGGACCCAGGAGGCCAGAAGCCGCCAGGCCCGAACCGGCCTGGACCTGTCGGTTGAGGATCTGTGGAATGCCAAGGACCGGCCGGTATCCTCCCTGTCGGGCGGCGAGAAGTTCCAGACCGTCCTCTCCCTGGCCCTGGGCCTGTCTGATGTTGTCATGGCCCAGGCGGGGGGCGTGGAAATCAACTCGCTTTTTATCGATGAAGGCTTCGGCAGCCTGGACGATCAATCGTTGGAAGAAGCCATGGGCGTCCTGCAGGATCTGGCGGCCGACAACCGCATGATCGGCCTTATTTCACACCTGCCCCTGCTCAAACAGGCCATCGACCGCAAGCTCCTGGCAAAGAAGGGCGCAGGCGGGAGCAGCATCGGCTGGATTTAGACATCCTGTCTGAAAAAGGACAGGTGAAAGCATGGTATAGTTGTTGAAGATAGAGGGAGGCCATGGTGCCCTCTCAAATCGTATTAACCTAATGTATAGGAGGGGTTCATGTACAAGAAACTATTTATCCCGGGTCCGACCGACGTTGCGCCGGAAGTGCTGGAAAAGATGGCTGCGCCCATGATCGGGCACAGGACCAAGGAAGCGACGGCTCTGCAGCAGGGCATATCCGAGAAGCTGCAGCAACTGATGTATACCGACCAGACCATCCTGCTGTCCACTTCTTCGGGTACGGGCCTCATGGAAGGCGCCATCCGGAGCTGCACCCGCAAGAAAGCCGCCGTTTTTTCCGTCGGTTCCTTCGGTGACCGCTGGTATGAGCTTGCCAAATACAACCAGGTGCCGGCCGATCACTTCAAATCGGAGCGGGGTAAGCCCACAACTCCCCAGATGGTGGAGGAGGCCTTGAAAACAGGCCAGTACGATGTCGTCACCGTAACCCATAATGAGACAAGTTCAGGCATCATGAACCCCTGCGCCGAAATCGGGGAAGTCATCCGCAAGTACCCTGATGTCCTTTACCTGGTCGATTCGGTCTCCTCATTGGGCGGCGCCAAAATTGAAGTGGATAAATGGGGCATCGACGTCTGCATCGCCTCCACTCAGAAGTGCCTGGCACTTCCCCCCGGACTCAGCCTCTGCTCCGTATCGGAAAAGGCCATTGAGGCCGCCCAGCAGGTTGAGTCCCGCGGTTATTACCTGGATCTGGTCCGCCTCTACAAGCGGGTAAAGAAGGATTTCCAATACCCCTCCACCCCTTCCCTGTCGCATATGTTCGCCCTGGATTACCAGCTGGACCGCATCCTTGAGGAAGGCCTGGACAACCGCTTCGACCGCCACCGCAAGCTGGCGGATCTGGTCCGTGCCTGGGCCCGGAAGCACTTCTCGCTCTTCGCCGATGAGGGCTACCAATCCAACACGGTGTCCTGCATCAACAATGACGATGCCTTTGTATTCTCTGATCTGAGCAGCGCCCTCCTGGAGCGCGGTTTCAGGATCGGGAGCGGATACGGCGACTATAAGGCCACCACCTTCCGCATTGCCACCATGGGCGAGCTTCAGGAGGAAACCCTCCTGGAACTCCTGGCTCATATTGATGACATTCTTGGACTGGAGGCGTAAAGATGGCTCTGATTCTGGCCAATGACGGCATTGACAAGAAAGCTGAAGCCCAGCTGATTGAACTGGGCCATCAGGTGGATACAGGGAAATACGAAGGTGACGATCATCTCGGCCGGCTGGCGGAGGTTGATTGCGTCATCGTGCGGAGCGCCACCAAGATCCGCGACCCGCAAATCGACGCCGGAGCCGCCGGCAACCTCAAGCTGGTCATCCGCGGGGGTGTGGGAGTCGACAACATCAACGTCGACTACGCTGAGTCAAAAGGCATCATGGTCCGCAATACGCCGGCCGCCTCCAGCAGCGCCGTGGCCGAACTGGCACTGGGCCACATGCTGACCATGGCCCGCCATATCGGTGAAGCCAATGTCACCATGCGCCAGGGCAAATGGCTCAAGAAAGAATATTCAGGGACAGAGATCGCCGGCAAGCGGCTGGGACTGATCGGCTTTGGCCGCATCGCCAATTCACTGGCTGTCAAATGTATGGCTCTGGGCATGGAGGTCATGTTCACCGACATCATCCATATCGACTGTGATATCTGCCCCCAGGTTGAGCTGGACCGGGTGATCGCTGAATCCGACTATGTCTCCATTCACATTCCCTTTGGAGGCGGCGCCCCCCTGATCGGCAAGAAGGAATTCGACCAGATGAAGGACGGCGTTTTTATCATCAACTGCGCCCGCGGCGGCATCATTGATGAAGATGCCCTGGTTGACGCCATCGAATCCGGCAAGGTCGGAGGAGCTGCCCTGGATGTCTTCCGCGAAGAGCCCACCCGCAACGAGCGCCTGCTCCAGTGCGACAAGATCTCCATGACCCCCCATATCGGGGCGGCAACAGCGGAGGCTCAGGCCCGCATCGGCGATAACATCGTTGATCTGGTAAAGGAGTTATTGTAATGGCACTTGTCAGACCTTTCCGGGCTGTCCGCCCCCTGGCGGAACTGGCCGAACAGATCGCCTGCCTGCCTTACGATGTAATGAACCGGGCCGAGGCCAAGGCCATGGCCGGCGACAATAAACTGAGTTTTCTGCGGGTTGTCCGGGCTGAGATTGATCTGCCCGCGACAGTCGATGATTACGATGACGCCGTTTACGTGAAGGGCTGCGACCGGCTCAATGAAATGATCGCGGAAGGCGTCCTCAGGCAGGACGACCGCCCCCTCTTTTACATTTACCGTCAGATCATGAAAGGCCGGGTGCAGACCGGCCTGGTCGCCACCTTCTCGGTCGATGCCTACCTGGCCAATGAGATCAAGAAGCACGAGTTCACCCGCAAGGACAAGGAAGTGGACCGGACCCGCCATTTTGACCAGTGCGACGCGCATACGGAACCGGTTTTCCTGACCTACCGCAGCAAGGAAGAGATCAACCGCCTGATCCGTGACTTCATCAAGTTCAACGATCCGGTCTATGACTTCAAGACAGAAGACGGCATCACGCATATCTTCTGGGTTCTGGACGATCAGGAAGCCATCGATCAGCTGCAGGCCCTCTTTGAGACGGTTCCTTTCCTTTATATCGCCGACGGCCATCACCGGTCGGCCACCTCGGCCAATGTGGCCCTCAAGCGCCGCGAAGAATTCCCTCAGGCACCAAAAGACGCTGAATTCAATTATTTCATGGCTGTTGTCTTCCCCGATGAAGACCTCTTCATCATGGACTACAACCGCCTGGTCAAGGACCTGAACGGCATGACGGCAGAGGAATTCCTGGAGAAACTGGGTGCCATCTACCGGATTGAACCCGTCGGCCAGGCCTTCCACCCCCATAAGAAAGCGGAGCTCTGCCTCTATCTGGATGGCCGCTGGTACAAACTGACGGCGCCTCCCTCCCTCTTTGAGGGACTGGATCCGGTCCAGAGCCTGGATGTATCCATCCTGCAGAATAATGTTCTGACACCCCTCCTGGGGATTGATGACCCCAGAACCTCCCAGCGGATTGATTTCGTAGGGGGCATTCGCGGCCTGGATGAACTGAAGGCCCGGGTCGACGGAGGCTGGGCCGCAGCCTTTGCTCTCTGTCCGACCACCATGGACGATCTGCTTGCCATTGCTGACGCTGAGATGATTATGCCGCCCAAATCGACCTGGTTTGAGCCTAAACTCCGGTCCGGCCTTTTCATCCACAAGCTGTCGGACTAGACAGCCGCGGGTTTTTTGCAAGCGACCATGCAGACCGAAGACAAGGCCCTCCCCCCAGGTGTGACAACTCCGGCGGAGGGCTTTTTGTCGCTCTTTGAACCGCTGCCGGTCGGCCTTGCTCCCATGGCCGGCTTTACAACGGCCCCCTTCCGGACTATCGCCGCGGATCTGGGAGCCTCCTTCACCGTGACCGAATTGGTCTCCGTTCGCGGGATCCGGCATGATCCCGGCCTGCTCCGCTCGGGCCGCTATCTTCAGGCGACCGGCGGCGGCAAACCGTGGGGCATCCAGCTCTTCGGCCGGGATCCCGACGATTATATCTTTGCCATCGACCGGCTCATGCAGGAACCCGACTACCGGACTGCCGCCTTTATCGATATTAATATGGGCTGCCCCGCTCCCAAGGTTTTGCGGGAAGGCGGCGGCTGCGCCCTCATGGGAGATGGGGACCTGGTCAGCCGGATTGTCCGCGCCTCGGTCAAGGCGGCCCGCCCCTGCGGTCTGCCGGTGACGGTCAAGATCCGGTCGGGACTTTCGCCCGAGCGGATTAATGCCCTGGAAATCGCCAGGAGGGCAGAGGAGGAGGGAGCCGCAGCGGTGGCCGTCCATGCCCGGACGCTCAACCAATACTACGCCGGCCAGGCGAACTGGCAGGTCATCCGCCAGGTCAAGGAAAATCTGTCCATCCCGGTCCTGGGCAACGGCGACCTGGCTCAGCCCGGTGATCTGGAGAAGATGCGTGCCATGACCGCCTGTGACGGCTTCCTGGTAGGTCGGGCCGCAAGGGGAAATCCCTTCATCTTCCGGCAGCTCAGAGGCGGGCCGCCCGCGGGGCCGGAGGAATGGCTGGCCGTCATGAACCGGCATCTGGAGGCCAGCATGGCCCATTTGGGCGAACCCGTGGCCGTCCGGGAAATGCGCTCCCATTTTGCCTTTTATCTGCGGGGCTACCCGGGTTCATCCGAAGACCGGCGCAAGGTCATGGAGGCCCTGACGGCCAGTCAGGTCAGGGAGATTTTGCAGGCTGCGGCCAGGCGCAGGTCAGAGGCTGCTTTGTTATACTGAATCAAGTTGAAGCTACGGTCTTGGGCTCTGATGCCAAGAAGGAGAAAGAGAATGGAGAGCAAAACCGAATACATGGATTCATCCGACGGCAGTACGCACTTATATGTCCGCATCTGGGAACCAAAAGGGGAGCCGCGCGCCCTCCTGCAAATTTCACATGGCATGGTCGAGTTCATCGACCGCTATGACCGTTTCGCCCGTGCCCTGGCAGAAGAAGGGATCCTGATTGCCGGCAACGACCACCTGGGACACGGCCAGTCCGTCTCCTCCCAGGAGGACTGGGGATTCTTCGCCGACAAGAACGGCAACCGCTGTGTCCTTGAGGACATGCGCTCGGTCCAGTACTGGCTCCGTGAGCGCTACCCCAATCTTCCCGCCTTTATCATGGGTCATTCCATGGGATCTTTTCTGGTCCGCCAATACCTGCACACTTTCCCGGAGGATCAATTCGCAGGGGTCATCATCCTGGGCACCGGCATGCAGCCGGCCTGGCTGGTTACCACAGGCCTTTTTCTTGCCCGGCTGATCCGGACCTTCAAAGGACCCCGCCACCGGAGCAGGTTTCTTACCAAACTCTCCCTGGGCAGCAACAACAAGTACTTCAAACCCAACCGGACCCCCTGTGACTGGCTGACCCGGGATGAAGCCATTGTCGATCTCTACTGCGCCGATCCCCGCAATCGCTTCCAGTTCACAGCCTCTGCCTTCGCGGATATGTTCGAGGGCATGAAGACTCTTTATTTACGCCGGAACCTGGCCAGGATGAACACAGCCACCCCCATCCTGATTGCCAGCGGTGATCAGGACCCGGTCGGGTCCATGGGCAAGGCCGCGCCGGCATACGGCAGGCAGCTCCAGGCCCTGGGCTTTGATCAGGTTACGGTCAAACTCTATGAAGGCGCCCGCCACGAACTGGTCAATGAGACCTGCCGGGACCAGGTCGACAGCGATCTGGCGGCCTTTATTTTCGAACACATCCAATAAGAAACAGGAGAACACCATGCCCACTTACATGCCCGAACCCTACCGGATCAAAATGGTCGAACCATTGAAGGTTACAACAAGGGAGGAGCGCCAGGAAGCCATCCGGCGCGCCCACTTCAATCTCTTTGGTTTGAGAAGCGATGATGTCGCCGTTGACATGCTGACTGACAGCGGGACCGGCGCCATGTCGGACCGCCAATGGGCGGCCATGATGCTGGGCGATGAGAGCTACGCGGGATCCCGGAGCTATTACCGCCTGATGGATGTCTGCCGGGAGCTCTTTGGCTGGAAGTATTTCCAGCCGGTTCACCAGGGCCGGGCGGCTGAAAAGGTGCTCTTCCCCAACCTCCTCAAGCCGGGCCAGGTTTCCCTGTCCAACATGCACTTTGATACGACCGCGGGCCATGTCATGCTCTGTGACGCCCGGCCGGTCAACTGTGTTGTCAAGGAGGCTCTGGACGCAGAATCCCACTACCCCTTCAAGGGCAATACGGACAACGTGCGCCTGAGGGAACTGATCAGCCAGTACGGGCCTGAACGGGTGGGCATGATTGTCGTCACCATTACCTGCAATTCCGCGGGCGGTCAGCCTGTATCCCTGGCCAACATCACGGAAACAGCTGCCATCGCCAGGGAATACGGCATCCCCTTTGTCATTGACGCGGCCCGTTTTGCTGAGAACGCCTTTTTTATCAAGGAACGTGAGGAAGGCCAGGCGGACCGGTCCATCCGGGAGATTGTCCGGGATCTTTTCGCCCATGCCGATGCCTTTACCCTCTCGGCCAAAAAAGACGGGATCGTCAATATGGGCGGCCTGGTTGCCGTCCGCGAGGACGAAGAACTCATGCGCGGTATCCGCCGCCAGGTTGTCCCCAATGAGGGTTTCCTTTCTTACGGCGGTTTGGCCGGACGTGATCTGGAGGCCCTGGCCGTAGGCCTGGAGGAGGGAGTGGAGGAATCCTTCCTGCGCTCCTATATGGGACAGACACGTTACCTGGTGGAAAGTCTGGTCGAAATGGGCGTCCCCTGTCAGCAGCCTGCAGGCGGACACGCGGTCTTTGTTGACGCCCGCCAGATTCTTCCTCATCTTCCTTTTGACCGCTTCCCGGCCCATTCCATCTGCGTGGAGCTGTACAAGGAGGCTGGCATCCGCGGCTGCGACGTGGGCTCCTTCATGCTGGACCCGGATCCGGAGACCGGTGAGCAGCCCCAGGCGGCCATGGAATTTGCCCGCTTCTGCATCCCGCGCCGGACTTACACACAGGCTCATCTGGACTATGTCGCCAAAGCCATGAAGAGAGTCATGGAAAAGGCGGCGGATATAAAGGGCTACCGGATCATCTCCCAGGAGAAGATCCTGCGCCACTTCACGGCACAGCTGGAACCCTATGCCTGAACAAGGAAGAGGACAGGGCTTATTGCCCATGGTCCCTTTGGGCATAGGATATAATATGAAAAAATGATTTCTCGAAGGGGGAACCTATGAATCTTACAACGGAAAAAATCAGGAATATCACCGTGATGGGTCACGGCGGCGTCGGCAAAACCGCCTTTGTCGAAGCCGCTCTTTTCAACGCCGGTGTCATCGACCGCATGGGGCGGTCCAATGAAGGAAACACGGTGACGGACTTTGACGCTGAAGAGATGCGGCGCGGTCTGTCCATCAGCACGGCTGTGGCCTGGTGCGAATGGAAAAATCACAAGATCAACCTGATCGATACCCCGGGTGATTTCGATTTCCTGGGCGAACAGATTCTGGGTATGTATGCCGGCGACACGGCACTCATTGTCATGTCGGCCAAGGACGGCCTGTCCGTCGGTGCGGAAAAAGCGGTCCGCAACGCCGCCGGCGCCAATATCCCCGTCGCCTTTTTTATCAACCGCATGGACGAGCCCAACGCCAATTTCCAGAAGACCTTAAGTGATCTGCGTGAAGCTTATGGGCAGCGCGTTCTCCCCCTGGTTCTGCCCATCCTGGAAAACGAGCGTATGACCGGCCTGGCCGAAGTTTTGAGCGGCAAAGCCTACAGCTTCGCAGGCAAAAAAGGTGAAATGAAAGAGACGGCCCTGCCGGCCGATCTGGCGGACCTGATCGAGGAATACAAGGATCAGATCAACGAGCAGATCGCGGAAAACGATGAAGCCCTCATGGAGAAGTACTTCGACGGCCAGGCCTTCTCTCCGGAAGAAGAGGCGGCAGGCATGCGGCAGGCAATCGCTGCCGGGTCCATCATGCCGGTCTTTGTCGGCTCCGCCCAGGAGAATATGGGTATTGCCTTTGCCCTGGATCTCTTCACACGCTTTTTCCCCACTCCTCTGGACGGCCACCCGGTGACGGCTGTCCGCCCTGACGGAGAGGAAGTGCTCCTGCGCTCTGAGGGCAGCGGCCCCCTGGCTGCCTTTGTCTTCAAGACCTTCGTCGACTCCTTTGTGGGCCGGATCTCTCTTTTCCGCGTTTTCTCCGGCACCTTCAAAGACGAAGGAACTGTCTTCAACGCCAATCAGGAGAAAGACGAGCGCCTGATCGGCCTTAATTTTCAGAACGGCAAGAAGCAGCAGCCGACCGATACCGTCATCGCAGGCGATATCGGAGCCATTGCCAAGCTGTCCGACACCGTTACCCTGGACACCCTGACGGTCAAGTCTTCCCCCCTCAAGATCAAGGGGCCGGAGATGCCGGTTCCCTGTCTGACCCTGGCCATTTCGCCGGTCAACAAGGGTGAGGAGGAGAAGATCATGCAGGGCCTGGTCCGCCTCAAGGATGAGGACGTGACCTTTGACATCGTCAACGACCCTGAAACCCGCCAGTTCCGCCTGTCGGGTCTGGGTGAGGTTCAGCTTGACGTCATCTCTTCACGGCTTAAGTCCAAGTTCGGCGTCGAAGCCCGGCTGGATGAACCCAGGATCGCTTACCGCGAGACCATCCGCAAAAAGGTCAAGGTCCAGGGCCGGCACAAGAAGCAGACGGGCGGCCACGGCCAGTACGGCGATGTGTGGGTCGTTTTCGAGCCCGGCACCCAGGAAGGTCTGGAGTTCGCCGAGGAAGTCTTCGGCGGATCGGTCCCCAAGAACTACTTCCCGGCTGTTGAGAAGGGCCTTCAGGAAGCCATCGTCGAGGGTGTCCTGGCCGGCTATCCGGTTGTCAATCTCAAGGCCACCCTGGTGGACGGCTCCTACCACGACGTCGACTCCAACGAGCTCTCCTTCAAGCTGGCCGCGCGGCTGGCTTACAGGGCAGGGCTTCCCCAGGCGGATCCCATTCTCCTGGAACCCATCGACCAGCTCATGGTTCATATCCCCGACGATTTCCTGGGCGACATCATGGGCGACATGAACAAGCGCCGCGGCCGGATTCTGGGTATTCACCCCGACTCCATCCAGGGCTTCCAGATTGTTGAGGCGGAAGCTCCGCGCGCGGAGATTGCCAAATACGCCACGGATCTGAAATCAATGACCCAGGGGCGCGGTTGGTTTACCGTGAGTTTTGTCCGCTATGAGCAGGTGCCCCAGAATATTTCAGAACGGATTATTGCGGCTGCGCAAAGCGAAGAGTAAATTTCAGGCTGCCTGCGGCAGGGCTTTCGAAGTCCCTGCCCGCAGGCCATGATGAGAAGATCGGCATGAAAGTGACTGATCTTTTCTTTTCATACCCTCCTGCTGCTGGCAAAGAGGGAAATCGAGCAAGAGAAGGAGACAAGACAAAATGGTTTCCACTTGGGCCTGGCTGATGAGCCCGGAAGGGATCCTGATCCCCGCAGAGGGTGTCTCCAGCGGGCTGGCCATTTCGGTTACCCTCCTCCTGCTTCTGCTCTTCGGCCTCCTGACGGCCTTCCGCAAGGCAGTCAGACTTCTGCCGGCGGTCAGGGTCGATGAGGATGCCCCGGAAACTGCTTCCAGAAGACGCTTATTCCATTCATTTCTGAAAGATCCCCTGCGCCTGGACCGGCGGATCACCCTGACCCTGGTCCTGGTCGGCGCGGCCTATTTTTATTGGGGCAGCCTGGTGACGGTCCCTTCCCTGATCCGGATGGCTGGCCCGCTTTCTCTCTCTCTCATGGCCTGGCTGACGCTTGCCTGGTCGCTCCTCCATTTATTTTTGCTCCTTCTCCTGGGGCTGGTCATACCCCAAAGAGCTGCCGGCCGCAAGGAAGGGGTTCTTGCCCGCAGGCTTTTCCCCTTCCTGCTCCCCCTGCTTCTCCTGGCGGGTGCCCTGGATGGCTTGCTTTCAGTTCTGGGCGGACTCATCCTGAAAATTCTCCGCCTGCCCGAGATCGAGATTCCTGAACCGGCACCGACCGAGGAAGAATTCCTCCAGATGCTGGAGGCCGGTCACGCCAAGGGAGCCATCGAAGATGACAACCGGGAGCTGATCGCCAATCTCTTTGAATTTGACGATAAAATCGCAGCCGAGGTCATGACCCACCGGACCGAGATCGACGCCCTGCCCCTGGAGGCAAGTCTTTCGGAGACCATGGCTCTTTTATACGAGACCAAGTACACCCGCTACCCCGTCTATGAGGGGTCCATCGACAAGATCATCGGGATCCTGCATGCCAAGGATCTGCTTTTCTATCGCGAGCAGCCGGGCGGGGACGGTCCCTTCTCCCTGGAAGAAATTATGAGGCCTGCCTGGTTTACCCCGGAGACCCGCAATATCAGCGACCTTTTCCGCGAAATGCAGAAGAATCACACCCAGATGGCCATTGTCATCGACGAATACGGAGGGACGGCCGGCCTTCTGACCATTGAGGATCTGGTCGAACAGATTGTCGGCAGCATCGAGGATGAGTACGACGATGTGGAGCAGGAACTGATCGAAATCACGCCGGACACCTGGCTGGTCGACGGGACCTATCCCCTGGACCGGCTGGCCCGTGTGACCGGAGTCCATATGGACGACGAATACGATACGGTGGCAGGTCTCCTGATTGACCTCCTTGACCGGATTCCCGAAGAGGATGAGCGCCCGGTCGTAGAATACGGCCCCCTGACCTTCCATGTCCTGGCCATCTCCGACAACCGAATCGTCCGGGTCCGGCTGGTCAAACACGAGACCGGGGAGGAGGAAGGCAATGACCTTTGATTCCAAAAAGAGGCTGCCCGTCTCAGCCGTTCTCTTTGATCTGGACGGCACACTTATGGACACGGTGCCCCTGATCCTGGCTTCCCACCGGCACACATTCGAGAAGATCCTGGGCCAGGTGCCAAGCGACCAGGAAATCCTGGCCACCATCGGGGAACCGCTGACAACGACCTTTGACCGCTACGGCGAGCACGGCCCTCTTCTCATGGAGGAGTATATCAACTGGAGCGTCCCCAGGACATCCAGCCACAGCAGACTCTTTGGCGGCGCCCTGTCCATGCTCCAAACCTTGCGCAGCAGGGGTTTTCTGACAGGAGTGGTCACGGCCCGCCGCTGTGACGGCATGCTGCTCTGTCTGGATACCTTCGATCTGCACCCGCTCTTTGACGCGGCGGTCTGCGCCGAGGATACCGTCCGCCATAAGCCCTATCCGGACCCCATCCTCCTGGCCATGGATCAGCTGGGCATCCAGGATCCTGATCAGGTTCTCTACGTGGGTGATACGGCCCGTGACCTGGAAAGCGCCAGGGGGGCCGGATGCCATTTCGCTGCGGTCAGCTGGACAGCCATGGACCGCGCTGAGATCGAACGGCTGCAGCCGACCTTTTGGCTGGAGGACTTTGAGGCTCTGCCCGGGCGGCTCTGCCGCAGGGACGAGAGGTAACCAGACCCCGGTTTTACGCAATCGCCTGCGATTGTGCTACACTTTCCTAGGCTTGCATGGATTGGATTCCGCAGGCCAGCACTGACACAAAGAGGGTAATGGCATGGCAAAGAAAGAAACAACGGATTGGAAACACCAGGTCGCCCGTGCAGAACGGAAATCGAGGCTTGCCCGGATGAAGGGATCCGATGGTCATAAGAAGAAAATTGAATCCCATTCGATCTGGAAGAAAGTCACCTTGGCCCTGGTGGCCGTCGTGCTTGTTCTGGGCCTCCTGGTCTGGCTGATTTCGTCCACGGGGCTGGTAACCCGCTACGCCACTGCCATGACGGTTGGAGGACGCAAAGTCACGGCTGCTGATTTCAATATGGTTCTGGGCAACATGACCGCCTCGGAACAATACGGACTGGCATTCACCGAGGAATTTCAGGAAATTCTGGATCAGGCGTCCCAGATGAGCGCCGGCAAGACTATCCGCGAAGACTTCATCAACCAGCTGATCCCCAGCATCGTCTTTATGAGTGCCGCTCTCAATGAAATTGAGCAGGGGATCTTCCAACTGACGGATGAACAGGCAGCCGCCATCGACCGGACCGCCAAATCCCTGGAGGAACAGTTCACGGACATGGCCCTGACCAGCGGCCGCAGTGTCAGCAGCCTGGTCAAGCTCTACTATGGGCCGGGCGTTTCGCTCCGCATGGTTGAACGCGATCTGCGCAACTCCATGCTGATCAACTACTACCAGGAGTTCATCCGGGAGAAGGCAGACCAGTCCGACCAGGCGGTCGAAGCCTTCTATGAAGAACACAAGGACAGCCTGGATCTCTACTCTTATCAAACTTATGTCTTCAAGGTGGAGACAGCGGAAGGCGCCACGGCGGAGGAAAAGGCTGACGCCCTGGAGGACCTCTTCGAAACAGTCGAACTGGCTCTTGGCGACCTGGAAGAATTCTCTTTCCTCGAAACCGTCCTCAAGTATGTCTCCGAGGAAGAGGCCGAAGCCATCAATAAGAATCCCGATTCCCTGACTGTCAAAAAAGCCAGAACCGGTTCCATCGCCTCAGCCATTCTGGATTTCCTCAAGGCCGAAGACCGCAAGGCCGGGGATGCCAAAGTGATCAAGGGGACCAATCAAGTCACTCTGGTTCAGTTCACGGGACGCATGCGCGATGATTTCAAGCCTTACTCGGTCCGCCACATCCTGATCGCCAACAGTGACGGCCAGGAAGAATTGACCGATGAAGAACTCGAAAAGAAAGCCAGGGACATCCTGGCAGAGTTCATGCAGGGTGACCGCAGCGAGGCTTCCTTCGTCAAGCTGGTGGTCAAGCACAGTGTGGACCCCGGCAGCAAAGCGGCCGGCGGCCTCTACTCCGATGTCGCCTCAGGCACCATGGTCCGCGAGTTTGAGCAGTGGAGCACGGAAGAGGGCCGGAAGAAAGGCGATACAGGCCTGGTCAAGACCACGCACGGCTGGCACATCATGTATTTTGAGGGCCTGGGAGAAGAGCTGGAGCTGCCGGGCAAGATCCGTGATCTGCTCATGGACGCCCACCTCAACGAGTGGATTCAGGCCGTTTCGGAAGAAGCGGAGGTTGTCCGCCATTCCTTTGGAATGAAATTCGTTGGCAAAACCGGATTCTTTGACGCCCTCTTCGGAGCAGCGCCGACCGAACCCGACCAAACCGTTCCCCAGCTGACCCCAGCGGGCTAAATAATAAGCGGCCCCTGCCGACAGCCAAGTCGGCAGGGGCTTTTTTTTGTTGGGGGGAATGATCAGATTGGTGCCGGCCTATCCCTTGTCCTTATCTTTGGCGGGGCCCAGAATCTCATTCTCTTTTTGCAGATAAGTCTGCAGAAGCCTGGGGGACTTCTTCTTTTTGTAGAAGGTTTGTTCAAAATCCTGGAAACGGATTTCAGCCGCCTTCCTCATCTGCTCTTCGAAGGGCAGTTCTCCGCTGAAGCCCGCCTCCTTGAAAAGCAAGCGGGTAAAGTCGGGGTTGAGAATCAGGAAGGGGCCCAGGAGATCTGTCGCGAAGAAATTACGGTCCCGGATGCCCTCCACCTGGGTGTCGACATTCATGCCCCTGCCCCGGGTGATCCGGAGGAGGGGGAAGGCGCCGGCATCGCCTGTATGGGTGGTAAATTGCGATCGGAAGCCCATGACGGGCATGGAATCAAAGAAGCCCGAGACTACCTGGTTGAAGCGGTCGTAGGGCTGACAGACAGTGTCAAAAGGGTAGAGGCCAAGAGCTTCAACGGTTTCCCTGCCCACGTAGCGGATGGTCCGGCCGACCAGGTCCAGGGCGTTGCCGGCCAGGAAGAGGACCACGTCCCTGTCAATGGCTTGCCGGAAGGCCTCTTTGTCTTTGCGCCAGTGTTCCAGGACCAGGCGCTGGGTTCGCTCGGTCATGGGCCCCATGTAGACCAGATCGACGTCCTGGTCCATGAAGGCCGGACGGTCGGGGAAGGGGGTGCGGATCAGGCTGTCTTCGCCGAAGCTTCGGCGAAGAAGTTCCTGGCTGCCATGTTCGCCCAGCAGATTGGCCAGTTCACCGTAGATGATTTCAATCTTCATGGCGGGAGTCTCCTTGGTGCAAGAGGGGTCTGGCCAGGCGGTCTTTAAGGTCCCGGGTCACCTTACGGGAAACAGGTTCCGAGTAAAGTTCATAGAGGATGGCGATTGTCTGGGGGTCGGGGGACTCCTCAATCAGTGAGGCGGTCTGGCTCTTGTCCCGGCTCGTCACGATTTTTTCATCAGGCACGCCGGCCAGGAGGAGGGCAAGGCGGATATCCTCGGCCCGCTGGCCGCCGATGACAATACGGCGGACGGAGTCAGCCGACAGGAGTGCCAGGTCGGCGTCATAAAGCCAGGCCGTGTTGTCTTCCTCCGACATCTTTTCCACGCTGGTGTCAACCAGGAGGATGAATTGGATGTCGCCGGGGAAGAGGGTGACCGCATCGATTACCCGGCTGACCGCGATGGGGTTCTTGCCCTTGGCCAGCATGCGGTAGATGGTCTTGTTGCCAACACGGACGATCTCTTTTCTGGACTTGCCGATGGTCAGGCCTGTCAGGGCATCCGCGACAGCCGCGGCCTCATAGCCCAGGACTTTAAAAAGAGTGATGGCTGCCAGGACATTATAGAGATCCAGGATGGTCTGGCCGCTGAAAGGATAGCTTTCTTCCTCCATGCGGCCGTCTGCCTGTCGATGGCCCACGACCAGGGTATCTGCCCGGGTGATGGCCTGGTAGGCCAGGGCCCGGTCCGGTTCAGCGGAATTCCGGATGGCCAGAACCTGGTAGTCGGCTTCCATGGAACGCCAGCCGCAGGCATCGCAGCGTGAGCGCCCCACGTGGTGGTAGCGGATGAAATCATCGGTCAGAGGCTGGCCGCAGTCAGGGCAAAGGAGGACATCGCGGATGAGGTTGCGGGTGAAGGTTTCTTCTTCGGGCAGCTGGGCGATCCCAAAGGAATTGTGGGGCCGTTTCCGGCCCAGGGCCGAGGACAGGAGGTCATCGGCGTTGACGATCAGGCGGGTTGAGGCGGGGATATGGTCGTCCAGGATCTGGTAGATAAATTCCCCGTGGGCGTTTCGCAGGTAGGATTCACGAAAGAGGTTGGTAACCAGCAGGTAATCCGGCTGGAGATCCTTGAACACAACCCGGGTGACCCGTTCATCGATTTCCAGGATGGCCAGTTCCTTCTTTTTGCGGCCAGTCACAGTTGTTGCATCCAGCAGGGCAGTGATGATGCCTTCCTCGATATTGCTCCCGTAGGCGTTGTGGGCAAAGGAAAGGCCCAGCTTGCCGGCCATGTCGGCGACCAGATTGGCGACCGTGGTCTTGCCGTTGGTCCCGGTGACGGCGATAATCCGGTCGGGCTTGTCGATACGGGCCAGAAAACCGGGGCAGAGTTTTTTTGCCAGCTGACCAGGGAAATGGGTTGCCTTCAGCCCAAAGAGCCGCATGACGGCTTGTGTGGCACGTACCGTGAGGACAGTCGCAATGAAGCGTGGGGACCTTCTCGATTTCACTTTTGTCTCGTTTCAAATAAAAAAAGCTGTTGACTCAAAAATCAAAGCGTGCTAGAATCATTTGATGTGTCGCCGGCGCTGTCTTTGCGTGCCAAAACCACGGAATCAGTGGTTACCAGCCCTGCGATGATGCAATTATATCACGTGATGAAGCATCGTCAAGGCCGGCTTGGAGATGCGAGCGTAATCAGGCCGGTTCGATTTGTGAGGTGATCGCTGATGATAAAGCCCGTTCAATACGGACGAGTGCAGAGAATGTCGTACTCAAAAATTGACGAAATCCTCGATATCCCGGATTTACTTGAAATCCAAAAAAGCAGTTATAAATGGTTTATAGAAGAAGGGCTGATGGAGGTCTTGGAAGAATCCTCGCCTATTACTGACTTTTCAGGGGATATCGAACTTTCATTTATAGGACGGGATTTCGACTATGAGAATCCGACCTACTCGATTGAGGAGTGTAAAGAAAGAGACGCCAACTACGCAGCCAAGCTTTATATGAAGGTACAGCTGCATGACCGTGTTAACGACGAGATCAGAACCCAGGATGTCTTTATCGGTGAGTTCCCGCTCATGACCGATACGGGCAGCTTTATTATCAACGGCGCCGAGCGCGTCATCATCAGCCAGCTTGTCCGGTCTCCCGGCGCCTACTTCGATATCATCAGCGATAAAAGTGACGTCGAGCTCTATACCGCTCAGGTCATACCCAACCGGGGCGCCTGGATTGAATTTGAGTCGGACGCCAAAAGGATCCTCTGGGTCCGCGTTGACCGCCAGCGCAAGTTCCACTTGACCATCCTGCTCCGGGCACTGGGCATCGGAACCGACGAGGAGATCCTTGAGGTTCTGGGCAGCGAGGAATCCCTGCTCATGACCATGCAAAAGGATGGCTGCAAGACCAGGGATGAAGGCCTGCAGGAACTCTTCCGCAAGCTGCGGCCCGGCGAGGTCTACACCCGTGAAGGGGCTCAGACCCTGCTCCATAACAACTTCTTCCAGCCCAACCGCTATGACCTGGCCAAGGTCGGCATCTATAAATTGAATAAGAAGCTGGCTCTGGCAGCCCGTCTGACCGGCCACCTGGCTGCCGCTGATGTTATCGCAAGCGACGGTGAAGTTCTTGCCATGGCCAACGAGATCATTACGGCGGAAGCAGCCGAAGCCATTCAGCAGGCCGGCATCAACTCGGTCGACGTCTTCCCCATCCACCGGATCGGAGATACCGTCACCCAGTTCGATCACCAGCTCAGGATCGTCGGCAACGAACGTGTCCAGGCTGTCCAGTACATCAGCCGTTTCCTGGGCCACGAGATCGCCCAGTCCATTGACTACGCCTCGCTTGGTATCACGGAGGCGGTCTACACGCCTGCCCTGCGTGAGATTGTTGAAGAGGCCCTTGAGGCATCTGATCCGGCCGACTTCCTGCTTTCCCAGCTCCGCTTGCGCAAACAGGAATTGATTCCCCATCATCTGACCCTGCACGACATTCTTGCCGTTATGAGCTATTACATCGGCCTTGAATACGGTGTCGGTGAACGCGACGATATCGACCATCTGGGTAACCGCCGCATCCGTTCGGTCGGCGAGCTCCTGCAGAACCAGATGCGGATCGGTTTCTCGCGCATGGACCGGGTGGTGCGTGAGCGCATGCAAACCATCCCCGATATCAAGGCGGCCTCGCCCAAGGATATTGTCAATACGCGGCCCATTTCCGCCGCCATCAAGGAATTCTTCGGATCCAGCCAGCTGTCCCAGTTCCTGGATCAGCCCAACCCCCTGGCAGAAATGACGCACAAGCGGCGTTTGTCAGCCTTGGGGCCAGGCGGTCTGTCGCGTGAACGCGCCAACTTCGAAGTCCGCGACGTCCACTCTTCCCACTACGGACGCATGTGTCCCATCGAGACACCGGAAGGGCCCAACATCGGTCTGATCAACTCCCTGGCTACCTATGCCCGGGTCAACCGCTACGGTTTCCTTGAAACGCCCTACCGGGTCTATGACCGGGAGGCAGGGGTGGTGACGGATGAGATCCGCTACCTGACCGCCGATGAGGAAGACCGCTACAACATCGCCCAGGCCAACGAACCTCTGGATGAAAAAGGACGCTTTGTCGGCAAGAAGATTTCCTGCCGCTTCCGGGACGAGTTCTTTGAGCTTGATCCTGACAAGGTGGATCTCATGGACGTCTCGCCCAAGCAGCTGGTTTCAGTGGCAACCTCCCTGATCCCCTTCCTGGGCAACGACGACGCCAACCGGGCCCTCATGGGCTCCAACATGCAGCGCCAGGCAGTTCCCCTGATCCAGACGGAATCACCCGTGATCGGAACCGGTATGGAATACCGGGCCGCCAAGGATTCCGGGGTCTGTATCGTCGCGCGCCGCGGCGGCCTGGTCGAGCACGTAGCAGGCAATCTGATCCGGATCCGGGTGGACGATCAGCTGGTTGACACCTACCGGCTCAAGAAATACGACCGCTCCAACCAGGGCACCTGCATCAATCAGCGGCCCCTGGTCACAGCCGGTGAACGGGTCGAGGCGGGTGATATCATCGCTGACGGTCCTTCAACCGATAAGGGCGAACTGGCCCTGGGCCGCAACGTCCTGATCGGCTTCATGATGTGGGAGGGCTACAACTTCGAGGACGCCATTTTGCTCAACGAGCGTCTGGTTCGCGATGATGTCTACACCTCCATTCATATCACCGAATACGAATGTGAGGCCCGGGATACCAAACTGGGTCCCGAGGAAATTACGAGAGAAATCCCCAACGTAGCCGATGACGCCCTGCGTGATCTGGACGAGGAGGGGGTTGTCCGGATCGGCGCCGAAGTGCGCGCCGGCGATATTCTGGTCGGCAAAGTGACCCCCAAGGGCGAAACGGAACTGACCCCTGAGGAAAGACTCTATCGGGCCATCTTCGGTGAAAAAATCAGAGAAGTCCGGGATACTTCCGTCCGCGTTCCCCACGGGGAATCCGGCGTGGTAGTCGACATCAAGACCTTCACCCGCGATAACGACGAATTGCTCAAGCACGGCGTCACCAAGCTGGTCCGGGTCTACGTGGCCCAGAAGAGAAAGATCTCCGTGGGTGACAAGATGGCAGGCCGCCATGGCAACAAGGGCGTTGTGTCAAAAATCCTCCCTGAGGAAGACATGCCTTTCCTGCCGGACGGCACGCCCCTGGACATCGTCCTCAACCCTCTGGGTGTTCCTTCCCGTATGAACGTGGGCCAGCTGCTGGAACTGCATCTGGGCGCGGCGGCGGACAAGCTGGGCATCAAGATGGCCACCCCTGTTTTCGACGGGGCGGATGAGCAGGATGTCATCGAGGCCTTCAAGGAGGCCGGCATGGAGACGGACGGCAAGACCATCCTCTATGACGGCCGGACGGGTGAACCCTTTGAGAACCGGGTCACTGTCGGCATCATGTACTATCTGAAGCTCCTGCATCTGGTCGACGACAAGATCCATGCCCGGTCCATCGGTCCCTACTCGCTGGTTACCCAGCAGCCTTTGGGCGGAAAAGCCCAGTTCGGCGGCCAGCGCTTCGGCGAGATGGAGGTCTGGGCACTGGAAGCTTACGGGGCAGCCTATACCCTCCAGGAAATCCTGACGGTCAAGTCGGACGATATCTGGGGCAGAACCAAAACTTATGAGGCCATCGTCAAGGGTGAGAATATCCCCGAGCCGGGTGTGCCGGAAGCCTTCAAGGTCCTGGTCAAAGAACTTCAGGCCCTGTCACTGGATGTGCATATCCTGACGGAAGACAACGAAGAGATGGACATCCCCGACAGCGGGGACGTGGAAGAGGAAGAAACCGTCACCGGGCGGACCTTGCTCACCATGCTGGGCAATGACGTGGTCCTGGAAGCCGGCGGGGAATCCCTGGCGGGCAAAGGGTTCACAGACGGCGTCCTTGATGAGGAAGGGGCCGTTGTCAGCGACCTGGAAGAAGATGAAAAGGAGCCCGAAGATGGGCAGGATGAGGATGAGGAATAAGGGGAGGAGGACCATCTATGTCTGAGCTTGGTAATTTTGAATCAATCGGTATCGGTCTGGCCTCACCGGAGAAAATACTGACCTGGTCCAAGGGCGAGGTCAAAAAACCTGAGACCATCAACTACAGGACGCTGAAACCGGAAACGGACGGCCTCTTCTGTGAGAAAATTTTCGGCCCCTCCAAGGACTGGGAGTGCTATTGCGGCAAATACAAGACCAGGCGCTATCGCAATATTATCTGCGACAAGTGCGGTGTTGAGGTCACCTTGTCCAAGGTGCGCCGGGAGCGGATGGGTCACATCCGCCTGGCGGCGCCGGTGACGCACATCTGGTACTACAGGGGTATCCCCAGCCGCATGGGACTCATGCTTGACATGTCTCCCCGCAATCTGGAGAAGGTCATCTACTTCGCCGCCTATATCGTGATTGATCCCGGCGTGACGGCTTTCAGCCGCATGCAGATCATCAACGAGCGCGATTACCGTGAAGCCTCGCTTGAGTACGGCCGCAATTCTTTTGTGGCCAAGATGGGAGCGGAGGCCATCCGCGACCTGCTGGCCGGCATCGATGTCGAGACACTGGCATCCGACCTGAGGCAGGAGCTGGCCCATGCCCGCGGCCAGAAGAAGCTGCGCCTGATCAAGCGCCTGGAAGTGGTCGAGGCCTTCAAGAACTCCGGCTACCGGCCTGATTGGATGGTGCTGGATGTCCTGCCGGTCCTTCCTCCCGAGCTTCGGCCCATGGTGGAACTGGACGGCGGACGTTTTGCCACCTCCGACCTCAATGATCTCTACCGGAGGGTCATCAACCGCAACAACCGCCTCAACAAGCTCCTGCAGCTTGGGGCGCCCAACATCATCATCCGCAATGAAAAGCGTATGCTCCAGGAAGCAGTTGACGCCCTGATCGACAACGGCCGCCGCGGCCGCCCGGTTACAGGTGCGGGCAACCGCCCCCTCAAGTCCCTGTCCGACCTGCTCAAGGGTAAGCAGGGCCGCTTCCGCCAGAACCTTCTGGGCAAGCGCGTAGACTACTCCGGCCGTTCCGTCATCGTGGTCGGCCCGGAATTGAAACTTCACCAGTGCGGACTGCCCAAGGAAATGGCCCTTGAGCTCTTCAAGCCTTTCGTCATGCGCGAGATCATGCGCAACGGATACGCGCAGAACATCAAGTCAGCCAGGCGCCAGGTGGAACGGGGCGGCGACATTGTCTGGGATATGCTGGATGAGGTCATCAAGGACCATCCGGTCCTCCTCAACCGCGCCCCAACCCTCCACAGACTCGGTATCCAGGCCTTTGAGCCGGTACTGGTCGAGGGCCGGGCCATTCAGCTGCACCCGCTGGTCTGTACAGCCTTTAATGCTGACTTCGACGGCGACCAGATGCCGGTCCACGTACCGCTGTCTGCCGAGGCTCAGGCGGAAGCCCGCTTCCTCATGCTGTCATCCAACAACCTTCTGAAACCTCAGGACGGCAAACCGGTTACAGTACCGACTCAGGACATCGTCCTGGGCTGTTACTACCTGACCAATGAGAAAGCCAATCCGGAAATGGCTCCCGACGCCCCCCTGCGGACCTTCTCCAACCTGGAGGAGGCCATGATGGCCTACGATACCAAGCAGATCACCATCGGCCAGCGGATCCGGGTGCGCAGGGAAGTCGAGCGCGATGGCAAGCTCTACAGGGGTCTTGTCGAATCCACCCTGGGCCGTTTCATCTTTAACGGCATCATTCCCCAGAACCTTGGCTATATTGAGCGCGGCCAGGATGATGCCAGCCAGATTGCTCTGGAATGCGACTTTGTCATCGGCAAAAGGGAGCTGGCCAAGATCATCGAGCGGTCCATCCACGTCTGCGGCATAACCGAGACGGCACGGGTCCTCGACGAGATCAAGACCCTGGGCTACCACTACGCCACCGTCGGCGGTATTTCCATCGGCATCTTCGACATGATCGTCCCCGAAGTTAAAGAGGAACTGATCCGCGTGGCCGAAGAGCGGGTAGAGCACATCAACCAGCAGTACCAGCTGGGCCTCCTCAACGAGGAAGGCCGCTATCGGACGGTTGTCGGGATCTGGCGTTCAACGACCGACGAGATCACCGAAGCCCTCAAGGAGCGCCTGGGCGTTCATAACCCCATCTACATGATGTCCCTGTCCGGCGCCCGCGGTACCATTGACCAGATCAAACAGCTGGCCGGTATGCGGGGCAATATGACCGACACCTCGGGCCGGACCATCGAGATTCCCATCAAGTCCAACCTGCGCGAAGGCATGAACGTTCTGGAATTCTTCATCTCCTCGCACGGAGCCCGTAAATCACTGTCTGACACGGCTCTGAAGACAGCTGACTCCGGCTATCTGACCCGGCGTCTGGTCGACATTTCCCAGGATGTCATCATCCGAAGTGAAGACTGCGGCACCGAAGAGTACATCGAAGTCTCGCCCGTCGTTGTGGGCGGCAAGACCAAACGGGTGGTTGAACGCCTGGCCAATCGGATTGAGGGGCGTTTTGCCGCCCAGGATATCCTGCACCCCGAAACCGGGGAGGTCATGGTCGAAAAGAACCAGATGATCAGCAATTCCACGGCGGCCCGGATCGAGGAACTGGGTATGGCCCGCATCCCCATCCGCAGCAATCTGACCTGTCAGTGCGATAAGGGAGTCTGCGCCAAGTGCTACGGCCGGAATCTGGCCACAGGCGGCCCGACCGTCATCGGAGAAGCGGTCGGCATCATGGCCGCCCAGTCCATCGGCGAGCCCGGAACCCAGCTGACCATGCGGACCTTCCATACGGGCGGTATCGCTTCAGGCGACGACATCACACAGGGTCTTCCCCGTGTTGAGGAACTCTTTGAAGCCAGAAAGCCCAAGGGGCAGGCGGTCATTACCGAGCTGTCGGGAACTGTTACGGTCAGCGAGACCGAGAAACGCCGGCGCGATGTGACGGTTACATCTGCCGATGGCCGCACCAAACAATACAGCATCCCCATCTCAACCCCCCTGATTGTCGATACCGGTGATCTGGTGGAAGAAGGGGACCTGCTGACGGACGGTTCAGTCAACCCGCACGACATCATGAAGATCAAGGGAGCCCGCGGCGTCCAGAAGTACATCATTGCCGAGGTTCTCAAGGTTTACAAAAACAACGGCGTTGAAATCAATGATAAACACATCGAGATCATCGTCCGCCAGATGCTGAGAAAATTCAAGATCGATGACCCCGGTGATACACCGCTCCTGACAGGCAGTGTGGTCGATATGGCCGAATACCACCGGGCCAACGCCGAAGCAGAGGAGAATGGTCTCCAGCCTGCCGACGGCAAACAGGTCCTCCTGGGGATTACCAAGGCCTCCCTGGCGACCGAGTCCTTCCTGTCAGCCGCCTCCTTCCAGGAGACGACCCGGGTATTGACGGACGCGGCTGTCAAGGGCAAGGTGGATCCTTTGGAAGGTCTCAAGGAGAACGTCATCATCGGCAAGCTGATCCCCGCGGGAACCGGCCTGGCCCGTTACCGCAACATCAGCGCCATCCCGGTTGTCCCGGCTAACATGCCGGTCCTCAATGCCACGGCCGATGAGCGCATCGCCCGGACCGGATACGAGGAATCGGCCATGGATCTGGGTTTCACCCATGAGACACAGGAAGAGTACGAAGCTTACATGCAGGAGATGGGGCTGGACCCGGAGGTCTTTGTCAACAAGTGTTCCTTTGACCTGACTCCGCCCGAGTACCCGGCTCCTGAAGACAGCAACCCCCTTCTGGATCTTTTCGACCTCCCGGACTTCCCGGACGGGTCGGATACCGAAATCTAATGCATGAAACCCCGGCAGCCGCCGGGGTTTTTCTTTGCTCCGCGTGATTGACAGCAGGCCTGAAGGCCCTTTATAATAAAGTCAAAGACAGTCAAAGACTAGTACTGGAAGTGATGAGAACCCATGAGCAGCCTGACCGATCGGATTGAACGGACCATACTTGAGCTGATGGAGGAACGGGACGGTTTCTGTGAGATCGCCCGCAATGCCTTCGCGGCTGAATTGGAGGTGGCCCCTTCACAGATTACCTATGTGATCGCCACCCGCTTCGGCCACCGGCAGGGCTATGTGGTTGAAAGCAGGCGCGGAGGCGCCGGCTATGTCCGCATCCGGCGGATTCCATCGTCGGGCGGTTCCGAATACCTCATGCACCTGGTCCGCTCCCTGTCCGACCGCCTGAGTGAACACCAGGCCAGGGTCCTGGCGGATCAGCTGTTGAGTCTGGACCTGATTTCACAGGAAACGGCCCAACTCCTGCAGGCTTGCACTTCGGACAGCTCTCTACGTCAGGTTGATGCCCGGTCGCGCGACCGGGTCCGCTCCGACCTTGCGGCCAATCTCCTGGCCAGGATCGCCGCCTGGGGCGGCGGGGAGGAATAGAGATGCTCTGTCAAAATTGCGGACAGGCCCAGGCGGCTGTCCAGGTCACCCGGTCACATGGCGGCCACAGTCAGGTCCGCTACCTGTGTGACCGCTGCGCCGGCCAGGGAGAGGATTTCTTCCCCCTGTCAGACTGGGGCAGCATCCTGGACGCCTTTTTGCCGGGGCCTTCGCTCTTTGGCTACGCCAGGACCGGTCAGAAGAAAGCAAAACCGACGCCTGCCCGCTGCCCTGCATGCGGGGAGACCGAGGACCAGCTCCGCCAGAAAGGCCTTCTGGGCTGCAGCCAATGCTACGAGACCTTCGCAGACCTCCTGGAGCCCGTCTTCAAACGGGTGCAGGGCCACACCCGCCACCTGGAACAGGCCTCCGGCAAGGAAGCAGCTGGCCGGGCAGACCGCCTGAGACAAAGGCTGGAAGAAGCCGTCCGGCGTGAAGAATACGAGGAGGCAGCCCGCCTGCGCGATCTGATCAGGCAGGAAGAGAGCCCGCAGGGAGAAGCCTGATGGCCTGGTATCTGGAAGAAGGTCCCTTAAGCGACGTGGTGATTTCCACCCGGGTCCGCCTGGCCCGCAACCTGGAGCACACACCCTTTCCCTGGCGTTTGACGCCCCAGGAGGAAGATTATGTCAAGGCCCGTGTGATCGGAGCTTTCCGGTCCATCTGTCAGGAAGACGGGGACAAGGCGCTGGTTGTTGACCTGGCCCAGCTGGGAAGCATCGAATCCCTGGCTCTGGCTGAGCGACGCATCATCAGCCGAGCCATGCTGGACAAGACAGCGGGTAAGGCCCTTCTGCTTTTCCCGGGTGAGTCCTCCGGCATCCTGGTCAATGAGGAGGACCACCTGCGCTTTTACGCGGTCAGCGCAGGCTTGAGGCTGGAGGAAACAGCACAGACCGTGACCCGGTGCGCTGCTTCCATTGAATCTTTGCTGCCTTTTGCCAGGAGCGATCGGCTGGGTTATCTGACGGCCTGTCCGACCAATACGGGGACAGGCATGCGGGCCTCCGTCATGCTCCACCTGCCCGGCTTAATCCGATCAGGTGTGGTTAAATCGCTGGCAGATAAGCTGACCCGCGCGGGCTTTACCCTGCGGGGAGCCGAAGGGGAAGGCACCGATGCCGTGGGAGACCTGGTCCAATTATCCAATCAGGTCACCCTGGGGGTCACGGAAGAAGCCATCATTTCTGACCTGGGGCGGCTGGTTCTGGAACTTGCCCAGGAGGAGAATAAGGCCAGACAGGCTCTGTATGCCGGGGATCCGGTAGGCCTGGAAGACCTGATCGGCCGGGCCAGAGGCCAGCTCATGAATGCACGGCTCATGACCAGGGAGGAGGCCATGCGTCTTCTGTCCCTGGTGCGGCTGGGGAAAGAGCTTAATTTTGAAGACCTGCCGGATTACAGGACCATCCAGCACCTGATTGCCCTTATGGGGGAAGGTGCTCTCCAGCAGGCCCATGGGAAGCCCATGGAAGCAAGAGAACGTGACCAGGCACGCGCCGATTTGATCCGGCGCACCCTGGCGGAAACAGGAGGGATCAAAAAATGATGATACGTTTTTCAAGAAGAGCGGGGGAGGCGCTGGGCTCAGCCTGGGCGACCGCCCGATCCTTTGAGACAGGATATATAGGGACCGAGCACCTCTTGGCCGGCATCGCCGCGGAGCGGTCGGGCCTGGCTTCGGATCTGCTGAGTCAGGCGGGGCTCAACACCCAGACCGTCAGCCGTCACCTGGCCGTTCTCAACCACAAACAGCCGGTATCCATCGACCCGGAGGAGACGGACCACATCGACGGCAACCAGATCATCGGCATGATGACGCCCCGCACCCGCCTGGTTATCAATCTGGCCGCCAAGGAGGCCGAGAGCCGGACCTCAAGCGGCATCATCGAGCCTGAGCATCTTCTCATGGGTATCCTGCGCGAGGGCGACAGCGTGGCGGTCCGGATCCTGGAAGAGACCGGTATTTCACCCAGGCCTTTTTACAGTCTGCTTTCCGACCGCAGCCAGGAGGGAGCCCCCAAGGCAGCCGACCCTTCGCGGGATCGGCCGGAGTCCGGCCGGGCCGGCCGACCTTCGGGTGAATCCGGCACCCCCAATCTGGATAAATTCAGCCGGGATCTGACCCAGCTGGCCACGGAAGGCCGTTTCGACCCCATCATCGGTCGTGAGGAAGAAATCCGCCGCATCGAGCAGATCCTCTGCCGGCGGACCAAAAACAACCCGGTCCTGATCGGCGAGCCCGGGGTTGGAAAGACGGCCATTACGGAAGGTTTGGCCCAGCGGATCATCTCGGATGATGTGCCCGACCTGCTCCGGGGCAAACGCCTGGTTTCCCTGGATCTGGGGGGAATGCTGGCCGGTTCCAAATACCGGGGCGAATTTGAGGAACGCCTGAAGAAGGGGATCGACGAGGCCATCCAAGCGGGCAATATTATTCTCTTCATAGATGAACTCCACACCATCATCGGTGCCGGCGCCTCGGAAGGGGCCATGGATGCCTCCAACATCCTCAAACCCATGCTGGCCCGGGGCGAAGTCCAGGTCATTGGCGCCACAACCCTGGATGAATACAGGAAGCACATCGAAAAAGATTCGGCTCTGGAGCGGCGCTTCCAGCCGGTCATGGTCAACGAGCCGGGTGAAGAGGATACGGTGGAGATTCTCTACGGCCTCCGCCCCCATTACGAATGCCACCACAAAGTGCGCATTTCGGATGAGGCGGTCGAGGCGGCTGTTCAGCTGTCGACCCGCTACATCACGGACCGTTACCTGCCCGACAAGGCCATCGACCTGATTGACGAGGCCTCCTCGCGTCTGCGGATCAACCGGGAAGGGGGTTCCCAGGAAGCCCGCGATTTGAAAGAAGAGCTGGACGCTGTCACGGCAGAAAAAGAGCGGGCGGTCAGGGAAGAGGCCTTTGAAGAAGCCGCGGAGCTGAAGGCCAAAGAAGACCAGCTGACCCAAAGCCTCCATGAGCTGGACGACTGCGAACTGGATGCCAACCGGGAGTCCTGGCCCGTCCTGACCGCGGATATGATTGCGGACATTGTGTCCAGCTGGACCAGCATCCCTGTCAGGAGTCTGACCGAAGATGACAGTGAGAAGCTCCGCAGGTTGGAAGATGACCTGAAGAGCAGGGTCCTGGGCCAGGATGAAGCCGTAGAGGCTGTCTCCAAGGCTATCCGCCGGGGAAGGCTGGGCCTAAAGGATCCCGGCCGGCCGACCGGTTCCTTCATTTTCCTGGGGACCACGGGAGTCGGAAAGACGGAGCTGGCCAAGGCTCTGGCTGAGACCCTCTTCGGCAACGAGCAGGCCCTGATCCGGATCGATATGTCGGAATACATGGAGAAGTTCGACACGTCAAAACTTTTGGGAGCGCCTCCCGGGTATATCGGTTATGACGAAGGCGGCCAACTGACGGAGAAGGTTCGCAGGCGCCCCTACTCGGTGGTTCTCTTTGATGAGATAGAGAAAGCCCACCCCGATGTCCTCAACGCCCTCCTGCAGATTCTGGAGGACGGCCGCCTGACCGACGGCCAGGGCAGGACGGTGGATTTCAAGAACACCATCATCATCATGACCTCCAACATCGGCGCCCGCCTGCTTGTCGGCCCTGAGGGGCGGCGTATCGGCTTTGCCTTTGAGCACAAGGATGAGGAAAGCAAGGAAGCGGATGCGGAGATCTACGGCGGCAAAACCTATCAGGAGGCCCGCGATCTGGTTATGGAAGAGCTCCACCGCGCTTTCTCGCCCGAATTCATCAACCGGGTCGATGAGATAATCTTCTTCCGCATGCTGGACCGGCCGACCATGAGACAGATTGTGGAGATCATGATCAACCGCCTTTCCGCCCGTATCGCGGACATCGGCCTCATGACCCAGGTGACGGATCAGGCCAAGGACTGGCTGGCAGATCAGGGCTATGAACCCCAATACGGGGCCAGGCCCCTCCGCCGCCTGATCCAGACCGAAGTGGAGGATCGTTTCTCCGAAGCCCTTCTGGAGAAGACGGTTGAACGCGGTGATACCGCAGTCATCGATCTTGATCCCCAGGCCGGACGTCTGGCCGTCAGCAAAAAGGAAGGCGAAGGCAGCCAGACCGACGCCTGATCCGCAGTCCCTTCAGCTTTTATTGCGCCGCCTCTTCCTGACATGAAGGCGGCGCTTTTTCATGCTAGAATAAACAAACTGGGGAAGAAGGGCTCAAGACTGGAGGACATTATGGCGAACATTCTGCTTGGCAAAGAGGTTGCAGACCGTATGGTGGAGGACTTGAAGGTCCGTGTCCAGGATTTGCAGGCCAAAGGTGTGGAGCCCACCCTGGCAATCATCCGGGTCGGTGAACGGGGCGATGATATTTCCTACGAACGGGGCGCTGTCAAAAGGGCGGAAATGGTCGGGGTAAAGACATCTGTCCGGGTCTTTGACAGCCAGATTGAGGCGGAGGTCCTCAAGGAGGAGATCCAAAGGATCAACCGGGATGACAGCATCCACGGCTGCCTGATCTTCCGGCCCCTGCCCTCGCATCTGGACGAGGAAGACGTCTGTAACACCCTCTGCCCCGAAAAGGATGTGGACGGGATTACCTCTGCCTCCATGGCAGGCCTGCTTGCCGGTTCCGGCACAGGATTTGCCCCCTGCACGGCCGAGGCCTCCCTGGCCATGCTCAAGCATTACGGGATTCCCATCAAGGGGGCACGGGCAGCTGTCATCGGCCGCAGCCTGGTCATCGGCAAACCGGTCGCCCTCATGCTTCTGGCTGAGCACGCCACCGTAACCATCTGCCATACACGGACCGTCGACCTGGCTTCCGTCACCCGCCAAAGCGACCTGATCATTGCCTGCGCAGGCAAGGCGGAGATGCTGACGGGCGATATGGTATCAGCGGGACAGACGGTCATTGATGTGGGGATCAATGTAACGGAGGACGGCCGCCTGGTCGGCGACGTGGCTTTTGATCAGGTGGAGCCCATTGTGGCCAATATCACACCCGTACCCCGGGGCGTCGGTTCTGTTACCACCACCATCCTCATGCAGCATGTGGTGGAAGCCGCTGAGCGGTGCGCGGGGAACTAAGAGAAGAAGTCAGGCGGAAGGCCTGATTGACGTAAGGGGACTTGATTCAGTATAATTCGTTCGTTATGCCCTGATTTTCATCAAGGCGAGACGGATGGTTGCGTTTTTATAACGTTGACATAAAGAATTTGTTTGGGGGAATACCATGAAACGGACCTATCAACCGAAACGCAAGCAGCGCGCTCGCGAACACGGTTTTAGAAAAAGAATGGCGACTGCAGCCGGACGTCTTGTATTGAAGCGCCGCAGGCTGAAGGGCCGCAAGAAGCTCTCCTCTTAGTGCGGGGGACAGGCAGGGTGGCTAGCGCGGAGCGGTTGAAACGGAACCGCGATTTCTCCCGCGTATACCGCCATGGCGTTTACCGGAGCGGCCGCTGGCTTGGACTTCACGCTTTTTCATATGGCGGAAAATCCAGAAAAAAGCCTTCGCGTGTCGGTTTTACCGTAAGCCGGGCTATCCGGGGCGCTGTGCCGCGCAATCGGGCACGCCGCCTCCTCAAGGAGTCTTTCCGGCTGAGCGGAGTTGAAATCGCATCGGGTTATGACCTGATCGCAACGGCAAGATGGCAGCCCGAAAACGAGCCGGCCCTTATGTTGCTGACCGATGAGATCAGCCGCATGCTGGTCGGATCGGGGGCAGGCTTCTGGCAGACGGATCCGAAAGAAGACCAGGCCGGCTTTGTGCGTGATGAAAACTGAGAACAAGGACGAAAAAGAAAAGGCCAGGCGGCGGTCTCAGGACCGGCCGTCTTTTCCGGCGTCCGCCCTCCTGGGGCTGATCACTTTTTATCAGCGCTTCTGGTCTCCAAACCGGCCGGCTTGCTGCCGCTTTTCGCCGACCTGTTCGGCCTATGCGGCTGAGGCAATCCGAACCTGGGGTGCAGTACGGGGCACGGGGCTCGCTCTTTGGCGGGTCTTGCGCTGCAATCCCCTGAGCAAGGGCGGCTATGATCCCGTTCCGGGGAAAAGTATAGGCGAGGCGTCGGTTTGCTGCCATCAGACAACCGGACGGTCCGTCGAGTAAGGAAAGAAACTTATGGCATCATTGTTTACCGTCCAGCTGGGTTTGCTGGACCCTCTTTACAGTCTGTTCGGATTGATTCTCGGTACGCTCTATTCCTGGCTGAGCAGCTACGGCCTTGTCATCATCCTCTTCACTATCCTGATCCGCCTGATCCTGATGCCCCTGGGCCTCAGGAGCCAGCGCTCGACCTTGCGCCAGCAGATGCTGCAGACGGAAGTCAATGAGATCAAGCGGCGCTACCCCAAGAACCAGGCCAAAGTTCAGGAACTGACCCAGCAGCTCTATAAGGAAAACGGCATCTCCATGGCCTCGGGCTGTCTGCCCACCCTTTTGCAGCTGGTTGTCATCTGGCCCATCATCTACATCTTCCGGGCCCCCCTGCGCTTTATCAGCGGCGTCGATGTCCAGAACATCTACAAGATGGCCGACCTTCTTGAATCCAAGGGACTGATGACGGTTGCCCAGGCCAAGAACGTGGCTTCCATGGATATTCCGGTTCTCAACGGCCTCAACGCCTCGGGAAGCGCCCTCCAGCAGTCGGTTTCCAAAGGCTGGATTCAGCTGCCCCAGTTCATCAACACCAGGTTCCTTGGCATTGACCTGGGTATGACCCCATCCATCAACCCGCTCAAATGGTTTGGCGCTGAATGGCAGGTCCAGCTGCCCCTGGTTCTGCTCATCGTTATCACCATGCTGACCTACTTCTTCCAAATGCAGATCATGCGCAAGAGCACTGCCCGGCCCGAGAAGACCAAGGAAGAAAAACAGCGGGAAAAGGCCAATCCCGCCAAACGCGGACAGAACCCGGATCCGGGTGCCGGAATGATGAAGAGCATGAATCTGGTCATGCCCATGGTCATGCTTTTCACCATGTTCAGCATGCCGGCGGCCATGTGTCTCTACTGGCTCTTCCAGAATATTATGTACATCATCCAATCAGCCATCGGCTATGAGTATTATGTCAAGCCCCTGCGGCTTGCTTACGCGGATGAACAGGCCGTTTTTGACAAGTCGCGCAGCCGTGACCTGTCGGCCGCAAGTCCGGAGGAACAAGGTGGTTTTAAAGCTTTTGTCGCTCGCTTCAAAAGCCGCAAAGACCAATGATTTCATCAAACGCGCGGCTTGGGCCGTGCCTCAGATAACAGCGGACATCTGGCTTTCCGTTGTTCGTGCGTGAGGAGGCTATCTGCATGGAACGCACCATTGAAAAGACCGCAAGGACGGTCGATCTGGCAATCAGTCAAGCATTGGAAGAACTGGGAGTCAGTGAAGAATTCGCCCTGATTGAAGTATTGGACGAAGGCGAAACGGGAGGCTTGCTGGGTTTCGGACGCCGGCCTGCCCGGGTCCGGGTATCCACCGAAGTTGACGGGAAGAAGGCCGCAAAGCCAGCTCCCCCCAAAGCCCAGACCAGCCGCCGCAAACCGGTTCAAGAGGAAGACGACGGCGGGGATGACAGCGACTGGAAGGTGGACAGCAAGGACCGCGGTCTGGCTGCTGCGGAGAACGCCGCCCTGGATTACGTCGAAGCCATCCTGTCCGGCATCGGAATTCACGGCCGGATCGAGTCCTATCTGGGCCAGGATGAAAGTCTGCATATCGAGATTCTGGGCAACGACTGCGCCGTCGCAATCGGCCGCCACGGGGAGACCCTGGATTCCATCCAGTATCTGTCCAATATCGTGGCCAACCGGTGGATTGACGAACACCTGCGGGTGGTCGTTGACGTGGCAGGCTACAGGACCCGGCGCGAACAGCGCATCCAGCAGCAGGCCCGCCGCACGGCCGAGCGTGTTCTGGACACGGGCCGCGAATCCAGGCTCAAGCCCATGACCCCTGCCGAACGCCGGATTGTTCACCTCTGCCTGCGAGAGACTGAGGGGATCACCACTTACAGCGAAGGAGCCGATCCCCACCGCTATGTCGTCATCTCACCAACGGCCGGATTGGAGATCATCGGCTGAGACTGCCATGAAGGACACATCCATCGACACCATCGCGGCCTTTTCGACACCGCCGGGCGAGAGCGGCTTGGCGGTGTTTCGCATTTCCGGTCCCCAGGCCGGCCAAGTCTGCGACCGCTTTTTCCGGCCCTCCAGCCCAGCTTTCCCTCGGCCTTCCCTCATGGAAGGCTACACAATGGCGCCGGGAATCTGGGCAGACATCGACCAGGTAGTTCTGGCCTGCTTCCGGGCACCCCACTCCTATACAGGCGAAGATCTTTATGAAGTGTCCTGCCACGGAGGCCAGGCGGTCCGCCAGGCTATCCTGGCCAGCGCCCTGTCAGCCGGAGCCCGGGCAGCCGGACCCGGGGAATTCAGCCGCCGGGCCTTCATCAACGGGAAAATGGACCTGTCGTCTGCGGAAGCCGTCATGGACCTGATCGGAGCCCAGGCTGACCGCCAGGCCCAGGTGGCCTTCCGCCAGCTTCGCGGGGGTATTTCCCGCACGGTCCGCCAGCGGGTTGACCGCCTCTACGGGGTCCTGGCCCGCCTGGAGATGCTGCTGGACTGGGACGAGGAAGAAGAGCGGCCCCAGGACCGACTGGACCTGATCGGCGAATTGGATCAGGTGGAGACGGATCTCCTGCGGCTGGCGGAGACCTTCACCAAGGGGCGGGTCATACGGGAAGGCCTGTCCGTCGTCATCGCCGGCAGCCCCAATGTGGGCAAGTCATCCCTGCTCAACCGCCTGGCCCAGCGCGACCGCGCCATCGTCAGCCCCATTCCCGGGACTACGCGGGACACAGTGGAGATCGACCTGACCCTGGACGGCTATCTGATTCATCTGACCGACACGGCAGGGCTCGCCCATGAAAGCCCCGACCCCATTGAACGTCAGGGTATCCTGCGAGCCGAGATGGCATTGGATGAAGCTGACCTCCTCTTGTGGGTCCTCTCACCCCCTCTCCTGCCTCCCGAAGAAAGAAGTCTGGAAGAAGCGCGCATCGACCGGTTGATAGCCCGGGGGCAGGCCATCCTCCTGATCCTTGGCAAGGATGACCTCAGGTCCTCCCTGCCGCAAGAGGAAGACCCGGTCCGCTACGCGGTCCAGCGTTACCCCGAAATCCCATCACTGACCTGGTCGCAGACGCAGGAAGAAGACCTGGACCGGCTGCGCGGCGTCCTCATCCGCTTCATAGAGGAGGGCCGCCTGGACCAGGCACCCTTGGCGGAAGAAGAGATGCAGGTCCCGGTTGCTGACACAGAAAGCCATGAGCTTCTGACCCATGCCCGCCACAAGGCTGCCATCGACCGGGCACTGGCTCTGGTCGCCCAGGCCAAAAACGATCTTATAGCTTCGCGCTCCTTCGATCTTGTCGCCATCAGCCTCAAGGAGGCTTTAACTGAGCTTGCCGCCATCACCGGGGACGATGTGTCCGAGACCCTGATCGAAGAGATCTTCGGCCGTTTTTGCGTGGGCAAATAGGTGACGGGCGTGACTTCATTCAAGCAGGCCATGGACCGGCCGGGCGCCTACCTGGCGGGCCAGGCGGATATCATCGTCGTCGGGGCCGGCCATGCGGGCTGCGAGGCGGCCCTGGCAGCGGCAAGGCTTGGCCGGCAGGTCATTCTCTTCACCATGACTCTGGACAGTCTGGCCAACCTGCCCTGCAATCCCAATATCGGGGGGACGGCCAAGGGGCAGATGGTCCGTGAGATCGATGCCCTGGGCGGTGAGATGGGCCGGCTGGCCGACCGCCACATGATTCAATTCCGCATGCTGAACGCGACCAAGGGTCCGGCCGTCATGTCGCCCCGGGCCCAGATGGACCGGACCGGCTATCAGCGGGGCATGAAGGAGATCCTGGAAGAAGAACCTGATCTGCTTCTGATCCAGCAGGAGATCACCGGCCTTCTGACAGATGAGGGCAGGATCCAGGGTGTCATCTCGGCAACGGGCTCCCTCTATCGGGGGCAGGCCGTCATCCTCTGTCCCGGAACCTTTCTGGACGGCCGGGTCATTATCGGGGACTCAGTCCGCAGCCAGGGTCCTGACCAGCTGAGCCCTGCCATCGGCCTGGGGGAGGCTTTGACAGACCTTGGCCTTCCAACCCGCCGTTTCAAGACGGGTACCCCGGGACGTTTTCACAGGCGGAGCCTGGATCTTGACCGCATGGAGCCGCAGGAAGCGGACCGGGTAGCCAAGCCTTTTTCCTTTGACAATGAGGAGGACCCCGACTGGCGCCCCCTGGCGGAACTGCCCTGCTTTATCACCTGGACAACAGAGGAAACCCGCCGGCTACTGACTGACAACATGGACCGGTCTCCTCTTTATTCGGGGATTATTGAGGGCGTGGGGCCGCGCTACTGTCCCTCCATCGAAGATAAAATTGTCAAATTCCCCGAACACGGACGACACCATGTTTTCCTGGAACCGACGGGTCTGGATACCCAGGAGATGTACGCGTCAGGTCTTTCCACCTCCATGCCTGAAGAGGTCCAGCAGGGGCTCCTGAAGACGGTCCCGGGCATGGAAGAAGCGGAGACCATGCGGCCCGCCTACGCCATTGAATACCTGTGCGTGGACCCCACAGCCCTCAAGCTGTCCCTGGAGGTCAAGGACCTGCGAGGTCTCTTCCTGGCCGGCCAGATCAACGGGTCTTCAGGTTACGAGGAAGCCGCTGCCCAAGGCCTCATGGCCGGGATCAACGCGGTCCGCCTGCTTATGGACCAGGAACCGCTGGTCATCGATCGTTCCGAGGGCTACATCGGTGTCCTCATTGACGACCTGGTGACCAAGGGAACCAATGAACCTTACCGGCTGATGACGTCGCGGGCCGAGTACCGCCTGCTCCTGCGCCAGGACAATGCCGATGCCCGCCTGACCCCCATCGGCTATGAGGCCGGCCTGATCCCGGAGGATCGCTGGCAGCGTTTTCAGGCAAAACAGGCCGCTATTGAGGAAGAAAAAGAGCGCCTGTCCCGGGTTCAGGTCAAAAAGACGGAAGAATCCGACAGGCTGCTGACAGAGGCCGGCAGCACCCCCCTCAAGCGGACCGCCCGGCTCTACGATCTTCTGAAAAGGCCGGAACTGACCTATGAAGGCCTGGCTCCCCTGGATCCCGGCCGGCCGGATCTGCCCTGGGCAGTCAGGGAGTCCGTAGAAATCCAGATCCATTACGAGGGTTATATCCGCATGGAACATGACCGGGTCCAGCGTTTTCGAAAACTGGAGAGCAAGAGGCTTCCCGATCAGATCCGTTACCAGGACATCAGAGGGCTGCGCCTGGAAGCCCGCCAGAAGCTTTCGGAGCGCCGGCCGGTCTCACTGGGTCAGGCCAGCCGTATTTCCGGTGTCTCCCCCGCGGATATCCAGGTTCTCCTGGTCTATCTGGAGCAGTGGAAGGCAAGAGGGCAGAGCCATGGATAGAGCCTTGATCCAGTCGGCAGCGGCCGGGGCGGGCATTGAGCTTTCGGATGAAATGATCCGGACTCTTGACTGCTTCATCGAAGAGCTCAAGGATGCCAACCAAAAACTGAACCTGACAGCTATTACGGAAGATGAAGCCATCGCCTCCCGCCATTTGGAGGACAGCTGGCATGCCGTCCCCCTGATTCCTCCCAAGGCCAGCCTGATGGATATCGGCACCGGGGCGGGCTTCCCAGGCCTGGTCCTGGCCATGGTCCGGCCGGACCTTGATGTGACCCTGCTGGACGCCACACGGAAAAAGGTCGACTTCCTCAATGGAATCATTGACAACCTGGGCCTTGAAAAGGTCAGGGCCGTCTGGGGCAGGGCGGAAGAACTCGCCCATGACCCCTCCTTGCGGGACAGCTTCGACGTAGCCACGGCCCGGGCCCTCACCGCTCTTCCCCAACTGGTGGAGCTGAGTCTGCCTTTTGTCAGGCCTGGCGGCTCCCTGATCGCCATGAAAGGGGAGGAGAATGAAACGAAAATCGCTTCCCGGGCCATCCGCTTGATGCAAGGCTCCCTTGACAGCGTGATCCCCTACTCTTTGCCTGGAAGGGATAAGCCACGTACTCTGGTTGTGATCAGAAAAATCGGCCCCACACCTCCTTCATATCCGAGGCGGATGGCCGTTATTAAAAAGACTCCCTTGTAATTGAAGCTTCCAATTATTTCTTTTCGGACCTGATCAGCTGCCTGAGTTTTTTCAGACTTTCGTTGTAGCGGGTGGACGTCAGTTTTGGAAAGGAAAGGATCATCCGGCGCACCTGTGAATTGACCCGGTGGAGGGCAGTGGAAGAAACGGAGTTGGCTCTCACGTAGAATGCTTTGGCTGAGTGAAGGGCCTCGTCAAGGGAATCGGACATACGGCTGAGGATTTTCTCAAATTCAGCAAATTTGGTAAGCGTGTAGATCACGTCCGCAAGGATGAGCAGGAAGAGAGCCAGTGCCATGGCGAAGCGCAGATTGGCCGGGATTGTGGCTGTCAGGGAAGCCACCGGAGGATGCAGAAAGCGGATCAGGATGAGGGAGAATAGACCGAATACGATGATTCCCTTCAGGTAGACGCGGCCCTTGATGTTGAATCTTTTTTCCGAATAATCCCACCAGCGGGCGTGAAAGAGTTTCTCGAGGATCCATGAGGTCAGGTATTCCAGGATGCCGGTCAGGAGGGCCGCTGACAAAAAGAGAAGAAAGGGGTTGGGCAAGTCACCCAAGAGGAGGAGGACCAGTACGGCTCCGCAGCCGTAAATGGGGCAGTAGGGCCCGTTGAGAAAGCCACGGTTGATGAAGCTCTTCTGCATGATGGAGGCCAGTGTGGTTTCGTAAATCCAGCCGACCATGCTGTAAAGAACAAACCATAAAAACCAGCTTTCAAAGTCCATTGTTATCGTTTTTCCGCGTTTTAGCCATACGCCTCCAGGTTGAGGAAAGCAGCTCTCGGACGGTGCAAAGGCGATCGGCGGTCATGACGATGTAGCTTTCCTTGTAGCACGGGGGGCGGGGATTGAGAGGAAACATATGCTTGGAAATGATATCCCGCTCGATAGCCGACAGTCTGAAATCGCGTTCTGCGTTTCCCAGGGCTCTTCGGGCGTGGATAAATCCATGAAGGCGATGGTTCTTATCCGCAACATGCCAGTCATACAGATAGTAGTCATGCAGAAGTGCTCCCCGGATCAGGCTTCGCCTATCTGTCCTGACGCGAAGAAAACCGGCAAGCCGCACGCTGAGCAAGGCAACTGCGACTGAATGGTCATAGCAACTCACCTCCCCATGTTGGAGGAAGGTTTTCTGGCTTTGCATTCCCCGCGAGGCCAGGATATCACAGGCGTACTGTTCAAGTAGCTCCGAGCCCGGGCAGCCTTGTTCCTTCATTCCCACACCCTTCCTTTAGCGCCGTCTGGCCAAACCTTCAACCCTCGGTCCTTTCCCAGCTTAACACGATCACAGCCTTCTCTGTGGCAGGCGGCTTAAGCCCCTTTATGTTAGAATTGATGCAGTAAGTATCCCTTCGATTTCAAAATATTCCGATCGTATATTCCGGCCGGCAGGGAGGAACAAATGGCTTTGGAGCCAGACAAAAAGAACCACTATCAAATGCGTGAGGCAGCCGTCGACGAGGCTTTTCAAAATCCGGACAATCTGGTCATTCCCGTTGATGTCGATGAGGAAATGAAAAAATCCTTCATCGATTACGCCATGAGCGTCATATCAGACCGGGCCCTTCCCGACGTGCGGGACGGCCTCAAGCCTGTCCACCGCAGGATCCTTTACTCCATGTATACACAGGGATTCACCTGGGACAAGCCCCACCGCAAGAGCGCGACCACCATCGGTGATGTTCTGGGCCGCTTTCACCCCCACGGGGACGCCAGTGTCTACGATGCCCTGGTCCGCATGGCCCAGGATTTTTCCATGCGCCACCCCCTGATTGACGGCCACGGCAACTTCGGTTCACGGGACGGTGACCCGCCTGCGGCCTACCGCTATACGGAAGCCCGCCTGACCCGCCTTGGCACTGAGATGATGAATGATCTCAACAAGGACACGGTCAATTTTCAGCCCAACTACGACGAGCGCTTCGAGGAACCGGTCGTTTTACCTGCCGGCTTCCCCAACCTTCTGGTATCGGGGTCGACCGGTATTGCCGTCGGCATGGTAACCAATATTCCGCCCCACAATCTGCGTGAGGTTATTGAAGGGACCATCCACCTGATTGATGACCCGGAGACAACGACCGACGATCTCATGGAGTTTATTCCCGCGCCCGATTTTCCAACGGGGGGGCAGATCATGGGTCTTTCGGGTTCGCGTTCCGCCTACAGGCGGGGGAGGGGGCGGATTGTGGTCCGCGGCCACGCGGATATTGAGGAGACGGCCAACAACCGCTACCGCATCATCATCCGTTCGCTTCCCTATATGGTCAACAAGGCGCGCCTGATCGAGCGCATGGCCGACCTGGTCAAGGACAAGCGCATTGAAGGCATCTCGGATGTCCGCGACGAATCGGACCGGCATGACGCAGTCCGCATTGTGGTGGAACTGCGGCGTGACGCGACGCCCATGGTTGTATTGAACCAGCTCTACCGCCACACCCAGCTCCAGGACACCTTCGGCGCCAACATGCTGGCCCTGGTGCCTGAAGACGGCAAATACGTCCCCCAGCAGCTGAGCCTGAAGGAAATACTGGAACATTTTATCGGCCACCAGCGTGAGGTCATCACGCGCAGGATCAGCTTCGATCTGGAGAAGGCCGAAGCCCGCCTTCACCTTGTTGAAGGACTGCAGCTGGCCATCGACCACATTGACGAGGTTATCTCCATTATCCGCTCATCCAAGGATGAGGAGGATGCCAAGACCCGCCTCTGCGAGCGTTTCGAATTCTCCGACAAACAGGCCCAGCACGTGGTGGACATGAGGCTGGGGCGCCTGTCGGGACTTGAGCGGGACAAGCTCCTGGCTGAAGAGGAAGACCTGAACGGCAAGATCCAGGGCTTCCGCCTGATTCTGGGCGACAGGGACCGGCTGCACGGCGTCATGAAGGACGAACTGCGGGCTCTCTCTGCCCGTTACGGCGATGACCGGCGGACCGAGATCATCCCCGCCGGGGAGTACGAGATCGATGATGAGGAACTGATCGAGGAAGAGCAGGTGGTCATTGCCATGACCCACGCGGGCTACATCAAGCGGATGCCGGTGGATGTTTACAGCGCCCAGCACAGGGGCGGCCGCGGCATCACCGCCATGCAGCCCCGGGAGGATGATTTTGTCGACACCATCATCATCACCTCCACCCATCAGACCTTGCTCTTCTTTACCGATTACGGCAAGTGTTACCGGCTCAAGGGTTATCAGATCCCTGAGTCCGGCCGCATGGCCCGCGGCATGGCCATTGTCAACCTCCTGCATCTGGACCCGGAGGAGAAGGTCCGGACCCTGATCAAGATCGATTCCTTCGACCAGGGCGGCTACCTGGTGACGGCGACTGCCCGGGGCATGGTCAAGAAGACGGCCCTGTCCGATTACGCCAATATCCACAAGCGCGGCCTGATCGCCATCAACTTGAGAGAGGATGACCGTCTGGTCAATGTCCGCCTGTCGGACGATGACCACGATTTGATCCTGGTGACCCGCAAGGGCATGTCCATCCGCTTCCCCGAAGCTTCGGTCCGGGCGACCGGCCGCAATACCATGGGGGTCCGGGGCATCAGCCTGGGCAAGGATGATGAGGTCATCGGTATGGTGGCCAGCTATTCGGATGAGACCCTGCTTGTCATCACCGAGAATGGCTTTGGCAAGCGGTCCAAACTCTCCGACTACCGGTCGCAGAACCGGGCCGGCAAGGGTCTGATCACCTACCGGACAACCAAAAGGACCGGCAAGCTGGTAGGCGTTGCCCAGGTCAATGACACGGACGATGTCCTCCTGATCAATGACCTTGGCATCATCATCCGCTTCCGGGCCAACGAAATTCCTGTCCTTGGCCGCAACACGTCAGGCGTAACCCTCATGCGAAGCCGGGAGGGTCTGGTGGTCGACATGTCCATTGTCGTAGGCCAGGACGATCAGGAACATGAAGAAGTCGACGGCAGTCCCCTGTCCCTGGATGACGAGGATCAGCCGCTTATCACAGATGCGGATGAAGATCCGGATCACCAGGATCAGGAATGAGGAGAACCAAGATGTCATACACCATGAAAAAAGATCAATCAGGCAAAGAAAATCCGAAGAAGCAGCTGACGCGTTCGGAGGTCCCGGTCGAACAGACCTGGGATATGACCACGGTCTTTGCAGGCCTTGAGGCCTGGGAGGCTGCCCTGGCCGATCTGGCCGCCCGCAAGGATCAGGTGGCCACTTACTCAGGCAGGCTGACAGAGTCTGCCCGGACGCTTCTTGAGGCCATCGAACTCCGTGAGGATCTGATGGACGACCTCTGGAGAGTGGCTGTCTACGCCTTCCACCGCAGTGATGAAGATACAGCGGATCCCGTCTTCCTGGCCATGAAAGGCAGACTGGGCGCCCTCATGGCGGCCCTCATGGGGGAGGACGCCTGGTTTGAGCCGGAAGTGGCCAATATCCCGGCCGAAACCATCGAGGCCATGATGGAAGAGGAGCCCAAGCTGGTTCCTTACCGTCACTTTTTCGACAATATCATCCGGGAAAAGGCCTACCAGCTTTCACCCAGTGAAGAGGCCCTCCTGGCCCGTGCCAGCCAGATCTTCGGCAGCCCCGACGAAATTTTCGGGATTCTGTCGGATGCCGATCTGACCTTCGACCCCATCCGGAACGAAAAGGGCCAGACGGTCGAGATGTCGCATGCCCTTTACAGTCTCTATCTGGAGAGCCGTGACCCGGAAGTCCGCCGCCAGGCTTTTGCCAGCATGTACAAATCCTTCGGCCAGTTCCGCAATACCTGCGCGGCAACCTTGCAGAACGCCATCCGCGTCAATACCTACAACAAGGAAATCCGGGGCTTCAAGACGGGAAGGGAGGCCGCCCTCTTCAAGAACGCCGTCCCCGAGTCGGTCTATGACAGCCTCCTGGAGGCAGTCAATGAGCGCCTGCCTCTCCTGCACCGCTATGTGGGCCTGCGCAAGAAGATGCTGGGCCTGGACCAGCTCCATTCCTATGACATGTACGTTTCCCTGGTGGAGGACGTCGATCCCCATTACACCTTTGACGAGGCCAAAGAGATCCTGCTCAAGGCTCTGGCTCCTCTTGGCCCCCGCTATGCCGAGGGATTAAAGAAGGCTTTCTCCCAGCGCTGGATTGACTGGGCAGTCAACCGGGGCAAGCGTTCAGGAGCTTATTCAGGAGGTGCCTACAGCACCAATCCCTTTATCCTGATCAGCTGGCAGGGAACCCTGGACAATCTCTACACCCTGGCCCATGAGCTGGGCCACAGCCTCCACTCCTACTTCACCCGGTCCTCCCAACCCTTCCAATACGGCGACTACCCCATCTTCCTGGCGGAGATTGCCTCCACCTGCAATGAAGTCCTCCTGACCGATTACCTCCTGAAGACGGCGACCGATGACAAGGTGCGGGCCGCTGTTGTCAACCACTACCTGGATGGTTTCAAGGGCACGGTATTCCGCCAGACCCAGTTCGCGGAGTTCGAGCATGAGATCCATGCGGCCGACGAGGCCGGTACGGCCCTGACCGCCGACTTCCTCAGCGAACGCTACGGGGAGCTCAACAAGAAGTATTACGGCGACCAGCTGACCTTCGACCCTGACATTGCCAACGAATGGGCCAGGATCCCCCACTTCTACTACAACTTCTATGTCTTCCAGTACGCGACCGGCTTTGCGGCCGCCACCGCCTTCGCCGATGCCATCCTCAAGGAGGGCCAGCCGGCAGTCGATCGCTATCTGGGCTTCCTGTCAGCCGGCTCCTCCGACTGGCCCATCGATGTCCTCAAGAAGGCAGGCGTCGACATGACGGAAGCTGCGACCATCGTTCGGGCCCTGGATGCCTTTGAGCGTTCACTGGATGAAATGGAGGCTTTGATGGGCCTATGATGGACAAGATCTATTACTTCCTCGGTTTGCTGGTTATTGTTGCTGCCCTTCTGGGCCTGATTGCTCTCATGCAGAAACTCCACGCCCGCAAGCTGCGTTACTGGAACGAAAAACGCTCCTATGAACTGAAACTGGCCGATGAGTTGGAAGAAGAGATGAAGAAGACCCGCGGCTGAGAAGGGACCCACGGTCCCGGCGGGCTGATGTAAGCAAAAGAACCGGCGGCTGCCGGTTCTTTTTTTGCGAAGAAGAAGGCATCTTCCTTGCACAGCCGTGTGAAAGGCGGCACCAGAACAAGTACTTTATAATAGAGCAAAATGGTATTGTAACCTTATATTCAACTGTCATCGGTCTGCAAGAGAAGCCTCGCTAAGCGGGGTGAGGAGAGATTTCTCTGCCAGAGGAGCCCTTCATGATAAAGTTGGCTAATATCACCCAAGTATTTCAGGATGGCCATAGCTCGGTTACGGTTTTGGATGACTTTTCACATACTATTGAAAAGGCCTCAATAACCGTCATTGTAGGCCCTTCAGGGTGCGGGAAAACAACCTTGCTGAATATTATGGGCGGACTTCTTCATCCAACTTCCGGGCGCCTGCTGTTTGATGATTTGGATTATTACTCCTTAAGCGCCAGGCAGCAAGCGATTTTCAGGAGTCAGAATATCGGTTATGTTTTTCAGGATTTCTATTTGATTGATGATCTTTCCCTAGTAGATAATGTGCTTTTATCTATGAACACAGTCGCGCAATCCAGATCACAGAAGAGAGAGACCGCCAAGGAACTGCTTTCTCTCCTGGGCTTAAGTGAGCGGATTCAATGGAATACCAAGAACTTGTCGGGAGGTGAGAAGCAGCGGGTGGCCATCGCAAGGGCACTGGCCAACAAGAGGAATATCATCCTGTGCGACGAACCAACCGGTAATTTGGATGAAGAATCAGCAGCTGGCATCATTGATGTCTTGCTGTCACTGAAAAGAAGCGGCAATACGGTCGTCATGGTGACACATAACATGAGGCATGCAGAAATTGCCGACGTCTTAATTGATTTATCGAGATGAAGGAGGCAAGCAGTAAGGAAGATGCTCTACCTGATTGAACTGGGAATAAAGAATGCCCTGAAGTCAAAAGTGATGCTGATTTCCGCCTCTTTGATTCTTTGTTTCGGTTTGTCCATTTTTGGTTTCACTCTTGCGGTTGCGGATCAATTAGCCTCAAGTGTCAGTCAATTGGAAGATAGCCTGCAAGCTAAATCGTCAATTACAGTAGTTGGCAACAATCACGCCTTGATCCCTCTGAGCGTAGAAAGAAGAATAGCTTCTCTGGACGGGATTAATAGCCTGTGCCGAGACCATTATTTTAATTGTCTGTTTTGTAATGAGTCCGAAAACCAACCATTGCAGATTTTCCATCTATTGGAGTTTGACTTTGACAAACAAATGCTGGACGACACAAATGATTACAGGAATACAAATGCTTCGGGAATAGTTATTCCTGAATTATTTGAAGACTTTTCCGGCAAAGAGATTTCAGCGCCTTTGGCATTCACCGGCAAGGAAGTTTATATCAGCTTTGATTATATGAATGGGGATGAGCTGGAGACATACAGACATTCATATCCTGTAATTGGCTATTATCAAGCAGAGAAACGGGATGGCGGAGCGTATTTGGCCTATTTGAGCAAAGATATTTACGCTGATTTTTTGTCTTTATCGAAAACGCCGCCTGAAGCCAAAAGCCTCATTATTTATCCGGCTCCATCACTGACAACCACAGAATTAATCCAAGAGATAGAAAACATGGGATTTAGTGCCTATCCGAATGATGCATCTGCTGAAAGTTACCTTTCTTTTGTTAAGAGAGTGCGCTCAGCTGGGGTCGTCATAGGTTTGGTATTGATGGTGCTGTCAACGATCATTGTGCTCCAGTCGCTAACCGCAAGTGTCAGAAAGCGGGAAAAGACAATTGGCCTTATGAAAGCCTTTGGCTACCAGGATCACAGAATAATGGTCATGCTGATTGTGGAGGTCCTTATCTATGGCTTGCTTGCCTTGCTGCTGTCGGTCCTCTTGTCTTCCTTTATGGCGAAGCCGATATCAAAGGCCCTTAACTCCATTTTCCCTGATGCATCCTACACTTTATCGATTGAACAAATGGGAATTGAAATCCTCAGTCTCCTGGTAATTTCTTTTCTTGCCCTCATGAAGCCCTGGTACAGATGTTCCAAACTCAGCCCTCTCGCCGTACTGAAGTCAGCCAACTCCTAGCGGGCAGACTTTAATCGGGACTCAGGGTCCCTTCTGACCGGTTTCACTGGACGCCCGAGTAAAGAGTGAAAAGAAGAAGGCAGGGAAAGATCTTGGCCCTGATCCTCTTCAGATGCAAGGGAAAGTCTCTTTTCGGAACTCAAAAGTGCTGCCTTGCAGGGATTTTGAGGAATATTCGAATATACAGAAGAAAATGCAAATACATAGGAAACGGCAGTTGACAAGGCAGGTAAGGGCTGTTATCCTAGCAAAGCGCCATTCGGGAGAAGGGTGCGGTTGGACCTTGAAAATTGAACAGTGCGAAATAAGACGGGACCTTAATTTGAGTAAGAATTGAGGTAGCGGACAGTAAAGTAATTAAGAGCCAAAAGGCTCTCATTATATATGAGAGTTTGATCCTGGCTCAGGATGAACGCTGGCGGCGTGCTTAACACATGCAAGTCGAACGGGGGTCATCGGGTGGAACTTTTCGGAGGGAAGCCTTTTGACTCGAGTGGCGGACGGGTGAGTAACACGTGAGTAACCTGCCTTTTGCTGGGGAATAACTGTGGGAAACCATGGCTAATACCGCATATTGTGTCTACAAGGCATCTTGTGGATATGAAAGGAGCAATCCGGCAGAAGATGGGCTCGCGTCCGATTAGGTAGTTGGTGGGGTAATGGCCTACCAAGCCTGCGATCGGTAGCCGGACTGAGAGGTCGAACGGCCACATTGGGACTGAGACACGGCCCAGACTCCTACGGGAGGCAGCAGTGGGGAATTTTGGGCAATGGGGGAAACCCTGACCCAGCGACGCCGCGTGAAGGACGAAGGCCTTCGGGTTGTAAACTTCTTTAGGGAGGGACGAAAATGACGGTACCTCCAGAATAAGCCACGGCTAACTACGTGCCAGCAGCCGCGGTAATACGTAGGTGGCAAGCGTTATCCGGATTTACTGGGTGTAAAGGGCGCGCAGGCGGCCCTGCAAGTCAGATGTGAAAGCTCAAGGCTTAACCTTGGAATGTCATCTGAAACTGTGGGACTTGAGTATCAGAGGGGAAAGTGGAATTCCTGGTGGAGCGGTAAAATGCGCAGAGATCAGGAGGAACACCGGTGGCGAAGGCGACTTTCTGGCTGACAACTGACGCTGAGGCGCGAAAGCGTGGGGAGCAAACAGGATTAGATACCCTGGTAGTCCACGCCGTAAACGATGATTACTGGGTGTAGGGGGTATCGACTCCCTCTGTGCCGAAGCTAACGCGATAAGTAATCCACCTGGGGAGTACGGCCGCAAGGCTAAAACTCAAAGGAATTGACGGGGGCCCGCACAAGCAGTGGAGTATGTGGTTTAATTCGAGGCAACGCGAAGAACCTTACCAGGGTTTGACATCCCGCGCTAGAGGTAGAGATACCTTGTTCCCTTCGGGGACGCGGAGACAGGTGGTGCATGGTTGTCGTCAGCTCGTGTCGTGAGATGTTCGGTTAAGTCCGGCAACGAGCGCAACCCTCGTGGCCAGTTGCCATCATTCAGTTGGGCACTTTGGCAAGACTGCCGTTGACAAAACGGAGGAAGGTGGGGATGACGTCAAATCATCATGCCCCTTATGTCCTGGGCTACACACGTACTACAATGGGCGTTACAACGGGCTGCCACACCGCGAGGTGGAGCGAATCCCCAAAGGCGCCCCCAGTTCGGATTGCAGGCTGCAACTCGCCTGCATGAAGCCGGAATTGCTAGTAATGGCAGGTCAGCATACTGCCGTGAATACGTTCCCGGGCCTTGTACACACCGCCCGTCACACCATGAGAGTCTGTAACACCCGAAGTCGGTAGTCTAACCTGCAAAGGAGGACGCCGCCGAAGGCGGGACAGATAATTGGGGTGAAGTCGTAACAAGGTAGCCGTATCGGAAGGTGCGGCTGGATCACCTCCTTTCTAGGGAGACATGATGCGCTTGAGGCGCATCGGAATCCTAAGTCGATCGGTCGCCGTGCAAACGGAGGCCGCAAAACAGCCCGGATGATCCGCCGGGCGGCCAGGTGGGAAACCATTTGGCGGTCTGATCGTACTGTTCAATCTTCAGGGCCCGGCCCTGAAATCAACCGGGCTCATAGCTCAGCTGGTTAGAGCGTACGCCTGATAAGCGTAAGGTCGGTGGTTCGAGTCCACTTGAGCCCACCAGATCCGGATATCAAACAAAGAACCGGATGATCCGGTTGTTTGCATGTCAAGGATCAGGCAATTGCCTGGCCCGACAGACAGACAGCTAAGGGTGTCGGGAGACGCTGTTGGACCTTGAAAACTGCATAGAAGATCTAACATGAAAGATAAGACATGAGAGAAGAAGCGCTGTATGTCGGTTAGACGATGTACAGCACCTGTTGACGAGCATCAAGAATAAGGAATAAAACCGGAAAGCTTTGAGCTTGTAATAGGAGAGACTTTTAATCATCCATGAATTGTGTGTCAAGGAAGATCGACGAGAGAACCAAAAAAAAGGTCAAGTTACAAAGAGCGCAGGGCGAATGCCTTGGCGATTGGAGCCGATGAAGGACGTGACAAGCTGCGAAAAGCTGCGGTGAGGAGCAAATATCCACCGACCCGCAGATATCCGAATGGGGAAACCCGGTCAGGGTAAATGCCTGACCAGCCGTACATGAACACATAGTGTACGGTGGGGAACGGGGCGAATTGAAACATCTTAGTAGCCCCAGGAAGAGAAATCAACCGAGAGTCCGTCAGTAGTGGCGAGCGAAAGCGGATGAGGCCAAACCGTTGGACGCAAGTTCAGCGGGGTTGCGGACCGGCGATATGGGAGGATCGGGCGAGTGGAATGAACGGCTGGAAAGCCGGGACCAAAGAGCGTAATAGTCGCGTACACGAAGTCTGAACCGAACTAGCCGGCACCAGAGTACCACGAGACACGAGAAACCTTGTGGGAAGCCGGGGGGACCACCCTCCAAGCCTAACTACTCCAATCGACCGATAGTGAACAAGTACTGTGAAGGAACGGTGAAAAGAAC
>JBBAEW010000004.1:0-60448 GCA_041655695.1 Saccharofermentanales bacterium
ACTGCCCATGAAAATATTTTGATAGGCGCTGAAGAAGGGAACCAGGTTGATCTCCTGGTGGATGGTAAAGATACCGGATTCTTCGCTCTCCCTGACGGCCTTGAAGGCAACTTCCTCATTGCGGATAATGCAGCAGCCTGATGTAGCCTGGTAGACACCTGACAGAATCTTGACGAAGGTGGACTTGCCGGCGCCGTTTTCACCGATCAGGGCGTGAATCTCACCTGCCCGCAGGCTGAAATCAAAGTCCGAGAGGACTCTGACCCGGTTGAACTCCTTGCAGAGCTTCTCTGTAGTCAGTAGATCTGCTTTTGTTTGCATTTCTTACTCCCTATGCTTATCCAAAAGGGTCTCCAAAGAGCCCTTTAGTCTTCTTTCGAACAGGCAGCCTGCCCCTTGAGGTCACGGCTCAGCAAGGCGGCGCCGATGATGCCGGCGTCATTGCCCAGTCGGCAGGCTTCAATAGGAACCTTGGGTATCCCATCCGACATGGGCAGCTCCTGGTCCACTTTCATGCGCAGCCCCTCAAGGAGAATCTCGCCGGCGTCGCCTATGCCCCCGCCGATCAGGAGGATCTCTGGCCGGTAGGAAACCAGGGCATTGCAGACTCCGATGGCCAGGTAGGTGGTGTAGAGGTCTACGATTGCCAGGGCGCAAGGCTCGCGGTCCTCCGCGGCTCCGAAGACGGTGCGGGGGTCCACCCGGCTGGGATCCGATCCGGCCTGATCTACAAACCAGGCCGGGAGATCCATTCTTCCTTCAAGGACGGTTTTTGTGGCATAGCGGACACCGTAGACGGACGCGTAGGCGTCCAGGCAGCCGAACTTGCCGCAGGAACACAGCTGGCCGTCTTTGACAATGATGGTATGGCCGGGCTCAATGCCGTATCCGGTGCCGCCCCGAAAGAGACGGCCGTCCAGGATGACGCCGCTGCCCACGCCCGTACCCAGTGTGAACATGAAGACCTGTTCATAGCCTGCCGCGCTGCCGCAGATGTATTCCCCGTAGACGGCGCAATCGGCATCGTTGTCGATGTTAAGCCGGACGCCGGGGAAAACCTCCTCCAGCAAGGCCGGAAAATCGACATTCTGGAGGCCCAGGTTGTAGGCATGGAGGAGGGTGGAGGTTTTGGGATCCACCGGACTTGGCACACCCATGCCGACCCCGCCCAGGTCAGATCGGTCCAGGCCGGACTCTGCCAGCAGCTCATCGATCACCTGGCTGATATCCTGGACGATCTCACGCGCTGGCCTGGGCGCCCGGGTTGGAATGGAACGTTTGCGCAGAAGCGCGCCCTTTTCGTCCACCAGGCCCGTGGCGATGTTGGTCCCGCCCAGATCTATTCCTATATAAACCATGCTCAAGCCCTTTCCTTCTTCCTGACATCCCCGGGGGACGGAGAAGCGTGACCTCTTGTACCCATGAGACGGGTAAAATCATCATTGGCCGGCGCGTTGGGATCCAGACCCAGCCTGTAAGGGATGCTGGCGGCCAATGTATGAAGGGCAGTTGTGTGAAGCAGCACGGATTCAAGCTCGTCAAAGGCCGGCAGCTGGATGACCGCGTCATGGGCCGGAGCCTGACCGCTTGAATCCAGAAGAAGCACATGCGGTGTGATCTGGTTCAAATAGGTCAGAATTTTCCCCATACGGTTGGAATAAGCCCCTCCGCTGTTGAGGAGAATCAGGTGGCTGTCCTTCTTGACAGCCCGGTGCATGCCATGTGAAAACTCCGTGTAATCACTGACCATGGTGGGAAGGCAGAGAGTCTCCATGAGTTTCAGCTGGCCTTCCAGGGCTGTGCCGAAATTAAGACCGTCCCCCAGAAAGAAGACATGATTCACATCATGGAAGAAACCGCTTTGGTCAAGCCACAGGTCAACACCTTCCATGATGGGAAGGATCTGATCGATCATCTGGCGCATCTCCAGGCCAATGGATTCCATGCGTGCTGGAGAAAGGATCCGCCTCTTGGCGGCAGCCCCCATAGCCAGCTTGAGGAGGGCATAGAGGGTGCAGACATAACCCTTGGTCTTGGCGTTGCTGTCCTCAGGCCCGCAGCCCAGGGCCACCGCGTAGTCGCTTGCCAGGGCCAGCTCCGTCGATTGGTGTTCGGAAAGGGCCAGAACCCCATAACCTGCCTTGCGGATTTCAAAGACCAGATCCAGGACTCCACGGCTGGTGCCCGTCTGGCTGATGGCCAGAACCAGGGTCTCCCCGACCGGCCCCAGATTGACCGGTCTGTCGCCCCAAAGCAGGGGGTCGGGCAGGAAGACCTCAACCGCAATGCCGGCCCAGCGCTGGAAAAGCGGCCCGATGGTCCGTGCTGCGTTATAGGAGCTGCCATGGCCCACGATAACCAGCTTTTTGATGGAATCAAAAGCCACCAAAGCCGCAGCTTCGGCCTCCTGAGACCTCAGAAGTTCCAGGAGCAGCTCTGGCTCCTGGAGCATGTATTGATGCATGACGTTTTTTGCCGGCATTAATCCAGTCCCATCAAACGCTTGGCGTTGCCTGAATAGATCAGTTCCCTGTGAGCCTCATCGCGGACAACATATTCCAGCTTGGCTTTTTCCATATGGATATCGCCGAAGGGAGCGTCCGAGGAGAAGAGAATCTTCTCGGGGCCGGCCACCTTGTAGGCCAGATCAATGACCGGGACATAGGCGGCGCAGGTGCTCAGGTAGAAGTTTGGCAGGTCGCGGGCCAGCTCGGCTGCCCGCTCGTACATCATGGGGACGCCCATGTGGAAGAGGACAACCGGGACGTCCGGATAGGCCCGGGCCATCTGCGCCCATTTGTCAGGCAGGGAAAAGACGTCCGACTGGCCGTGGACAACAGCGATCTTCTTGTAGGCCCGGCAAAGGTCGAAATAGGGGTCCATGACACTGTGGCGGTCGGCGCTGTAGCCGAAACGGATGGCATTGAGCTTGAGACCGTAAAAGCCGTAATCGCGGAAGCAGACTTCCAGCTGCTCCTCCCCGTCTATATCCCAGGGGTTGATAACGGCAAAGCCCAGGGTCCGGTCCGGATAACGCTGACAGCAGTCCGCGATGTAATGGTTGTCAATGGTCTCCAGCTGGGAGCAGATCATACTGCGGTCCACGCCCGCCCCGTCCATCAGTTCCAGGAGGGACTCAAAGCGATAGTCCTCTCCCCGGCGGATCCCTATATGTGTCAACATGTCAATGATCATGACGCATCACCCTTCGTTAATTTTGAAAAGCTTGAGCGCGTTCTTGTAAAGAACCTGCTCCTGTCCGCCCGGAATATCCTTGGTGGCATTGATGACCTTCTTGATTTCCAGTTCAAAAACGCCCGCGTGAGGAGTCCCGGATCCCAGAAGAACCTTATGGGCCCCGGCCGCCTTGATGGTCCGGATAGCATTGAAGTCCATGCTTGCCGATGTTTCCGTATAGACATTGGAATATTTCTTGACGATCTGGACGGCGCTGGCGTTGTCATATTGGAGGCCCATGCGCTCCATGATGATGTTCAGTTTGGGGAAGTTCTCGGCCATCTGGGCAAAAAAGACAGGTGAAGAGAAGACTTCCGCCGCGCTCATGCACATGAGGGGAACTTCCAGCTTCTCCGCCAGTTCCAGCCAGGGATAGAAGACCGCCCGTTCACCCAGTGAGAAACCCTGGCGGATGGGGTCCATGTAAAGGCCGCGGAAGCCCTGTTTCTGGACTGCATTGACAAAGTCTTCCGCCTGGGGCGGAAACCAGGGATGGATGGTGTAAAGTCCGATCAGCCGGTCCGGGTAGTCCAGGATGGCCTGGGCCACGGAATCGTTGTCAAGGGATTCCGCATAGGTATGGACTACCGCCTTATCCACCCCCGCCTGGTCCATCTGCCGGACCAGGTCGCCTGCGTGGATGTCCGGCTTGACAAGGTGCCGGCCTATGGTATTGGTGATATCGACAATCATCTTCTTCTTCCTCAATGATCCTTGATCCATTCAGGGCCAAAGAGACGGCCCAGAAGCGTTTCTGCCGCGATGCTCTCCATGAGGGCGGACAATGATTCGCGGACAGGCGGTATGACGATCTGCCTGAGATTCTCATGGGCGGGAAGTGTTGAAGCCGTATAGGCCAGGACCTTGCCGCCGTGCTCCAGAATATAGTTGACCATGCGCATCTCGGCCGTCCCCTCTTCGAAGACAGGAATAAAGAATTGCGCCAGGTAAGAGGCGCCCAGCTTGGAGCTGTGGTACTGGCCATGGGCATAGTCGGCGCACTCCCAGGAAGCGGCGCAGTTGTGCAGACCTTCCCTACAGGCCAGGGCCATCTGTTTGGCGGTTGGCAGGGAGGCATTGTTGGCGATGAAATCGTAAAGGAGGATATCTGAAGCAAAGTCAAAGGCCTCCTGGGTTTTCTCCAGCCACTTGTCATTCCAGTCATCAATCCAGGCAATGATCCCGTCCACTTCACGCATGAAGGCCTCATCCAGACGGCCGATCAGGGCGTGGGCCAGGAGGTTGAGGAGCAGCATGGTGTGGGCATAAGTGATGCTGGTGATTGATTTCTCCACTCCGCCCACCAAAGGCAGGCCAAAATCCGCCATGGCAAAAACCTTGCTGTCCGGATTATTGCTGATGCCCACTGTCACCGTCTTCTGTCCGGCCTTCTCCAGCACTTCGACCACCTCAAAGGACCGGCCGGATTGCGAGATGGCGATGACCAGAGTCTTGTCATCGATCTGTTGGCTCTGATAGCGGGAAAGTTCATAAGAACTTAAAGAAACCGCATGGTACCCGTTTTGAGTCAGGAGGCTGCGCACACTGTCCGTGGCGTACAGGGAGCTGCCCATGCCGGTGAGCAGGATCTTTTTCAGCCCCTTTTCCCTGACCTCATCTACAATCCCGGACAAGAGTGACGCACCCTCGCCCTTGTAGTAGTCCATCAGATTTCTGAGTGTTTTTCCTTGTGTTGTAACTTCCTGGATAAACCCGTTCATGTATTCTCCTTAAGTGCTATTTCATGCCAATCACTTAGTTTTCATCTCCAGTTTAGGAGCACCCATGGTCAAAATCAATAGAATTTACGTGCGGTTATGTTCGAATAATACCAAATAAACAATTCACACGCCTCTGATTCTCAGATCCGCCGTCTGGTTGAAATTCGAATGGCTTGATTGGTTTATTTATCTACACCTGAGCTTGAGGCCTGATCATCCAACATGATCACATGGCCCACCGGAATCCGGTCGATGGCTTCCGTAATAGCCGCTGCCACCGCTTCTCCCAGGTCACTGTCCACTTCAATCAGGATACTTCCGTCCCGGACTACCTGCCGGGAAACGTCCAGGGCCTCCTGGCCCGAATAGACGCCGATCAGTTTCAAAACTTCTGTCCCGTGGTCGAAGTCAACATGGACTTCCCCATCGGCCTCATTCATTAGAAAGAGGTAGGTCGAAACGACCTCTTTGGCTCCGTCCAGAATGGGGAGCCGGCTGGTGGCTTCCGGTGAATGGACGGTATAGGCCACCTTGGTCCGGTCACTGACCAGACCCTTGACGATTTCAGCCCCCTTGCGTTCAAAGGCACCGCACAATTCGATCAAGTCGCAGTCTTCTTCAAAAGACAGGATTTTGCAGGCTGTCAGCGCTTGTTCAAAGGTATTCACTCCAAAGGCGACCAGGGTATTGTCACCGTAATGGATGGTGCGCTTCATCTGAAAGTCGGATCCATCACCCTCTCCAGTAATAAACACAAATGCACGATTCATCCTTGATTATCTCCCTCATCTCTTGGATCCCGCCCCCGGGGTGAGGCCTGATTGCCTCGCCCCGGGAACAGGACGGCTTAGAACACGCCTGGGCACCCCGGGGCGCCGTTGCCGGCTTCCGGGGTACCCTCAATGCGCCTGCCTTATTTCAGGCCGTTGCGCACATAATCGACCAGATCTTCGTGTTGGAGGAACTCGAAGAAAAGGCTTTCCTGAACGACCACTTTGGCCAGATCGATCGAGCCCTCAGGGATTGCCCCGGAGGAGTAGTTCTGATCAAGGTAGTAGTCCGCGTAGTGTTTCCAGTAAATCGGTGATTCCGTATTGTAGATGGTGGCCAGAGACTGATCCAGTGTCTGGAAGTCAACCATCTCCTGCATGGCCCAAATGCCCTGCTCCAGTGTCAGATCGCTTGAAGCATGCTCTTTCAGGTACTCCAGCTGGTAAGGAACAAAATTCTCGGGCTCTTTCTTCAGAAGCTCCGCGGCGCGGTAGTGGACGGCCAGGACCTTCATGACCGTATCTCTCTTCTCTTCCAGGTACTTCTCTGTCGTGCCTGAACCGGAGAGCCAGAAGCCGCCGATGCCCATTTGGTCGCCCATGGCCAGGGAAACGTACTTGTCCGACTGCTCAAGCAGCAGGAGGGTGTTGTTCATGCCGCCCATGTAAAGATCACACTCGCCGGACTGGAAGGCCGCATTGGCCTGGCCGTCATTGGCGAAGTTCATGATTTCCAGGTCACCGGCAACAAGACCGCCGGCAGCCAGGGCGCCGTTGATGGTGCCCAGGTAGACGGACTCCAGGGTCGCCATGGATTTGCCCTTCATTTGGGCCAGGGCCGCTGTACGAGCCGCTTCATAGTCACCGTCCAGCTCTTCGTAGAATTCGGCAAAGGTTTTGATTCCGCTATCCGCTCTGGCGACGATGGTGAAGCCCATGGTCTGGTCATTGTTCAAAAAGACCCGAAGTTCCGGGGCATTGGGCCAAACCGGATAGAAGGAGGCGATGGCGCCCTGCGCAATATCAATAGAGCCATTGATCAGCGCTTGTACGGCGACGTTTTCAAGGGGGAAGGGGATGATTTCGAAATCAAGGCCCATTTCCCGGTCAAGGCCGACGCCTTTGGCTGCGATGAGTAGTGTGTAGTCGAAGTATGGCAGTGCTCCGATTCGAACTTTCTCCAGTTCAACCGGTGTGGGGTCCGTTACGACCGGGCCGTCGGTTTTGACTGGATCACTTCCATCTGTAGGAGGCGTTTCCGGCTTCGGCGTGCACCCAATCAACAGTCCTAATACAAGAACCATAATGAGCGCGATTAATGCTGTGCGTTTCATACAAAGTATCCTTTCCTCTTTCCTGCGAGGCAAACGTTTCGCCCCGCCCATCTATTTGAAGTGCCTTGGCACATCAAAACTCAAATCACCCGCCAAGGCCCGGGATCAGGCCTTGCGGGAACCGGCCGCCTTGTAGGTGCGGTCCAGGGCATGTGACTTGCCGCTCCTGGTTGTCCAGACCGTGGCCCGCCTTTCAATGGCGGCGATCAGACGGTCAACAACGATGGCAAAGGTGCTGTAAATAATGACAATGACCAGAATCCCGCTGGTCCTCAGGTATTGCTGCTGAACGATCATCAGGTAGCCCAGGCCGGTCTGGCTGCCCATGAATTCCGCGGCCACATCCAGGCCGAAGGAAGTCGCTGCCGCCAGCCGGATGGCGCCGATAATATGGGGGATGATGTAGGGAACAACAATGCTGGTAAAGACTTTGATCCGGTTGGCCCCCAAGGTCCGGGCCGCTTCTATGTAAATATTGGGAATATTGCGGATTGCCTCGGTTGTCGTCACCCCCATGGTGACCGAACAGCCCAGGGCGATCAGGGCGATCTGGGGTGTGCGCCCGATACCGAACCAGAGAACAAACATGGGGATCAGGGCAAAGACGGGAATGGGCCGCATGAAATCAAAGATGGAGCCGAACATGTTGAGGAACATGCGGCTGTATGCCATGACCATACTGGAGACGATCCCGAAAACGGATCCGATCAGAAAGCCGGTCAGGATCATGCTCATACTGATGCCGATGGCCTTGGGAAGTTGGGGCGCCATCATCTTGAATGCATCCAGCAGATTCTTGGGGCTGGGCAGGAAGAGGGGCCGGACCAGTTTGTATTCGGTCAGAATGATCCAGGCGGCAAGAAGGACCAGGACCGGGATGGTCTTCTGGATCCGGTTGACAACATTTCGATTAAGCCTCATAAGTATCCCTGCCTTTTTTCGTTAAGAGAACATTCATCACATCGATCAGTTCCTTGCGCATGACCTGGAATTCAGGGGACATTTTGATATCGACACTGCGCGGCCGCTCAAACTCCGGATAATAGATATTGTGAATTTTCCCCGGATCGGACTGGAAGACAATGATCCGGTCGGCCAGGTAAATGGCCTCCTCCAAATCGTGGGTGACAAAACAAATCGTTTTCCCGGTCTCGGCCCAGATGCGAAGAGTCTCAACCTGCAGATTCTCCTTGGTCATGGCGTCCAGCATGCCAAAAGGCTCGTCCATGAGCAGGACCTCCGGGTCATTGGCAAAGGCGCGGGCCATATCGACCCTCTTGCGCATGCCGCCCGACAGTTCCTTGGGATAGGCCTTGCGGCGGCTGTAAAGGCCGACAAGATTCAGGTAATGATCGGTGACTTCGCGGCGATCCTTCCTGGACATATTCTTTTGCTTCAAACCGTATTCGATATTTTTTTCAACGGTCAGCCAGGGAAAAACCGAATCGTCCTGAAAAACCATTGCCCGGTCGGCACCGGGTGTCAGGATGGCCTGCCCGTTCATCAAAAGGTCGCCGGAAGTCGGTGTCAGAAGACCCGCAATGATCCGAAGCAGTGTGGACTTGCCGCATCCGGACGGACCGACAAAACAGACAAACTCGCCCTCGGATATGTCCAGATCAAAGTCGTCCAGGACATGGACATCCCCCTTTTTCGAGAAGAAGGTCATATTAATCTTTTGCAACGAGATTTTCTTCACCTGTGCCACCGCCTTGTAATCTTTCGCTTGTCAACTTCCGCGCACTTACAGTCTGATCCCCGGCTTCCGGAAGGAGGTTCCGGGCTTCGACAAGCCAGTATGGCCAAAGAATGAGTCCGGCAGATAGACCGCTTGTGTATTTTGTGTCAAGGATTTCAGTCAGACTGTCCCCCACACTCTCCTCTGGGCAGACTTTGACCGATCCGGCCCGCCCCCCGCTCAGTCTAAAAGCTGAAAGAAACAAAATCAATAGAATTCTGGTTCGTAATTGTTTGTTTCTATGTTATACAAACATCACGAATACTTGAATATTCCCAAAAGAACCATCATTTTCGACAGAATACCCCGACTATTACCTGACATCCTGACTGTTTTCACGAATCCCGCTTGATTGCTGTGGTAATATGTATTAGTTTTGTACAAGAATGAACCTACTGAAGAGGCAGATCCCTATGAAGCAAAAACGTCTGGAGTATATCTCTGAAAAAGTCAGGGAAGAGGGCTCGGTCAATGTGATCGATCTAAGCCAGGATCTGGCGGTATCGCCCAAGACCATCCGGCTGGACCTTGATGTCCTCCAAAGGGCCAATGTCCTGCAAAGAGTCCACGGCGGAGCCGTGCCCGTCGAGTATTCCCTCAACTCATCCGGCAATTCCTCCTACAGGGACCGCTTTAATCCAGCAAAAATCGAGATTGCCAAAGAGGCCTTTAAGATGATTCAGGAGAACGATGTCATACTCCTGGACGACGGCAGCTCAACTTATGAACTGGCCAAACTCCTGGGCGGCTTCCGGGTCACCGTTCTGACCAATGATATGCTGATCGTCCAGCACCTGCTTCATAAACCCCTTATTACCTTATTCGTAATCGGCGGCTTTCTGCGGCGGGACGGAGATGCCTTCATCGTCAGCGGCGAGGATACCATACAGTTTGTCCGCCGCTACCAGGTCAACAAACTCTTCCTGGGCACCTCGACCATCGACAGTGAAAAAGGCCTCATGATCTTCTATTACGGGGACAGGGCAACCAAGCGGGCCTTCATCTCCACAGCTGAGCAGGTGGTCTGCCTGGCCGACTCATCCAAGTTCGGCAAGGCAGCTTTTTCCAAGTTTGCCGACATCCACGAGATCGATACGGTTATCACGGACTCAAAGGTCAACAAGGAGCTGCTGGAGACTTACCGGCGCGCCGGCGTCAATGTCCGGATCGCCGAACGCATCCTTTGATTCCCTGACCTTGATCACTTAGTTAGAATGGTTCAATCGAACCTGAAAGGGAGATCTCTCCCTTTCTTTATGCCCTTCTATTCACAGGCAAAGTGCCTGTCTCCGGCCTTAATTCACTCTTCGGGGAATCCTATACACCGTATACTGCATAGCTATTGACGCTTTCCAAAGTCAAAATTCAAGGCTTCCATGAGGTCGGATAGTTATGGTATGGTTTAATCCTAAACGAACACTTCCGGTCAAAGTCATACATAACTGTCCTTGACCGCAAGTGCAACCAAGTATAGAGACGGACCTCATTTATGGACAAAAAACTGGCACAGAGAGCCCTGAATCTCAGACAGGGCGGTATCCGGGCATTCTTCGACAAGGCCAAAGCCTACTCCAACCTGATCAATCTGGGGATTGGCGAGCCGGATTTCGATACACCGCGCCCCATCATCGACGCTGCGACCCAGGCTATGCTGGAGGGTGCGACCCACTACACGGCCAATGCCGGTGATCTGTATATCCGCAGGCAGGTGGCTGATTTTTTGCGCGGCTACCATGTTGAAGTTGACCCTGAAACCGAAATCATCATGACCTGCGGGGGTATGGGCGCCCTGAGCCTCTTTTTGCTCTGCGTCCTTGAGGCTGGCGATGAGGTGCTCATCTGTGACCCCCAATGGCTCAACTACCGAGCCCAGGTGCTTTTTGCGGGCGGAACCCCTGTTCCTGTCCCCGTCTATGAAGCAGATGATTTTGTCCTGCAGAACCAGGCAATCGAGAAGGCCCTGACTTCCCGGACCAAGGTGCTCATGATCAATTCGCCCAACAATCCGACCGGGGCTGTCTATTCGGAACAGGACCTCAGGCGGATCGCCGACCTGGCCATCCGGCACGACCTTCTGGTCCTTTCGGATGAGGTCTACTCGGAATTTCTCTATGACGGCATGAAGCATGTCAGCATAGCTTCCCTGGAGGGTATGCGGGAACGCACGGTTGTCGTCAACAGCTTTTCCAAGGCCTTCGCCATGACAGGATGGCGGCTGGGCTACGCGGCAGGACCGGCGCCCATCATCCGCCGCATGATTCTCCTCCAGGAGAATCTGGTCGCCTGCGCTCCATCCCCCTCCCAGGCTGCCGGGGCTTTCGCCCTGGAACACCGGTCGGGAGTTGAGGCCATGCACGCCATCTACGAGAAGCGCCGCAGCCTGATCCTGGAGGGCCTCAACAGCATCGACGGTATTCACTGCGCCTTGCCGCGCGGTGCTTTTTATGTCTTCCCCAGTATCCGGTCCTTCGGCCTGCCTTCCCAGGATTTTGCCGAAAAGATGCTGGAGGAAGTTCAGGTAGCAGCTATTCCCGGCTCCGCCTTCGGAGCAGGCGGTGAAGGCTACCTTCGCGTGTCCTACGCGAATTCGGAAGAAAACCTGCAAGAGGCCCTGGAGCGCATCCGTCGCTTTGCCGGCCTTTTAGGAAACTAGAGAACGGAGAGAGTAATCGTGGGTTTCATTTTGGAAAGAGAAGATTTTGACGCCTTTTTGACCGGTGCCACCCTCTATGGAACAGGCGGCGGCGGTGAAGCGGAATGGGGCAGGGTCATTATGGACAATGACTACGACAAGGGGCGCCGTTACGAATTTGTGGCCCCTGAAGACGTGCCCGATGACGCTTTTGTGTGCAGCGGCGGCATCATGGGGTCCGTCAAATCACTGGATGATTTGTCTTATACCGGCATTGTCGGTGAATGGGAAAGCGACTTCCCTCTGGTCAACGCCATCCGGGCCATGGAGGAGTTCAAGGGCCGCAAGGTGGATTACCTGATCCCCTTCGAAATCGGCGGCCTCAACAGTCCCGTCATCTTTTCGGCAGCCGCCAGGCTGGGCATCCCCTGCATCGACGGGGACGCAGTCGGCCGGTCCGCGCCCGAAACCCATATGACCTCCTTCATCGGAAACGGCGTAGATCTCTACCCCATGCCGGTGGTTGACCGCTACGGCAACGCCACCATTGTCATCCATTCGGACAGCCCCACCTATGCCGATGAACTGGGCCGCGTAATCGTGGTCAAGGGCGGCGGCATGGGTGCCAACGCCCACTATCCCATGACCGGTGCCCAGCTCAAAGAGGCCTGTGTCCCCCACATCCTCTCCAAGGGTCTGGAAATCGGCAAAATGCTGCTGGCAGCTGGCGGAGACGGGCCCAAGGCCATCTCCGATTTCATGCGGGCGGAGCAGGGTCTGGAATTGTTCAAGGGCTCCATCTCGAGTATTGAAGGCGTCGACAAGGGCGGCTTCTACCTGACTGACGTTGAAATTGAAGGTTTGGAAGCTTACCGGGGGCAGACGGCCAAACTGGTCATCAAGAATGAAAGCATGGCCCTTTGGATTGACGGAAAAATCCGAGTCATGTTCCCCGACTACATCTTCATGATGGACTCACAGACGGGTCCGGGCCTTCCCAGCATCGAACTTTTCCAGGGAACGGAGCTGACTCTCGTCGGAGCCCCCTGTGCCCCTCCCGTCCGGCGTGCTCTCAAGAGCCCGGCAGCCAGACTTTCCATGGGCCCAGCCCGTTATGGATACAGCGAGCTGGAGTACATCCCCTTTGACCAGTTGAACCCATGAGTGAAAGCGAAAGGACCGTCGATATGGCCCACATCATTCAAACCAAAGGCTTGGGCAAAGAATTCAACGGCGTCTGGGTGCTCAACGATATTGAGCTGACCCTGCGCCCGGGTGAGATCCACGCCATCGTCGGTGAAAACGGCGCCGGCAAATCCACCTTCATCAAGATCCTCTCGGGTGTCTATGGCCAGTCAGCCGGCCAGATCTGCATCGGCGACGAAGAAACCTGCTTCACCTGCGTCAGTGACAGCGAGGAAGCCGGTATCCGGACCGTCCACCAGGAGATCAACCTCAACCCCTATTTTGCTGTCTACCAGAACATCTTCATGGGATCAGAACTTTACAGGCGCGTTTTCGGCATCAAGGTCATGAAAGACAGGGCCATGCGCAAGAGAGCCCGTCAGGTCATGGAGCGGATCGGCATCGACATTGACATCGATACTAACGCAGCCATCCTCAACACTTCCAATATGAAGATCGTTGAGATCTGCAAGGTCCTGGTCCACGAACCCAAGGTGGTCATCTTTGACGAACCGACCACCTCCCTGGGTGAGGAGGAACGCAAGAAGATCCTCAAGGTCATCACCGGACTGCGTGACAAGGGCCTCAGCATCATTTACGTCTCCCACAACCTGGAGGAGATCCAGGCCATCGCCGACCGGGTAACGGTTCTGCGCGACGGCTGTAAAGTTGGAACCCTGACCCGGGAGGAAATCGATGTCGACCGGATCATCACCATGATGATCGGGGAAAAGACCTACGAGGGCTTCGCCCGTCATCAGTCGACCGCTACCGATGAGGAGATGCTCCGCATGACCGGGGTCAGCACCCACAAGCTGAAAGACATCAACCTTGCAGTCAAAAAGGGTGAAATCCTGGGTATCGCCGGGGTGGTCGGCGCAGGGAAAACCGAAGTCGCCAAGGCGGTCTACGGCCTGGATAAACTGACTTCGGGGAAAATTGAGGTCAACGGGGAAAGCTACAAGCCGACTCCGGGCCGTTCCGTTGCCAAGGGCGTTGCCCTGGTGCCGGAAGAACGCCAGGCCGAGGGAATCATCCCCGATTATTCCGTTTCCAAAAACATCACCCTGACCTATATGGATAAATGGTCCCGTCTGGGCGTCCTCAAGAAAAAGGAAGAAGACCTGGATGCCCGACAGTACATCGATAAGTTGTCCATCAAGACCCAGGGACCCTCCCAGCTTCTCAAGTTTTTAAGCGGGGGTAACCAGCAGAAAGTTGTCCTGTCCCGCTGGCTGGTCGGTGATTTCCAATTGGGCCTTTTTGATGACCCCACCCGGGGCATCGATGTCAAGGCCCGTGAAGATATTTACATGCTCATGAACGATCTGGCGGCGCAAGGAAAGTCCCTGATCGTCTTCTCCTCCTATCTGCCTGAGCTGATCGGCACCTGTGACCGGGTCATCGTCCTCAAGGAAGGCAGACAGGTGGGCGAATTCAAAAAAGGTATGGACCGGTACGAAGAACACATACTTGCGGCCATGTTGGGAGGGGCCAGTTGATGAAAGACAAATCCATGAAACAATTCAGCGGCGTTTATTTCGCCAAAAAGTACGGCACAGCACTCTTTTCCCTGCTGATTTTTATCGCCTTTTCCTTTCTGGCCAACAACTTCTTCAGCGTCAGCAATATTCTGATCATGCTGCGGCAAATCAGCATGCTGACCATCGTGGCCCTGGGCTTTACCTTTGTCATGGGAGCAGGCGGCTTTGACATGTCCCTGGGCAACACGGCAGGCCTGGTCAACATCCTCTTCGGTATTGTGGTCGTTGGCACTCACAACCTGCCCCTGGCCATTCTGGTGGGCCTGCTCATCGGTCTGGCGGTCGGCGCCGTCAACGGCACCCTGGTTGCCGTCCTGGGCCTGCCTGACTTCATCGCCACCTTCGCCGTCGGCTCCATTGCCTACGGCATCAAGATGCTGATCACCAAGGGCAACCCTCTGACCATGCCGGCCAGCGCTGTCCCGGCCTTTACCTTTTTCATCGGCCAGGGCCGCATAGCCGGTATTCCCTTCCCGGTCATCCTCATGGCCGTGACCATTGCCATTGTCACCTTTGTTTTGTCCAAGACCCAACTGGGCCGGCGGATTTATGCCATCGGCGGCAACAAATTGGCCAGCCAGTACGCCGGCATCAACGTCAAGAAGTACCGCTTCATCACTTTCCTCCTGTCGGGGCTTTTTGTGGCCTTCGCCAGCATCATCCTGACTTCACGCCTTGGGAGCGCCCAGCCCCTGGCCGGCGAGGACTTCATGCTGGATACCATCGCCGCCGCCTTCCTCAGCACCACCATGTTCGGTGAAGGCGAACCGACCGCTCTGGGGACCTTCATCGGCGCCTTTATCATCGGCATGCTGACCAACGGCCTGACCATGCTGAGCGTCGAGTACTACTTCCAATACATCACAAAAGGACTGGTGGTCATCCTGTCCGTGCTCACGTCCGTCTATCTGGGCGGCAAGCTGAAAAAGAGATAGGAGAAGCAAGACAAAATGATTAAAGTTCTGGGATTCTGCGCCAGCCCCCGGCTGGGCAACAGCCTCTATTTGCTTGATCAAGCCCTGGAAGCCGCCCAGGCGGCCGCCGACCGGCTTGGAGAAGAGATTCAAATCGACCGGGCCACTGTCCGGGGCAAAAAATTGGCCGGCTGCGTCATGTGCCAGTCCTGTATGAAAGACGGCGTCTGCATCATCAAGGACGACTTCACGCCCATGCAGGAACAGTGGCTTGCCGCCGATGTCATCCTCTACTCGGTTCCGGTTTATCACATGGGCATGCCGGCTCAGATGAAGGCCTTCATCGACCGCCTGGGCAACTGCATGTTCGGCCGTTACAAGCAGGTCTTCGGGCCCGACATGGTCACGACCCCCAAGCCTTTGAAAGTGGTCGGCTGCATCGCCCAGGGCATCCACACCGTCTCGGGCCAGGAATCCACCATCATCCAGGTGGTCAACCACGCCCTCATCAACGGCTGTATTCCTGTCACCGGCGATATGTGGGAATCCTATATCGGCGCCGGCGGCTGGACACTGAACGAGGAAGGACGGGATGCCTTGAAGAAGCTCTATGACCAGGGCCAGGAAGACGCCCGTGTAGCCGTTGAATCATCAAGAAGTCTGGCAACAAGGGCCTTTGAGATTGCCCTGCTCATTCGTAATGGCGCTTTGAACAGCCCCAAGGTTTTAAACCAGTCGACCTACGTAGCTCTGGCCGAACGAATCGGCAAGGGTCAGGCGGCTGTTTAAAAAAATACACAAAACACAGGGAGGAAAAACAGATGAAAAAATTCATCATTCTTGTTCTGGCTCTGAGCCTGGTGCTGACCGTTGTCGCATGCAGCAAGGGCGGACAGGAACCGGGAGGATCCCAAACAGAACCGTCAGGCAGCGCGACCGATGCGCCGACCAAGAAATTCAAGGTCGGTATCAACAACTTTGGCGTGGCCAACTTCTTTGGCCGTGCTGGTAAGGCGGCTCTTGAGGATGAACTCACCAAGCTGGGCTGTGAAGTCGTCGCAACCGTGACCGACAACGTGGCCGCCCGCAGCGCCGCCATCGAGAACCTCATGAGCCAGGGCTGCGACGCCATCATCATCGAGGAAGGCGACATCAATGAAGTGGCTCCTGCCTGCCTTGAAGCCAAGGCCAAGGGAATCATCATTGGGTCCATGGACGCCGGCAACGCCGACTTCGTGGACATCTATGTCTCGTCGGACAACAACCTGCTGGGCAAGGTTGCCGCAGAGCAGATGGTTGCCGCCATCAACGGCAAAGGCCGCATCGTTGAGATCATCAACGACGCAGGAAGCATGATCCGCGAACGGAAAGATGCCATGCACGCCGTTATCGCAGACTATCCGGAAATCGAACTCTTCAACAGCATCACCTATGCCTGGCCGGATTTCTATCCTGACACCAAGAACAAGATTGAGTCCATTCTGCAGGCCAACCCCAACCCGGGCGATGTCGTGGCCATCTACGCCACCTTCGACGGTGCCGGCGTTGCGGCCTGTGACGCCGTGCGTGAAGCAGGGCTTGAGAAGTACATCGTCCTGGTCGGCATTGACGGTGACCCCGACGCTTACGCTGAAATGCGCAAGCCCGACAGTCCCTACATCGCCACCCTGGCTCAGGACCCCGACACCATCGCACGCGTCTGCGTGCGCAATGTGGTCGATCTGCTCAACGGGAAGACCATTCCCCAGCAGCAGGTCTTCATTGAGGGCATCCTGATCACCAAGGACAACGTTCCTCCCGAAGAGTAGGAAATGACAAAACAAGGCCGGGCCCCTTGAAGGAGCCCGGCCTTGGGCACTTGCTTTATGAAAGTCAGATCAATCAACAGGTTCGAGATGAAAGATCACAGGCCGGTAGCCGTCCGTGCAGCAGGCGATGGCAGTCCGGTCTTCCTTGCCGGACTGGGGGAAAATGGCGTCAAAGTTGCCTTCCGCCAGAACAGCGAAGACCAGTTTGTGGATGTCATCCCAGGCCCAGGAACAAAAGCCCTCTGGCATGTCCATTCCCGTGATAAAGGTCTGGCCGACTTCAAAAACCGGACACTCGGGATGGTCGGGTCCGAAATCGGAATAAGACTCAACAATGTCCGCATTGTAGGTCTTTTTAACAACAGTAATCTTACATCTTGGCATTCCGTTCACCTCATTTGCGCTTTGCGATAATGGAACAAGTATAGAAGGAAGCCGGGATTAATACAAACCCGGATACCGGCTGACAGACGGCCGGACAAGAAAGGCGGCCTGCCATGCGGATAAAAGTCCCTCAAGACAAATTCCATTTATGCGTCTCTTTGCTGCAGCCTTCGCGCCCCATTTTCTGTACAAGCAAAAACGCGGACGGCAGTGATCATGTGGCGCCTTTCAGCTGGCTGTCCCCTGCTTCCTACAAGCCGCCCAAGGTAGCCCTGGCCCTCCAGAATGAAAGGAGCGCCAATCTTTCCCAGTCCCTGGTCAACATCCGGCGTGAGGGTGAATTCGTCATCAATCTCCCCCACAGGGGTCAGGAGCAGAAGCTGGTTCAGGCTTCCTTCCTCCAGGGCGATTATGCCTGCAAATTTGACCGTACGGGTTTTACCCGCTTGGATACTCAGACCGTCAAGCCTGTCTCCATAGAGGAGTGCAAGGCTTCCCTTTCCTGCAGGGTCATCCGCCTGCTGGAAGATTTTGGTGATCACACGCTGATTTTGGCGGACATTGTCGAGGCCTCCTACGAAGAGGAGTGCTACGGCGATGATCTTTGCCCCCGGCTGGATCAAATGGAACCCCTCATCAGCCTGCGCGAATACCGCTTTGACGACCACCAGCGGCACGAATTCATCGATTCCGCTAAAAGCTATCTGGTTGATGTTTACTACGATGAAAACCACGAAAGTTGGAAGAAAGGATAAATTGAAAATGGTTTGGGCATTTATTTTCGTCAACGACAGGCCTTGTCCCGAGGTCTTTCACACCGTCCTTGAGCACGACGGAGGCACCCTGCTGGTCTACGGAGTCAATACCGTGGAGGAAGGCGGCATCCTGTCCAGAAAACTCATGGAAGAAGAAAACTGCAAGTTGATTGAACTTTGCGGAGGCTTCGGTGCCGACGGCGCACGGCAGGTCATCAAGGCGGTCGGCGGAGCCATTACCGTCGGTCACATCGAGTACCTGCCCGAGACACAGGAAGCCCTGGACAGACTTCGTGAGGAAGCGGCAGGCCAATAAAAGGGTCCGCTTCCAAGCAGAGAATCATGGAGGATCGATTCAATTATGCATACACAGTTTGAGTACGACCGCCCCGCTTCAAAGACCGAGCTCTTCGAGCTTCTGGACGGCTTTGGGGAAGGCGCGGCTCTTTATGCCGGAGGCACCGATCTCCTGGTGCAGATCCGTGCCCTGACCCGCAAGCCTGCCCGCCTGATCGATATCAAGGCCATCCCCGACTTCCAGGGTATTCATGAAGAAGATTCCTGGCTGGTAGTGGGTAGCACCTGCAGTTTTCATGAAATTGAAAACAGCCCCTGCGTCCAGAAATGGGCCAAGCCGTTGGCGGAAGCCGCCTCCCAGGTCGGAAGCGTTCAAATACGCCTCAAGGGAACCCTGGGCGGCAATGTGCAGACGGCTTCTCCCGCAGGGGACGGCCTCTGCGCCCTGTGGGGCCTGGAGGCTGAACTGGAACTCCTCTCCGGCTCCGGTTCGCGCAGACTGCCCGTCTCCTCCTTTGTCAAGGGGCCCGGGCGAACGGATCTGCGACCCGGCGAAGTCATCTCCCGCTTCTTCATCCCCAAACGGGACTGGAGCTACAGCACTTTCTTTAAAGTGGGCCGGCGAAACGCGCTGGCTATCGCCGTCGTAAGCGGCATCCTGGCGCTTGAAGAGAAAGAGGATGGGAGCATCGGCGCGGTTAGGATCTGCATGGGGGCCGTCGGTCCCACGCCTTTGCGCCTCCGGGAGGCCGAAGATTACCTGCTGGGTAAAAAAGTCGATTCACGGGTCGCGTCGGAAGTCAGCGCTATCGTACAGAAGGGCGTCCAGCCTATTTCGGATGTACGGGCAGGCAAGGAATACCGCGCCTACATTTCTGGCATACGAGTCAAGAGGCAACTGCTTGCCTATGCCACAGGGAAAGGGATTTGAAAATGAGTGTGTCCTTTATTTTAAACGGGAAGCCGGTCACCTCCCATGCAGCGGCCAACACAACGCTGCTTGAAGTGCTGCGTGAGGAAATGCTTCTGACGGGTGTCAAAAAGGGCTGTGAGACCGGCGAATGCGGGGCCTGCACGGTCCTTGTCAACGGCGATAACCTCAACTCCTGCATGATGCTGATCGGCGAAGTCGAAGGCAAGGAGATCCTGACCATCGAGGGCCTGGCCCAGGACGGCGAGCTCGATTTCATCCAGCGGGCATTCGCGGAAAAAGGCGCAGTCCAGTGTGGTTTTTGCACACCGGGCATGATCCTGTCCGTCAAGGGGCTGCTCAACCGCAACCCCAACCCCACACGCCATGACATTCAGGTTGCCCTGGCAGGCAATCTTTGCCGCTGCACAGGCTACGAACAAATTCTGGAAGCGGTTGAATATGCCATTGAATGGAGGGAGAGCCATGCATAAGACCATTCCCTTCCGAAGCGATGCCATCGACAAGGTGACGGGGGCTGCCCAATACAGCGCCGACTTCCCCATGGCCGGCATACTTCATGCCAAAGTACTCTGGCCGCCCGTTCCCAGCGCCCGCATCATCAAAATTGACACGTCAGAAGCTGAGAAGGCGCCCGGCCTTGTCCGGATCATTACCCGGAAAGATATCACCGGCCCCAATCTGAGCGGCATGTATTTCGTCTATGACCGGCCCATCCTGGTCGGTGAAGGTGAAGTGGTCCGCTTTATCGGCGATGCCCTGGCTCTGGTTGTTGCCAGAACCGAGGACGAAGCTTCCCGGGCCCGGGACCTGATCCGGGTGGAATACGAAGAAATTCCCACTCCCTACGATGTGGACCAGGCCCTTGCCATGGGCAGAGAGCCGGACGGCATTCAGGAGCGCAATAAGGGTGACATCGATGAGGGCTTTGCCCAGGCGGCTGTCATCCAGGAAGAATCCTACGATATCCCCTACTACGAGCATGCCCATATTGAACCGGAAGCCGGCTACGCTTACATCGAAAACAACGGGACCATCGCTGTCTGCGTCGGGACCCAGGATATCACCCAGAACCATCGTATGGCCTGCCGGGCCCTGGACCTGCCCTTCAGCAAGGTCCGCCTCTACTCCCCCTACGTGGGCGGCGGCTTTGGCGGCAAACACAGTATGTCCATCCAACCCTATCTGGTTCTCATGGGCCATGTCCTCCAGAAGCCGGTCCGCCTGGTCTGGACCAGGGAAGAATCCTTGAGCTACGGCTGCAAAAGACAGAGAGTCTTCGCCAAAGCCCGCATGGGCCTGGATCAGGAAGGCCGTATCTGTGCCTTCAAGGTTGACATCGACATGCCCGTGGGCGCTTACTTCGGCAACTACGAGGGCGCCATGGGGTCGGTCATCGCCGGGCTTTTCGGCGGCTACCGCTTCAGCAATGTCCAGGTCAAGGGCCGCATGTTCAAGACCGGGACCTCCGAGATCGGCTCCTTCCGGGGAGTGGGCACGCCGGACGGCTCCTTCATCGTTGAGACCATGATCGACAAATGCGCCCATGCCCTGGGTATGGATCCCCTGACCGTCCGCTCCCGCAACTGGATGCAGGAGAACGAGGAGTTCGCCGGCCAGATTGAAGGCGCCTTCTCCCGCAATGTCTCCGAAAAATGGCTGGCCAAAGAAACCATGGACGCGGCCCTGGAGGCTGCCGGCCCCCTGGCCCCTGCCCGGCCCGGCAAGAAGGTGGGCAGAGGCCTGGCCAATGCGGCGCCGGCCTTCGCCGTGGGCAATTCCGATCTCCATAAGGGGTCTTCCGCCGAACTGCTCATGTTCCTGGACGGAACCCTGGTTGTCAAAATCGGCTTCCCGGAAATCGGCGAAGGGATCTCAGGTGTAGCCACCAGCCTGGCCGCCCACGTCATGGGCATCCCCGAAGATCGGGTCAATGTCATCTTCGGCGACAGCCACAAGGTGCCCCGGGCCGGTGCCCTGGGCTTCTCCCAGGCCACTGTGACAGGCGGTAACGCCGTCCTGGACGCAGGCGAAAAACTCAAGGCCCATCTGGCCCAGATCGCCCGCGAGTACCTGAAGAGTGACGATGAGAGCATCTACTTCAGGAACCACGCCTTCTTCGACGGTAGCGGCAAACAGGTCCTTGACTGGGATACCTTCTCCGACTACTGCTACAACGATGTCCGCACCCTGTCCGCGACAGGCTGCGTTGTCGGCCCGCCCGAGGATTGGAACCTCTACGGTGTAACCACCGTCGCCACGGTGGCCGATGTGGAAGTGGATGAGGAAACAGGTGATGTCCATATCCTGCAACTGATCACAGCCCATGACATCGGCAAGGCCATCAACTGGGAGAGCGCGCGCGGCCAGATCGTCGGCGCCGCTTCCATGAGCGCCGGCATGTTCCTCATGGAGGAATTCATCATGGATCAGGGCCGGGTGGTCACCCCCTCCTTCTCCGAGTACCTGCTCCCCACCTCCCTTGATATGCCCGGCAAAAATGAGGCAGTCTTCCTGGAAGGCAACCTGGGCCTGGGCTGCCCCCTGGGCGCCAAGGGCGTGGGTGAACACGGCATGCACGGGACGGCGGCAGCCATTGCCAACGCCATCTACCAGGCAACAGGTGCCCTTCACACCTCCCTGCCCGTAACGCCTGAAAAGGTTCTCAAGAGCCTGGGCAAGATCTAGGCAGGCCCCACAGACAAAAAAGAACCTCCGCCGTCACCTGACAGCGGAGGTTCTTTTATTTGAATGCTTTGGCCTTAGCGCTGGACCCGGCCTGATCCATCTCCGCCAACCAGGGCCTGGACTTCTTCCAGGCTGACCCGGTTGAAGTCTCCCTCGATGGTGTGCTTGAGGCAGCTGGCCGCCACGGCGAATTCAAGGGCATCCTGCTTGTCTTCAAAAGTGTTGAGGCCGTAGATGATGCCTGCGGCAAAGGAGTCCCCGCTCCCCACCCGGTCGACGATATCCCGGATCTGGTACTTGCTGCTGGTGTAGAAGCGTGTCCGGTCATGCAGGCAGGCAGACCAGTTATTGTGGTCAGCCCCCCTGCTCTCCCGCATGGTGACGGCTATGACCCGCAGGTTGGGGTAGGAGTCCAGCACCTTGAGGCACAAAGCCTCGTAGACGGAAAGATCCAGCTGCCCTGAGGCCACATCGGCCTCCACATGGATACCAAGTGAATTCTGACAGTCTTCCTCATTGGCGATGCAGACATCAATACCCGCTACCAGCTCCGGCATGACGTCCAATACGGATTTTCCATACTTCCACAGGGCTTTGCGGTGATTGAGATCCATGGAGATCTGGACACCCAGTTTCTTAGCCGCTTGCAGGGCTTCAAAGCTAAGATCTGCGGCCGACTGGCTGAGAGCAGGTGTAATCCCTGTCATGTGAAGCCAGGAGGCCCCGTCCAGGACCCGGGCCCAATCAATGGTTCCCCTGGGCGCCAGGGCGACGGCGCTGTTTTCCCGGTCGTAGAGTACTTTGGAAGCCCGCTGGTTGGAGCCTCTCTCGACAAAATAGGTTCCCATGCGGCCCGGGGTAAAAACGATCTGTGATGTATCCACACCGAATTTTCGCAATTCCGCACGGCAGGCGTACCCCAGGGCATTGTCGGGCAGGACGGTCACGTAGGCTGAATCCAGTCCGTAATTAGCCAGAGAGACAGCCACATTGGCTTCGCCGCCGCCGAAGGTGGCAGTCAGATTCTCAGTCTGGAGCAGGCGCTCATGGCCGGGAGGCATCAGGCGCAGCATGATCTCTCCGAAAGCTAAAAACCTCTTCATGGTCACGCCTCCTTCTTTTCTTGCAGAAAGGCCTCCAGAGCCTTCTTGTACTTGCGGGCTTCATGGGCAATGAAGGCATAGTCCCCGGCCGCGATCCTGGCGGCATTGACCAGATTGCCGCCTATCCCTGCACCGGCGCAGCCGGCGGCAAGATAATCCGCCATATTCTCTGCCGTGATCCCGCCCGTTGCCATAAGGGGGATGTGGCCCAGGGGGCCGCGCACAGCTTTGATGTAAGCCGGACCCATCTGGCTGGCAGGAAAAAGCTTGACCATGTCTGCCCCGGCCCGGTAAGCAGCCGTGATTTCAGACGGCGTCAGGGCACCGGGGATGGAGAGGACACCCAGCTCCTTGGTCCTCTGGATGACGGCGGGATTGGTATCAGGCGAGATCAGGTATTCAGCCCCGGCTTCAATGGCGGCCTCCGCGTCCTGGACAGAAAGGACCGTCCCCACACCGAAGTTTGCCCTGCCGGAAAAGCGGCTGCGAAGGATATCAAGGGATTGGGCAATGACCTCGCGGGCCTGCGGGTCCTTTTGATCCAGGGTAATCTCGATCAGGCGGATCCCCCCCTCGATCAGCTGTTCCGTGACCGGCACCAGATCCGCCTGGCTGATGCCGCGGATAATCGCCACAATCTTCTCTTTCCTGATTAAATCCATCAATCCTTGGTCCATAGACTGCTCCTCTTTCCTTTGCTTGAATGCGTCCGGGTAAAGATGTTCCCCGCATTCTTTCCTCAACCTCATCAGGGAGGTTTTTTCCTGTAAAGAACAAGGCAAGCCGGAAACCCGATGCCGGGCCGCGCAAAAAGAGCCGCGACGCCAGGGCTACCCTTGTGTTTTCGTCACAGCCGGCCGGTCGTCAGGAGGGCCCTAATCATCCGGAGTTGTGCTGGTGGTGGTCGTTGGCGGCTCGGTGGTCGTCGTTGTTGTCGGTTCCGAAACGGTTGTCGTCGTTGTTGTTGTCGTCGGCGGATCGGTTTCCGTCGGCTCGGGCAGCTTGTCGACTACGTGGATCCGGGTTCGGATCTCCTCGACGGAGCCGTCCGGATAAACAACCAGGATAAAGACCGTCCTCAGGACGGGCACCGAAACATTGGGAGTGTGCAGGTAGCGGTAGGTCGTGCCGGCAGGGAGATCGCCCTTGTTGCCGATGATTTCAGCCGGGTCGGGCAGCTGGCCGACCAGGGTGTAAGGCTGAATCCCGATAGGCTTGTACTGCCAGGCCATATTGTTTTTTTCTCTTTGACGATAAGGATTGGCAGGATCCATATCGGTCGGATCCCAGCCATTGCCCAGGAAGGCGGACGGATTGGCAGGGGCTTCAGGGAGCCTATAATCCTTGCTGCTCTGGAAGATATAAACGGGCATGCCCCGGTGAATGTTCTCCTGAATGAAGATGGCGTCCCGGACGGAAAGCCGGATACAGCCGTTGGAGGTGGTCGACTTGCCCAGAACGTTATAGCCGCCCAGGTTGAAGCGGCTCTTGTCCAGGGGCACTGCCCTGCCGTCCGCGTCTTCGTAGTAGGTGTAGGGCTGCGAATGGAAGAAGAGATCGCCTGCCACATGGGTGGCATGGCGGACCCAAACATTGCCGTCCTTGGTGAAAAGCAACTGCTTAGCTGTGTAGCCGGACAGGATGAATGGCTTATCCGGCGGGGTCGTAGGGGTTGTTCCCTTGACCTTGCCCGTCGAGATCCGAAGGGATACCTCGGGGAGGGATCTGCCTTCTTCTATGGTATGAAAGAAGACAACCCGCTGGATATCCAAAAAGACGATCATATGGGAGAAGTGGTGGACAACCTCCGGCTCCGAAGTCGTAGTCGTGGTCGTAGTTGTCTCCGTGGTGGTCGTCGGCCTGGCCGTGGTCGTCGAAGTCTCCGTCCTGGCTTCCGTGGAGGGAGGCGTCAGATCAAAGCCTTCAGTGGGGGGTCTGACCGACCGTCCGTAAGCAAAAGCAAAGATGCCCGTTGCCATGAAGAGAACGGTCACCATCAAGATGAGGAATACTTTCCAGCCCGCAAGGTATTTCATAAGCAGGTATCCATTTTCTCTATTTCAAGGGGTGGTTCACAAAGACCTGACCCCTGAACGACGCTTGTCCACACCAAAAATACCACAGTCAAGCCCTGCAAGTAAGGCACATATATTACAAATAGAAAGCCTTGGAAGGCAGGACTCTATGGTATGATGTACCAGAATTTTACTGCCCGGCGGTATCCGGACGTCAGAGGAGACGGCGGCCGGACCTGGGAAGAGTTGAAAGAGGTGGCATCATCATGTTCTACCGCAGAAGCGACGGGACGCTCGTGCGCGACACGCGTGACCCCATCGGCGATATCATGCCCTACATCATGCGGGGAAGAAATGAATCAGCCGTCTATTACAGCAAGTCCTATTGTGTTGAAACCATCCAGCAATACATCCGCGAACAGAGGAAAAAAGGCACCCGGATCACCGTTTTCAACATTATTTCTGCTGCCTGCCTTCACACCTTCCTGCGCCGGCCCCATCTCAACCGTTTCGTAGCCGGCCGAAGGCTCTACCAGCACAACTCCTTTGACATCCTCTATGTAGTCAAGACCTCCATGACGGATGATGGGATTGAATCCATCGCCCGCGTCCGTTTCGACGAGGATGACACTCTGGCTTCGGTCCGCGACAAGATGGCCGAGAGCGTGGACGAGATCAAGGGGACGGAAGGCAAGGAGGATGACCGCTTCATCGGCCTGGTTACCAAGCTGCCCCGTTTCCTCAAACGGTTCATCATCTCCCTGGCCCGGGTCCTGGATTTCCACGGCATGATGCCCAAGTCCCTCATGGAGCTGATCCCTCTTTACTCCTCGATTTTTATTTCCCATATGGGCAGCATCGGCGGCGACGCCATGTTCCATCACCTCTATGAGTTCGGAACAACCTCCGTTTTTTGCGCCATCGGAAGAATCTATCTGAAGCCCTATCGGGATATCCGGACCGAAGAGGTCGTGTGGAAAAAGACCATTGACCTCAACATCACTCTGGATGAGCGGATCTGTGACGGCTTCTATTTCATCAAGAGCCTGGAGCTTTTCGACTCCTTCTTCGAGAACCCCGCCCTGCTGGAACTGACCCCCAAAGAGGCCATGGCAGAAGCAGAACGGGCTAAGGCTGAGAGGGAACAGCGGGCCAGGGACAAGCAGGCAGGCAATATGGAAGATTATTGGGAAGAGATGATGGAGCATCCCTCGGAAGGCGATCAGTAGATTTCAGGGAGTGAAGACCCGCGCCTCCTCCTGACCCAGCATAACCCGCAAGGCTCCGCCTGCCAGGGCTTCCATCTCCAATTCCCCCGGATAGACGTAAACCGGCGCCATGAATGCCACCCGCTCTCGGATAGCCTCCGTGACCCTCTCTGATCTGGCCATACCCCCCGTCAAAATGATGGCGCGGACCTGGCCCTTGACAACCGTGGCCAGGCCGCCGATGGCCTTGGCCGTCTGGTAGGCAATTCCCTCATAGAGCAGGGCCGCATAGGCGTCACCCTGCCGGGCCTGCTCCTCTACGGCCAGGGCGTCACTGGAACCGGTATAGGAGATCAGGCCGCCCGTCCCCGTGGCGTACCGGTAGAGGGCATCGATCCCTTCCTGGCGGGCGATCCGGACGGCGGCAAAAACCGGCAGGCCGCCTGCCCGCTCGGTCGAGAAGGGGCCTTCGTCGGCCGACACGATATCAATCAATGAGCCTCCTGATTGCAGATTCAAGGAAATACCGCCCCCCAGATGGGCGACGATTACGTTGACGTCCTCCAGGTCGAAGCCTTCCTGGTCGGCAATCCGGCGGGCAACGGCCCGTGTATTGAGAACATGGGAGAAACTCCTCCTGTCCTGACCCTTGACGCCCGAAAGCCGGGCGACCGGAGGCAGTTCATCGACCGAAACTGAATCATAGATAAAGGCAGGAATCGAGGTTCCCTCCGTCAGCTGGTAGGCGATCCCGGCGCCCAAATTGGAAGCGTGCTCTTCAGCCGGATGGTCAAGGAGCGTCTCAACCAGCTGAGGGTCGACCCGGTAGGCGCCGTGCATGACCGGGGGCAGCATGCCCCCTCTTGCCACAACCACATCGAGTCCTGAAGGCTCCATGCCCTGCCGGCCAAGAAAGTCCCGAACTCTCGCAACACGCATGGACAGCTGGTCCCGGATGGAGTAAAACCCGGCAAGTTCCGTGTGGGGATGGTTGATCTTCTCCTCCCCTACTGGCTTGAAATCCTCAAAGAGGGCCACCTTGGTGGAAGTCGAACCGGGGTTGATGACCAGAATCTTCATGAAAGAGGCTGCCTTTCTTCATTTAAGTCCTTGACTTTATGCGGAGACCAGGGCAGAGCAGGCAATGGAATAAAGCTTTTCCTCAACCCCCGCTGAACGGGAGGTGATGATGACCGGAGCCCGGGCGCCGGCAAGAAAGCCCGCGAAACGCGCACCGCCTCCGTAGATGAGGGCCTTGGATGTGAGATTGCCGGAGACAAAGTCGGGCATGAGAAAGATATCGGCATCACCGGCCACCGGACTCTCATAGTGCTTGATGGCAGCGGCCTCCGGGTCAAAAGCCAGGTCGAAGGAGATGGGGCCCTCCACCTGGCAGCCGGTCAGCTGCCCTTCTTCATTCAGTGCCTTGAGGGCGGCCGCCCGGACTGTCTCCGGCATGCGCTGGTGGACTTTCTCAACTGCTGCCAGGCAGGCCACCTTGGGTCTGTCCACCCCCAGCCGCTGCATGACCTGGACGGCGTTGACCAGAATCCCCTGCAAATCCTCCAGGTCAGGGTACATGACCATGCCCCCGTCCGTGACCAGCATGAGTTTGTGGTAGCGGGGGCAGTCCAGAAGGGCCACATGAGAGATCAGACGGCCGGTCAGGAGGCCGTAGTCCTTGTTGACAATCTCCTTGAGGAGGACGGCCGTATCCAGATTGCCCTTGAGGATCATGTCCAGATCCCCTTGCCCAACCCGCAGAACCGCCTGTCTGGCGGCTTCTTGCGCAGAAGAGAAGCACAAAGCCTCCGGGGGGCTGTCCGCCCCTTCTAGCGAAAAGAAGACCGGCTGAACCAGGCCCAGTTCCTCCGCCCTGCGGACGGCTTCCACGGCAGACTGGTCTGCGCAGACCACCGCGCACCTTTTTTTGAGGGGGTTCAAAGCGACCTGATTGATCACCTCTTCAAAGCGATTTTCCATAGACAGGCTCCTCAGATTTTTGGTCTTTTTATGATAACACGAGGGGCCGAATCCCTTCCCCTTCCTATGCAATATGCTATAATTCTTGAAAAGCTGAAACGGAAACCAGTCATTTTCGTGAATTATCGCAAGAGGGAGTTCTTTATGGAAGTTGGGAGAAGTACCACGCGCGTCGATGCTTATGACAAAGCGACCGGCCGCGCCAAATACACGGATGATCTCTGTCCCAGGAACGCTTATGTATCCCGGATCCTCCACTCAACCATCGCGCATGGCCGGGTGTTGAAAATCGATACAAGCGAGGCTGAGAAAATCGAAGGTGTCATCAAGGTCCTTACCTGTTTCGATGTCCCCGATATTCAATTCGCGACTGCCGGCCACCCCTGGGCAACCGACCCTGCCAAGCAGGATATCGCCGACCGCAAGCTGCTCAATGAGCACGTCCGTTATTACGGGGACGATGTCGCGGTCGTCATCGCCAAAGACTATGTAGCCGCTGACCGGGCCATCCGCGCTCTCAAGGTGGACTACGAGGAGTACCCCTTCGTCCTGGATCCCCTGGAAGCAATGAAAGAGGGCGCCCCCGTCATTCACGAGGAAATGCCTGACAATATCCTGGGTCACGGTCAGATCAGGAAGGGTGATTACCAGGAGGCTATCAAGGAGCCGGGCCTGATAAAAGTTGAAGGCTGGTATTTCACCCCCACCGTCCAGCACGTCCATCTTGAAAACCATGTGGCCTATGCCTACGAGGAGCAAGGCGGCCGGATCACGGTTGTCTCCTCCACTCAGATCCCTCATATTGTGAGACGGATCGTTTCGCAGGCCCTGGGTGTCCCCTGGGGCCATATCCGCCTGATCAAGCCTTACATCGGCGGCGGTTTCGGCAACAAGCAGGATGCCCTCTACGAGCCCCTGGTTGCCTGGATGACCACTCAGGTGGGCGGCCACCCCGTCAAGTTCGACACAACAAGGGAAGAGACCTTTGTCAGCAACCGGGTCCGCCACGCCATCCACTCACACATCATCTCCTGGCTCCGGCCTGACGGAACCCTGGTGGCCAGAAAGGCAGAGCTCTTTTCGGATAACGGCGCCTACGCCTCGCACGGACACGGCGTGGTTCTCAAGGCCATGGGCTCCTTCCCCCAGCTTTACCCGGTGGCCAACTTCGAATCGGACGCCTGGACCATGTATACCAACAAGCCGTCCGCCGGGGCCATGCGGGCCTATGGAATCCCCCAGGCCATGTTCGCCCTGGAGAGCCATACAGAGGACATCGTGACCCGGCTCCAGCTGGATCCTTACGAGTTCCGCCACAAGAACTGCATGCCGGTCGGCTACTATGACGATTTCTCCAAGAATGAACTTTACGACGACAGCCTGCGGCAGACCATGGACAAGGCAAAAGCCCTCATGGACTATGACCGCAAACGGGAACTCTACAAGAATCAGACCGGCCCTGTCCGCAAGGGAATCGGCATCTCCCTCTTCTGGTACAACACGGCTGTCTGGCCCATCAGCATTGAAACATCCTCCTGTCGGATGATGATGAATCCCGACGGCTCCGTTCAGGTTATGACCGGGGAGACGGAAATCGGCCAGGGCTTTGATACGGTCTTTGCCCAGATGGCGGCGGACTCCATCGGCATCAGTGCCGACAAGGTGCACGTCTTCACCAACCAGGATACGGATGTCACCCCCTACGGATCCGGCGCATACGGCTCGAGGCAGACCTACGTCTCCAGCTTCGCCATTGCCCAGACCGGCAGGCTCCTGCGCGAGAAGATTCTCAAGCACGCCCATTCGCTGACGCGCATGCCCCTCGAGATCCTGGATCTGGTGGACGGCAATATCGTCCGCAAGGGAGACAAGCGTGTCTTGATGCCCCTGTCCGAGCTGGTCACCGAGATCCTCTATGACTTCAAGCTCAGCGACGCCATCGCAGCCGAGAGCACCTACTCAGTCCAGAGCAACGCCTATTCCTTCGGCGTCTCCATCGCTGAAGTAGAAGTTGACATCCCTCTTTGCAAGGTCAAACTGCTGGACATCGTCAACGTTCACGACTGCGGAACCCTGATCAATCCCCAGCTGGCGGAAGCTCAGGTTCACGGCGGCATGAGCATGGGTATCGGCTACGGACTCTTTGAGACCCTGCTCAATGACGAGAAGACAGGCCGTGTCCTCAACGACAATCTCCTGGATTACAAGTTGCCGACCACCATGGATCACCCCGATCTCAAGGCCGGTTTCGTTGAGAATCCGGAACCCACCAGCCCCTTCGGCAACAAGGCCCTGGGTGAACCGCCGGCCTGTTCGCCGGCGCCGGCCATCCGCAATGCCGTCCTCCAGGCCACGGGCGTAGGGATCAACACCATCCCCCTGTCGCCTCACCAGCTCTTCAAGGATTTTTCCCAGGCCGGCCTGCTGGGCACGGAGGAAGAACGCCTTTTGCGCCGCAAGGCCTACGAGGAACTCAAGGACACCGTCATCCACGTCACGGACCAGGCTGAAGAAAAAGCCGCCGTCGATACCAAAAGCCCCCAGATGCAGCCAGGCGGCAAAGAGTAAATGAGGAGAGTTTATGTACGATATTAATCATCTTTACGAAGCGACCTCAGTCGAACACGCGGTAGAGCTGCGTGTCGAACAGCCGCAGGCCCTCATCATCAGCGGAGGATCCGATGTCCTGATCAGCATCCGGGCAGGCGGTCTGGCCGGATGCGACCTGATCAGCCTTTACGGACTGGATCAGCTGCGGGGCGTCAGCCTGGACCCGGACGGCAGCATCCGGATCGGGACCCTGACCAGCTTCACCGACCTCTCGGAAGATCCCATCATCCGCGAACGCATCCCTGTTCTGGGGGAAGCTGCCGCCACCGTTGGGGGGCCCCAGATCCGCAATATCGGAACCATCGGGGGCAATACCTGCAACGGCGTGACGTCGGCCGATACGGCCACCACCCTCCTGGCCCATGATGCCTTCATGGAGCTGACCGGCAGGGAAGGCGTCCGCCTGGTTCCCATGACGGAGTTTTACCTGGGCGTCAAGAAGGTTGACATCAGGCCCGACGAGATCGCGACCGCCCTTCTGATCCGGCCCCAGGATTACCAGGACTTCCACGGAAGCTATTTCAAATACGCCATGCGCGATGCCATGGACATTGCCACCAGCTCCTGCTCGGTCAATGTCCGCCTGAGCCCGGACAAGAAGACCATAGAGAAGGCCCGGATCGGCTTCGGCGTCGCCGGCCCGGTTCCCATGCGAACTCCGACGGCAGAGGAAGCCGTACGCGGCAAACCGGTTTCAATCGACACCATTGAGGCCTTCGCGGCCGGTGCCCTGGAGGATGTCAACCCCAGGACCAGCTGGCGGGCATCCAAGGAGTTCCGCCTGCATATCCAGGGCGAGTTGGCACGGCGCTGCCTTTATGAATCAATCCGGCGCGCGGGAGGTAAGGTTTAATGAGCAAGGTTCAATACAAGCAAATCCAGTTCATTCTGAACGGACATGAGGTCAGCGCATCCATCGATATGCGCGAATCACTGGCAGACATGCTCCGCAATGAATTCGGCATGACCTCGGTCAAAAAGGGCTGTGAAGTCGGCGAATGCGGGGCCTGTACCGTCCTGATCGACGGCCGCCCCTACGATTCCTGCATCTTCCTGGCTATCTGGATTGACGGACGCAAGGTGACCACCCTGGAAGGCCTCATGGACGAGGACGGCTCCATCTCCGACATCCAGCAGGCCTTCATCGACGAGGCTGCGGTTCAGTGCGGCTTTTGCACCCCGGGATTCATCCTGTCTGCCGAGCACCTGCTCCAGACCGGCAAGCGTTACTCACGCGATGAAATCCGCAGGGAGCTGTCCGGTAATATGTGCCGCTGCACGGGTTACCAGAACATCATCAATGCGGTCGAAAAAACGATGGACAAGCGGCTGGAAGAAAAATCCGAATCCCGCTGACCGGTTTTGGGACAATCAAAGACAAAAGAGAGCGGGCCTCATGCCCGCTCTCTTTGATGATTATGATCAGAAGCCCGCAAACAGCTGGGCCCAGTAATAGCGGTGGGAAGTGCCCGGGTCATGATAACAGCCGACCCCGATCTCGGAATAGTTCCCGTTCATAATATTATTGCGGTGGCCCTCTGAGCCCATCCAGCCCTGCACAACCCGCGCGGGAGTGCTGTGACCGGCCGCGATATTCTCTCCGGCACAGCGATAGGACAGGTTGATGGCAGTCGACCACTTGGTCCCGTTGGGTCTGGTATGCGAGAACTTGGTTACCAGTTCCGCCGCCCGCACATGGGCCGAGGCCCGAAGGGAGGCATTCATGACCAGGGGGGCCAGCCCCGCCTGGGCCCGTTCAATATTGACCAGACGGACCACCTCCATCTCAAATTCCAGGCAATAGGAACCCTGGGCTGATGTGGTGGGCGGTTTGGTCGTCGTCGTTGTCGGCTGGGCAGTCGTCGTTGGCGGCTTGGCAGTCGTTGTTGGCGGCTTGGTGGTCGTTGTCGGAGATTGGGTGGTCGTTGTTGGAGGTTTGGTTGTTGTTGGGGGCAGAGTGCTTGTGGTCGTAGGAGGTGTCGCCGTGCTGGTGGCCTTGACGCTTGTGGGGCTGGTGCTGCTTGTCTGGGTCTGGCAGCTGCTGGCTGCCGGTTCAGTGGCCAGGCTTGCCGATCCGGGCGTGGTGACCGGAATTTTCAAGTCTCCGCCCAGCGGCTTTTCACCTGGCAAATCCAGGAGCGGCGTGTAGAGTGTGCCCGGGTCCCGCTGCTGCCTGTGAATAATCAGACCCAGCCGGTCGCAAGGTGTGCTTCCGTTGACGGCGTCGACCGCGGCGCCCAAGGTTTCATTTACGAAAGAAGCCAGCACCAGAATAAATGCCGCGACGAGAACTGCCTTCCTCATTTACCTCTACCTGTCCCCAAGGGGTCATCCTCCAAGGATTAGTTCTACACTGTTGTTGGTTAATCGTACTAATTAATTATTAGTATGTCAATAACCATTTATTGCATTTTTAAGGGGGTATAAGTCTTTGTTCTATGGATTAATATGAATTATTATTCATATATCCTGTATTGAATATCATAGACCCCAACTGCATGCCCACCTCCACAAGCACTTTTCCATCCCTTATAATCAATTGCAGGAGGTGCAGCCATGACCCAATTGAATCGAACGCTTGAGCTGATCCAGGAGCGGAGCAGTATCCGCTCTTATCTCAAAGACAGTGTCAGGGAAGATGAAATCGATCGTTTAAAGGAGGCGGTTCTTGCGTCTCCCACCGCCCGCAACCGCCAGCAGCTGCGCTATTCCTTTATCCGCGATCAGGAACTGATCCGCCGGATGGACCAGCGCATCTTTCATTACTGCGACGGCCAGATGATGGAATCCATGAAAACAAGGCAAGCGGACAGTTTCTTTTACGGGGCCCCCCTGGTTGTCCTGATCTCAGCTTCTGAGTCGGCGTGGGCAGACCTTGATGCCGGCATCGCCGTCGGGATCCTGGCCATCGCGGCCCAGTCCCTGGGGCTTTCCTCGGTCATCCTGGGCATGCCCCGCCTGGCCTTCCAGGAAGAAGACCCGCAAAACTGCCGCGCACTCCTTGACATGGAAGAGGAGGAGCGTTTCTGTGTCGCTATCGCCATAGGGCGGGCAGCTGCCGGCAAGGAGCCTCACCAGGCCAATTGGGATCACATCCGGGTCTTTGACTGACCCCTGTCCCCGCCTGACAGGTTATCTTCCGGCGCCTTGAGTCAGAGCCCTTCGTGTTATGATGAAGCATCCGGTTTTGCGGATGGAGGTGTTATATGAATGGGACCCTGTGGCCCTTTGTTTCTATTCTGGCGTCACTTGGCGCCTTTGGCATCGGCTTTTATTTCTATTCAGGAATCAAAAAGCTGCCCAGCGCCAATGAGGAAATCGACCATTACGGCAAGTTGATTCGTGACGGCGCCATGGCCTTTCTGCGGACGGAGAACCGGATTCTCCTGCGCTTTGTCCTGGCCACCGCGGTCATCATCAGCCTTTTCCTGCCGCCTGTCTGGCAGAGCCAGTCCCTGCTCATCAACCTGGGCATGGGGCTTTGCTATATCTGCGGCGCTGTCATATCCGGCCTGGCAGGCTACGTGGGTATGCGGGTGGCAACTGTGGCCAACGTCAAGACGGCCTCCGAGGCCTCGCGCGGCCTGACCCATGCCTACCGGGCAGGCTTTCGCGGCGGCGCCGTCATGGGACTTGCCATAGTCGGTTCCTGCCTTTTGGGCTCCTCGATTGTCTACCTGATCTTCCCCCATAACCCCAACTTCCTCCTGGCTTTCAGCTTTGGTGCCAGCTCTCTGGCTCTCTTTGCCAAGGCAGGGGGCGGGATCTTCACAAAAACCGCTGACATCGCGGCCGACCTGACCGGCAAGATTGAACTGGGCATCCCCGAGGACGACCCCAGGAACCCCGCCGTCATTGCCGACAATGTGGGCGATAATGTGGGGGACGTGGCCGGCATGGGCGCGGATCTCTTTGATTCCAATGTTGCCGCCATCGCGGCGGCTCTGGTTCTGGCCCTGGACCTCAGCCAGGCACCCTTCATCTTCATGATTTCAGCCATGGGCCTTGTGGCCTCCATGATCGGCGTCTTCGCCTCCAATGTCAGGGAAGGCGGCAGCCCGGGCCGGGCCCTCAACCGGGGCACCTACCTGACGACGGCCATCTTCTTTATCCTGACCCTGGCCACCAGCCTTATTTTCCGCTTTGAACTGCGCTTCTGGGGGGCGGCCATGATCGGCCTCCTGGCAGGCACAGTCATCGGAATTTCATCGGAGTTCTTCACCTCTGATGAAGGCAAGCGGGTTCAGTCGGTTGCACGGATTTCACAGCAGGGACCCGCCTTTACCATCCTGGCCGGCTTCAGCAACGGACTCCTGTCAAGCTTCCCTTCTCTTTTCGGGATTGGCGCCGCCGCCCTGGCCGCCTACAGGCTCTGCCTGCCCCTGGGGCCGGATTATGCCCTCTTCGGCATTGCCCTTTCAGCGGTGGGCATGCTCTCCATCATCGGGCTGGTCACCGCCAACGATGCCTACGGGCCTATCGTGGATAACGCCCGCGGCCTGTCGGAAATGAGCGGGCTGGGGGATCGGGTCCTCCAGGTGACAGATGAACTGGATGCCGCAGGCAATACAGCCAAAGCCATCACCAAGGGTTTCTCCATCGGGGCGGCCGGCCTGACCGTCATCGCCCTCCTGGCCGCTTACCGGGAGACTCTGACCAACATCGTGGGTCACGACCTCCTGGCCGGCTTTGATATTCTGGATCCTCTGGTCTTCTTCGGCATGATCGTAGGGGTCGGTGTCCCGGCCGTTTTCTCAGCCATGCTCATGACGGGCGTCAACCGTAATGCCGACCGCATGGTCAACGAGATCCGACGGCAGTTTGATCAGATACCGGGCCTCAAGGAAGGCAAATCCGGTATCCAGCCGGATTACAACCGCTGCATTGACCTTGCCGCGGTCGGCGCTCTGAAAGAGCTCCTGCCCGCAGGCGTCATGGCTATCGGAGTGACCCTGGCGGTCGGCTTCATCGGCGGCGTTCATGCCGTAGCCGGCTATCTGGCCGGCAACATCCTGAGCGGCGTCCTCCTGGCCCTGCTCATGAGCAACGCGGGCGGCATGTGGGACAACGCCAAGAAGTATGTCGAGGCCGGAAATTTCGGCGGCAAGGGCTCCGAAGCCCACAGGGCGACCATCATCGGTGATACGGTCGGCGATCCTTTCAAGGACACGGCCGGCCCCTCCATCAATACCCAGATCACGGTCGTCTCCCTTGTATCATCCCTGGCTGCGGGTCTCTTCGCGGCCTTCTCACTATTTGGTTAGGAGGATCCCGCAAGGATCCGCTGACAAGAAGATAAGGAAAGGAACTGTGCTTATGCATCCCTTACATGGAAAATGGAAGATCGTCGCGCATACGTCTTTCGGCGACCTGCCAAGTGTCAATGAGATTATTGTGGAGGGAGATACCTTTCACGGCGTCATGCACGATGAGAAATCCGGCAAGGATTACGATATCGTCAAGGGCAAGATCGACGGAAACCATTTCACCCTGGAGACATCCATGAGCTTTGTTGTCTTCTCAATCAAGGTGGATTTGGAAGGCACCCTGTCTGAAGACCAGAAACACATGAGCGGTACTGTGACCGCCATGTCCAAGACCGGGACTTTTGAAGGCGAAAAAATCGAAGACTGAAAAGCCTGACGGGCGGTCAGTTCTCCTGGTCGCCCGTTTGCGGCAAAGTTTCCTCAAGTGACAGCTGGCCGGCATAATCTGATTTGGACAACTGGGGGATCTGATAGATCTCTTTATAGCCCTCAAAGAGCCGGGCAAAGGACTGTTCCTTGCGGTAGCTCTGCAGGAAGGCGTGGTGGTCCAGGCTGTCACGCGAAAGCTCGATCATGCTGACAGCGATGTTGGAGCAGTGGTCAGCCATCCGCTCCATACTGGTCAGAATATCCATGAAAACAAAGCCCAGCTCCAGGGTACATTGCCCCACCTGCAGCCGCTGGACATGGCGGGCCTGGAGTTCATCCGTCAGATCGTCAATCACTTCCTCCAGGGGCTCCACGTGGGTGGCAAGCTCCAGGTCATCCTGGACAAAGGCCTGAACCGTGATATCAATCAGCTGGTTGAGGGCCAGGGTATAGACCGCCAGCTCCTCGACCGCCCCTTCTGAAAATATAATCTGCTTTTCGGCCATTTCCTTGCCTGAGTAAGCCAGGCTGAGGGCGTGGTCCGACATGCGCTCAAAGTCGCTGAGGCTTTGCATGATCAGGGTCAATTCACGTTTATCCCGATCGCTCAGCTGGCGGGCGCTGATCTGGACCAGATAGGTTCCCAGGCGGTCTTCATACTGGTCGACCAGATCCTCCAGAGCCCGGCTCTCCTTATAATTCTGCGCGTCAAAATGACCGATCAGGGCAATGCACAGGGCGTACTGCCTGCGGACCAGGCCGGCCATCCGATTGACCAGTTGCCTGCTCTGGCTGACAGCGAAGCCCGGGGTCTCCAGAAAACGGGCGTCCAAGGCCGCAAAATTATCTGTCTCTTCCGCAGGGTCCAGGGCCTCTCCGGCCCTGGCGGGAGTGATCCAGGTGACAAATTTGACCAGGAGGCCGCGCAGGGGCAGGAAGAGGGCTGTCGCCCCAATTTTGTAGGCTGTATTCAGGATGGCGATGTCAACCGGATTAGGGTTGTGGGCCAGGAATTCCAGGGGTTTAAGAAAATTCACCAGATAAAAGGCCGACATGAAAACGAAGGTCCCCATGACATTGAAGACCAGGTGGATCAGGGCCGCCCGTTTGGCGTTTTTGGAAGTGTTGACGCTGGAGATCAGGGCCGTGACACAGGTCCCGATGTTCTGCCCCATGATGATGGGGACTGCCGCTCCGTAGGTGACCGCTCCGGTCAGCGAGAAGGCCTGCAGGATTCCGATGGATGCAGAGGAGCTCTGGATGACTGCCGTCAGGACCGCACCCACCATGAGACCCACCCAGGGGTTGGTGAAGGCGATAAACAAACGTTGAAAAGACGGATGCTCTGCAAGCGGCAAGACCGCACCGCTCATCGTTTGCATCCCGAGCATGAGAATGACGAATCCAACTGTAATACGGCTGATATTACGCTTACGGTTATCCTTGGAGAACAAGATGGTAGCGACAGCCAGAACCGCGAGCAAGGGGACGAAAAATGATGGGTTAAATATCCTCAGAAATGAGTTGTTGACGTGGATGGTCCCCAAGCTCAAGATCCAGGCAGTCACCGTAGTTCCTATGTTAGCGCCCATGATCAAACCGACTGTTTGGGCTAAAGGTAACAAGCCTGCATTGACCAGCCCTACAACCATGACAGTCGTAGCGGACGACGACTGAATAATGGCTGTGATCCCTGCTCCCAGAAGAACAGCCCTGATGGGATTCGAGGTCACTCGTTCCATCACAACCTTGAGACGCGATCCTGACGCCAGCATCAAACTGTCGCTCATCTCGTTCATCCCATAAAGAAAAAGAGCCAGTCCTCCGAAGAGGGTTATTATTGAGAATATATCCATGTTTACCCGGCTGGCGTCAACGTCCGAACAAGCCCAACCTCGGTTATTATACTCAATAATGCCGGTCTTGCGTAGCCCGCGGTCCCGCCGGTTGGCAAGATCTCCGATGCTATACTGTTCAGTAAGATTAAAGACAAAGGATCGACAGCGATGATCACAGTAATTGGCAGCTTGAACATGGACTTGGTGGTCACAGCCAAACGCGCCCCTGAGCAAGGAGAAACGGTGACGGGCATAAGCTTCGATCAATTCCCGGGCGGCAAGGGAGCCAATCAGGCTCTGGCGGCCGCGAGGAGCGGGGCCCAAACGGCCCTGGCCGGCCGGGTCGGCCGGGACGCTTTCGGCCAGGCCCTGATCCAGGCCCTGTCCCGGGATTCCCTGGACCTGTCCGCCCTCAAAGAAGTAGCGGAAGCCCCTACCGGCATCGCGGCCATTACAGTGGATGAGGCCGGCCACAACCGGATTGTGGTTGTACCGGGAGCCAACGGCACCTTCAGCGCCTCCCAGATGGAGGCCTTCCGCCCCCTGCTGGCCGCATCCAACGTCCTCCTCCTGCAGTTCGAGATCCCCATGGATGCCGTTGAAGCAGCCATAAGCCTGGCCCGTGAAGAAGGCACCTTCTGCATGGTCAATCCCGCTCCGGCAGAGCCTTTGGCAGATCACCTCTATCCTCTGATTGATCTTCTGACCCCCAATGAAACGGAGCTGTCCCAGCTGACCGGAGAGAGCGATTGGCGCCTGGGCGGCCGGAAGCTGATTGCCAGGGGCCTGGAAACCCTGGTGGTGACTTTGGGTGCCCAGGGTTCTTTGGCCATGAAGGCAGATGTCCAGCAGCTGACCCCCGCCTACCGGGTCAGGATGGTCGACTCAACCGCGGCTGGTGATTGTTTCAACGGGAGCCTGGCGGCCGGAATCGACGCCATGATGGGACCCAAGGCCCCCGGCAGACGGCACTTCAAGCCCAGCCTGGAAGAGCTGGCCCCTGCCCTGGACCGGGCATCACGGGCGGCAGCCATATCCGTCACCCGCAGGGGAGCCCAGCCTTCCATCCCTCTGGCAGAGGAAATCGACGATTTCGACGCCTGGTATCCCCTCCACCGCCTATGAGAAGGAAACAGCCCATCTTTCTCTCCTGCTCCCCGGAAGGCCTGCTGATCGACTGCCTCTTTACCTACAACCGCCGGGCTTTTCTGCCCCTCCAAAAAGAGAACCTCCAAGGACGCCCCGTCTCTGATCTGATCGAAGAGGGCATCGCCGGCAACTGGTCCGGTTCCTTTGAAATGACCGCCCCCCTGCAGGAGGCTCTTTCAAGCTTCTGTCAAAAGACCGGGGATCCCGACTTCTTCTCCAGGTCTGACCGCCTGCCTGTCCAAGTCCGCATCAGCCGATACGAAAAGGGCTGGCTGCCGCCCTCCCTGGCCTCTTTGAAGAACTTCCTGTCCGGCAGGAGGCGGCCTGCCCGTATCTATGTCAGAAAAAGCCTCATTCTGCCGGCCCACGCGGCAAGTCCCCTCCACCGCCGCCTCTGGGGCATCCTGAAAACAGGTCAGCTGGAGAGCATGGGCTTCAACTGGAGCCTCATGCACCCCGGCTATATGACCATCCCCCTGGACACACCCCCCCACCGCCTTTTACAGGTGGCCGCCCACGAAGCCGGCCATCTTCTGGGCCTGGGCGACGCCTACGCGGCCTGGTACCGTTTCTTCCGGGCAGCGCCTGACACCAGGGGCTTTATGATGCGTGACAATTCAAACGTACAGAGCCTGGAAGTGGCCATGGTTCTTGGTGCCCACACAAGCGGCCGTATGCAGTACTTTCCCCGCCGCCTGCGGTCAGGGAAAAAAGGTAACAAGCAGCCCCTGTAAGGGTCCTCAAGCGGCCCCGATTGTCATCGGAGCCCCGGTAGTCTATTCTGTTCTTTAGCCTTCCATAAGGCTTATCCGGCCAGACCGGAAATACACGTCAAGGAGGAACTGGTATGCCTAATCAAAAATTGAGCCAAGATCTGCAATCTGCAGACCATAAGAAAGAGCAGGTTCTGGACACGACGCAAGCCGGCGCTGATGACGGACCGGACATGCATGCCTTCTGGCACAGCAGTTCCCACGTCCTGGCCCATGCGGTCAAGAGCCTTTGGCCTGAAACCAAGCTGGCCATCGGGCCTGCCATCGAGCAGGGTTTCTATTACGACTTTGACCGGGAGGGCGGCTTTTCAGCCGAAGACCTGGAAGCCATCGAGGCAAAGATGAAAGAGATCATCAAGGCCAACTACAAGATCGAACGCTTCACCCTTCCCCGTGACCAGGCCATCGACTACGTAAAATCCACAGATGAGCCCTACAAGCTGGAAATGGTTCTGGCTCTGCCCGAAGACGAGGAAATCTCCTTCTATCGTCAGGGGGATTTCACGGACCTTTGTGCCGGCCCCCACCTGCGCTACACCAAACAGATCAAGGCCTTCAAGCTGACCTCTGTTTCGGGCGCCTATTGGCACGGGGATGAAAAAAATAAGATGCTGACCCGCATCTATGGCATCTCCTTCCCCAGGAAGGAGGACCTGGACAAGCACCTGGCCATGCTGGAGGAGGCCAAGGCCCGCGACCACCGCAAACTGGGCCGCGAGCTTGAGCTTTTCATGATGTCGGAGGCCGGACCCGGCTTCCCCTTCATGCTGCCCAAGGGTATGGTCCTCCGGGATCTCCTGGTGGACTACTGGAAGAAGCTCCACGACAAGGCCGGCTATCAGCTGATCTCCACCCCCATCATCCTGTCCAGGACTCTGTGGGAAGAGTCGGGTCACTGGGATCATTACAAGGACAACATGTACACGGTCAAGATCGACGAAGAGGACTACGCCGTCAAACCCATGAACTGTCCGGGAGCCATGCTGGTCTACAAGAGCAAGCCCCACTCATACCGGGATCTGCCCATCCGCATGGGTGAACTGGGCCTGGTGCACCGGCATGAGAAGTCGGGCGCCCTGCACGGCATGATGCGGGTGCGGGCCTTTACCCAGGATGACGCCCATCTCTTCATGACCCCTGACCAGATGGCGGACGAAATCGGCGGCATTGTCCGCCTGATCGATGACCTCTACCGGAGCTTCAACTTCGATTACCGGGTGGAGCTTTCAACCCGGCCGGAGAATGCCATGGGTTCCCTGGAAGACTGGAACCTGGCCGAGAAGGTCCTCAAGGGTGTCCTGGATGACCTGGGCGCTGACTACACCATCAACGAAGGCGACGGTGCCTTCTACGGACCCAAGATCGACTTCCATGTCCGGGACGCCATCGGCCGCAGCTGGCAGTGCGGAACCATCCAGCTGGACTTCCAGATGCCCCAGCGCTTTGACCTGGAGTATGTGGGGTCCGACGGTGAAAAACACCGGCCCATCGTAGTCCACCGGGTTGCCTACGGTGCCCTGGAACGCTTCATGGCCATTCTGATCGAGCACTTCGCGGGCAAATTCCCCTTCTGGATGTCGCCCGACCAGATCCGGGTTCTCTCCATCTCCCAGCAGAACATGGACTACGCCGCAGATGCGGTCGCAAAACTCAAAGAGGCAGGCCTGCGGGTCCAAGCGGATGTCCGGGATGAGAAAGTCGGCTACAAAATCAGGGAGGCCCAATTGGCCAAGGTCCCCTACATGCTGATCGTCGGCGACAAGGAAAGCCAGGAAGGGACCGTGTCGGTCCGCAGCCGGGACCAGGGTGACCTGGGCACCATGCCGCTTGAAGATTTCATTGAAAGGGCCAGAGCTGAGAACCAATCAGGCCTTTAGTCAGCATGAAACAGGCATTGAAAGAGGCTGCCTCCCGGGGAGACAGCCTCTTTTTCATGATCCGGTGAAAATCGGGTCACGCATCCTGCAGAAGGATTCCGTCCCGCATCTGGTAGGTCACATCCACCATATCCATGATCTCGCGGTCATGGGTCACGATGGCGACACAGTAGTTATCATGGTGGGCAAGGTCGGCCAACAGTTCAATGATGGCCCTGGCCGTTGCCGTATCCAGGTTGCCCGTCGGCTCGTCTGCCAGGATCAGGTCGGTATCCATGGCCAGGGCCCGGGCGATGGCAACGCGCTGCTGTTCCCCGCCCGAGAGCATGGAGGGGAAGCGGTTGAACTCCTCCTCTCCCAGATGCACGCTGCGAATATAGTCCTGGGCACGCTTCCTGGCTTCACGCGGCTTGATGCCGTGCAGTTCCATGGGGTACATGACGTTCTCCAGGGCGGTAAGCAAGGGGAAGAGGCGGAAGCTCTGGTAAATGATGGCCACCTGTTCGCGACGATACTTATCAAGGTCCAGATCCCGGGTGGATTGGCCGCGGAAATAAACATGGCCCTGCCTGGGAAGATCCAAACCCGCCATCAAAGAGAGCATGGTGGATTTGCCGCTCCCGCTCTTTCCCATGATGGCATAGATCTTGCCCTGCTCGAAGCTGCAGCTGACATTCTCAAGCGCCTCTACCGTCTGATAGCGGTTGACGTAGCTGTATTGAACGGAATCCAGGCGGATGATCGACATGTCTTGATCCTCTTATTCTTTCTCACTTAAGACGCTTAAGGCCGACTTGCGGTTCTGCAGGATGATGGAGATGAAGGCGCTGGCGACATAACCCATCATGAAGGCATAGGTCTTGACTGACAGGAGTTCGGCAGGTCCCCGCAAAAACAGCCACAAGACGGCTCCTATCCCGCCCCCCAGCAGGAGGAGGAGGGCCTGTTCACCGAAGATGGTTCGGAAGATGGCGCTCTTTTTGGTTCCCAGGCTTCGCATGAGGGCAATATTTTCGCGCCTGGCCCTGACTGACAGGAAGCCCGTCAGAAGGCCCAGCAGCATGACCAGGACAAGGAGAACCGGGTAGAGCAGTTCCAGATAGAAGCTCCTCTGATCGATCGAGCGGACTGACTCCAAAAACTGGGAATCTTCTAGGACAATACTAGAGCTCAGACTGCCCTTGACCCCCGGTCCGGAAAAACCGTTGACCTCAAGCGAATCCCGGACCTCAGTCAGCCTGGCGGGATCTTTTATCTTGAAGGTCATGGACGAAAGGTAGTAATTATCCAGACTGATGTCCAGAATCTGCTGGTCATTAAACTCTTTCCAAAAGCCGAAGGGCACCCGATATCTCCCCGTCTCCAGTTCCAGATCGGCCCTGCCCATCTCCTGCAGAATAGTCCTGAGGGACGAATTCTCAGGTTCCAGGGCGCCCAGCGGCAGGGGGGCGTAGATATGATTCCAGGCCGTCAAACCTTTAAATGAACCGACCACCTCTGCCTCCATGAACCGAAGAGAGGGCGAGTGCGCTTCGTAGAAGTGATCCTGGGTATAGAAGCTGATGGTGTCCCCGTACTCAATGCCATAGGCACTCATCATGGCGTCGGGTATGATCACCGGCAGTATGTCCCAGTCCCTGCGGCTGAATCGCTCCTGGCTCCACCCTTCCATGAAGCTGCCAAGAAATTGGGAAAAGAGGAACTCCGGAGCCTGACTCACCTGATCCGTGAAAACGATGTTGGGCTGATAGTACAAGGCTGCCAGTACATTTTCCAACTGGTAGGAACTGGTAATGATGGGCATGTCCTGGGCATCCCCGGGGGAGCCGTCCGCATGCCGGTCAACCCCCAGATATTGATAGTGGGTCTTGTAGCTGTAAGCTACCTCCTCTATCCCCTGGACATGGTCCAGGAGAGTTTTCGCCTGGCTGTTGGGAATCACCAGTTGATCGGAGAAGTGTCCGTCCCTCTTGGAGGCATAGCCTGTCAGGACCGTCCCCTCATGGAGTTCATTCCGCGCAAGCTTATAGGAAGTGAGCATTTGCGGGATGGAAGCCAGGAAGAGGAGGGTGGTCACTGCCAGGAGAAGAGTGAGAAAAGAGCGCCCCTTGCTTCTGCGCATGGCCAGAAGAGCCTGCCGCAAGGACCCCCGAAAGGCAACCGATGAATCTTTGACAGGGCGGGGAATATGAACCTTCTCCCGATGGCTGATCAGACGACCGCTTATGGTCCGCTCGGCAAAATAGAGCAGGAGACCCAGAGCCAGAACCAGAACCGCCAGGCCGACGGCGACGGCAAAGCCATAGGACAGGCTAATGACCGGACTGAAGGACTTGACCAGGCCATGGAAACCATCGCTGTAGCGAATGTCCACCACCTGAAGGTCAGAGACAAAATCAAGGACGTAGGAAACCAGGTCCTCCGCATAATGCATGCCAATGAGAATCCCGCCTGTAACGGCCGCCAAACTGATGAGGCCGGAGCCCGCAAGGAGATAGCGCCGGCTCTCCTTTTTGGTGGCGCCGAAGCTGCGCATGATACCGACAGCCTCGCGCTGGGAACCGGCGTACTGATAGGCGAAGAAGATGAGAACGGACAGGGTCAGAAAGAAAGTGATGATCGAAAGGGCAACGGAGGCCTTGCGGACGACCGAAATGGAATCCGCCATGGTCTGGTAGCCCTGGTCATAGGCGGTGACGACGATGTCGTCGGACAGGTAGGGCTGGATCTCTGAAAGGAAGCTTGCCGTACTGCCGTTCTCAATGGTTGCCTGTCCCAGGTTGGTGTCGTAGCCGGTAGGCCGGGCGTTGACCGCGGCTGCGGCCACGTAGATATTCTCATGGTAGTTCTCATGGTAGCCGACAATACCGACGATCTCATAAGTCTCCTGACGGGTCAGCTCCAGGCCCCACTCATAAAAGCCGGCAACAGCCTCTTCTGGCATAAGGACAGTCAAGTCATCGCCAAGCTCCAGCTCCAGGCGGTTGGCCACCGTGGTGGAGATCACCGCCAGCTTCTTACCCGCCTCCGCCTCTTCTCTTGTAAAAAGGCGTCCCGCTTCCAGAAGAAGATAGTTCTGATGAAATTCTTCGATCTCTGAGAGATCTTTGACGCTGTAAACGGGCAGGGCACGGTTCATGGCGTCATAATAAGCGGCAATTTCATAATAAATGGCTGTCTCAGGTGTCAGAGGGTCCTGGTCGGGCCTGACCTCGCAGAAGGGGCTGATGGCGCCTGTATCAATGCCGTGATCTTCTGCCCTGCTGCTGTAAAAGGGGACGATCTGTAAGGCCAGTCCGCTCCCATCAAGGTTCATGTTTTGCGTATGAATGATGTAAGTGGCACCCTGGTCGGGCTCAAAGCCCACTTCTTCGAAGCTGCCCTGGAAATAGATGGTTCGACCGGGCTCGTAGGGCTTCATGGAATACAAGGTTTCCACGACTTTCCCAGTATAGGAGCCTTGAGCGTTGTAAGGCCGAAGGCCGGTTACCAGGAAGACACCCGTATAAGCGTAGCGCGAACTCCTTGCCTTGGACATGAAGCCCTGGGCGGATCCGTAGGAGACACTGGAGGGCTGCCAGTCTTTGACATGCACATTGGATGCCAGGGCATCAAAATCGATGGCCTCAAGATCTGCCAGAACCTCCGAAGAGAGGTAGCCCTCTCCTGTTCCGCCTACATCCCGATACTTGAGTGTCACGATGGTCGTGAAAACCTGGTTGCTGTCCCGCAGGATGGCCCTGCTGGCGAACCAGGTGTTGAGGGAAAGGAAGAGAAAGACCGTGACTGCCGCAATCAAAAGAAGGAAGAGGCCCGTGCGCACGGGTGTTCTGACCGTGCTTTTGATACTGTTTCGGAAATTCACCTTCAGCCTCCCTGCGGATAATCCAATCAACAGCATAACACACCGCCATAAAAAAACCGGATAATCCGGTAACTCAAAGCCCCATGTCCAACCCGCACTTACATGAAAAAGAGGCTGTCCCTGACACTTGCCAGTTTTTGAGACAGCCTCTTATTTATCAATCAGGCCGGGGCGATCTCCAGAGCCAGCTCCATCATCTGCCGGTAGCCTTCCTGGCGGGCCTCCGGGGTGTCGGACTCCTGGGTCAGGATGTGATCGCTGACCGTGAACATGCCCAGGGCCCGCTTGCCAAACTGCCTGGCCTTCATGTAGAGGCCGGCCGATTCCATCTCAGCGCAGAGAGCGCCGTAGTCCATGAGGTTCTTGAAGACCGGATCGGGCAGGTTGGTGTAAAACTGATCCGAGCTGAGAACGGTTCCCGCATGGACCCGGATCCCCATCTCTTTGGCCTTGGCATAGGCCTCAATCAGGAGATCGAAATCAGGGGTGGGGCAGAAGTCGTAGGGTCCGAAGAGGCCATGATTGATCTTGGAATCTGTATTGGCGGCCGTGGCCAGAACCAGGTCGTGCAGATGGATATAGGGCTGCATGGCGCCTGTGCTGCCGATCCGGATAATGGTCTCAACTCCGTAAAAGGCGTAAAGTTCGTGAATATAAATCATGGAGGAGGGAATGCCCATCCCCGACCCCATGACCGAGACACGCTTGCCTTTGTAAAAACCTGTATAACCCAGCATGCCGCGCACCTGGTTGAAGAGGATAGGCTGGTCCAGGTAAGTCTCAGCCACAAATTTGGCCCGGAGCGGGTCGCCCGGCATCAGGACGGTAGAGGCGATTTCGTCGGGGCTTTTGGCTTGGATATGGGGGGTTGGGATACTCATGGCAGTTCCTTTCTCTCTTGCGCTTTCTTTAATGATCAGGCCTTTGGATCAGGCTGCTACAATCATAACAGAATCCTCCTGCCCCTCGTGTCCAAGCTCTTTGTGTGAGAGAATTGAGGCCAGTTGGAAGGAAACCTGATTGATGCGGATAAAAGCCCGGAACAACCATAAGGACACCAGCCCCCCTTCGTTTCTTGGGGTTCTGATCTTTTTTTCTCTTTCAGGGGCCCTCCTGCTGGCTTTGATGCTTTTGCGGGCGGCCGCCTTCAAAAACCCGTCCCTGGCCGACGCTTATACCCGCTCCGTCTTCAGGCCCCTGGCAGCTGTCTGGACCAGATTCCAGGGCTTGCTTCCCTTTTCCCTGACGGAATTCCTGCTGATTCTGGGCAGCCCTGCCCTTCTTATTCTTCTGATCCTGGCCCTGATCCGCCTGATACGAAGGCCCCACTACCGCCTCCGCCGCCTGCTGAAAAAGAGCCTGAGCCTCCTGGCAATAGCCGGTCTCCTCCTGAGCTTATTCCTGGTCTTTCACGGCATCAATTACGCCCGTTCCCCCTTGGCCCAGGACCTGTCTTTATCCGTCCGTCAGAGGCCCGTCCATGAGTTGGAGGAGGCGGTCCGCCTGCTGGCCAAGGCCGCCAGCCAGACCCGGGAAGAGGTGGATGAATCGGAAGAGGGTCTGGCCGACCCTGGCTCCCTGGCCCATATGTGGGAGACAGCCTATGTGGGCTGGGACCTGGCCGCGGTCCGCTGGCCTGCCCTGGCAAGCAGTGTCCGGGCCCGGCCCAAGGGGGTGCTCCTGTCTCACTACTGGTCCTACACCAATATCGTGGGTCTCTATATGCCCCTCCTGGTTGAGCCCAATGTCAATATTGACCAACCCGCCTTCATGATTCCCATGACAGCGGCCCATGAAATCGCTCACGCACAGGGCTTTGCCCGTGAAGGGGATGCCGATTTCGCGGCCTTGCTCAGCTGCCTGTCCCACCCGGACCCCGCCTGGCGTTACTCGGGCCTCATGGGAGCCTGGAAAAGCGCCGGCAACCGCCTGTTGCAGGAAGATCCAGATCTTTGGCGGCAAATCTGGCAGGAAGAGCTGTCCCCTGCCGTCAAGAGAGACCTGGCGGCTGAATCTGCCTATTGGGAGGCTTTCCAGACGCCGGTCGCCGACCTGTCCGACAAGGTCAACGACACCTATTTGAAGGCCAACAAGGAGGAAGAGGGCGTCAAGAGCTACGGCCAGGTTGTCGATCTCCTGCTTGCCTTCCTGGAGGACCCCGGGGCCGCTGACCTCTTCTTTTCCAATCCCCCTGCAGACCAGGCGGGTTAACTTGACAATACTCTATCCGGTTATAGAATGAGGGGCATGGGGAGTTAGAGGTATGGTATTTTCTTCACTGATTTTTTTATATGTTTTTTTACCAATCTGCCTGATCGCGGTCTGGCTGACCTCCAGCATCCGCCTGCAAAATGCCATTCTCCTGACCGCTTCACTCTTCTTTTACGCCTGGGGTGAACCTGTTTACATCATCCTGCTCCTGATCACCACCCTGGTTATCTGGCTTTGCGGCCTTTTCCTGGGTAAGGCGCGGACCACGGCAGGCCGCCGGGGCTTTCTGGTGGCGGCCATCATCATCTCCCTGTCCAGTCTCCTCTACTTTAAATACACAGGTTTCCTGGTTGAGATCTTCAACCTGCTGCCCTTTGTCAACCTGCCTGTCCCCAGGATTTCCCTGCCCATCGGGATTTCCTTTTACACCTTTCAGGCTTTGACCTACATCATCGACCTCTACCGGGGTGAGATCAAAATCCAGCGTTCCTACGCCCGCTTTCTCCTCTACGTCTCCCTCTTCCCCCAGCTGATTGCCGGCCCCATCGTCCGCTATGCCGATGTTGAGAAGGAGCTGCACCGCAGGAAGATCACCCTGGAAGGCATGTCCGCAGGTATCACCCGCTTTCTGGGAGGCCTTGCCAAGAAGGTCCTGATCGCCAACTACGCCAGTGAGATCGTCGAACTCTGCCTGGAGTCGGAACACTTCGCCCAGGTCAGCTCGGCGACGGCCATCCTGGGCATGGTAGCCTTTGCCATCCAGATCTACTTTGACTTTTCCGGCTATTCCGATATGGCCATCGGTCTGGGTCTCATGTTCGGCTTTCATTTCCTGGAGAACTTCCGCTATCCCTACATCGCGACGACCATCACGGAGTTCTGGCGGCGCTGGCACATCTCGCTCAGCACCTTCTTCCGCGATTATGTCTACATCCCCCTGGGCGGCAACCGGCGTTTCCGCCTTCGCAACACCTTCCTGGTCTGGTTTTTGACCGGCCTCTGGCACGGAGCCAATATCAACTTCGTTCTCTGGGGCCTCTATTACTTCCTCCTGCTCATGTTTGAACGGGCCCTCATCCTGCCCTACAAGGAAAAAATTCCCAGGCTCCTGGGCCACCTTTGGACCATGCTGGCCGTCCTCGTAGGCTGGAGCCTCTTCTATTTCACGGATATGGGGCGTTTGCAGACCTTCTGGACCCGGATCTTCTCCCCGGGCCTTGCGGGCTTTGCCGATATCGAGGCCAGGATCCTCTGGAAACAGCATATCCTCTTTATTCTGGTGGCTGCCCTCTTCTCCACCCCCCTCCTGCACTGGCTGCGCAAGCGCCTGTCGCGGCCGCTCAGGCAGCTGCAGACATCCCCCCTGGGCGGAATTCTTCAGACCGCGGGCGTCCTGATCCTGCTCCTGATCTCGACTGCCGCCCTGGTGGCATCCAGTTACAACCCCTTCCTCTATTTCCGCTTCTGATTTGCTAGGATGGTCTTATGAAAACACGTCAGTCCAATCACACCATGACCGTCCTCTCCTTTCTGGTCGCCCTTCTGGTTATCGGTGTCCTGCATCTGATCATCCCTGAGGAGGATATCTCCCTGGATGAGGGTCGGAGCCTGAACCATTTCCCCAAGCTTATCTATGCCGATGCATTGACCGGCCAGTCAGCTGTCAAGATCGAGAAATGGTACAACGACCAGTTTCCCTTCCGCCAGTCCTTTATCCAGGCGGGCAAGGCCTGGCGGTCGGTCGCCTATCCCAACCTTAACGCGGACGGCCTGGCTATCTATCTGATTCCTGACGAGCAGGGCGTTCCCATCCCCGAACCTGAGCCGACAGAACCTCCGGCCACCGAGCCCTCCACAGGACCGACCGAGCCCCAGGGCACCGATCCGACGGATCCTCCGGAGCCGACCGAGCCGCCCCTGCCGCCTCCTCTGGATCCCGTGGATGATGTGATTTCAACCAAGCTCCTGCTCATCATCAACCAGCGGGCCATGGAGCGTTATTACGGAAATGAAGAGCGGCTCAAGACCTATGCCGGCAAGCTCAATACCCTGGATCAAAAACTGGGGGACGGTGTTCAGCTCTACAGCCTGATCGCGCCGACGGCCATCGAACTCTTCGCCCCGGACGAACACCACTCGGGCTATTCATCGCAGAAGCTCTGCATCGGGATTGTCAACGAGGCCCTGGACGACAAGGTCATCAGCGTCAACGCTTACGACAAGCTGCTCTTTAACCGGGACCGCTACATCTATTACCGGACCGACCATCACTGGACCGGCCTGGGCGCCTATTACGCCTATACGGCCTTCTGTGAATCAGCCGGTCTCCAGGCGACCGCCCTTGAGGATATGGAGCATTACCAGATCGAGGGAACCTACCTGGGTTCGCTTTACCGGGTATCCAAGAACGAGGTTCTCAAGAACAACCCGGACACGACCGAGGGCTGGAAGCCCAATGCCGAATACACGGCAACCGCCTGGGACAACAGCGAGATGACCGTCACCTATAAGATCCGCCTCAACGATGAGCGCATCAAGGGCAGCAACAGCTACCTGAATTTCTCCGGCGGAGACCGGGCTCTTCTGAAAATCGAGACCGATCACACCATCGGCCGCAAGATCCTGGTGGTCAAGGACTCCTTCGGCAATGCCTTCGTCCCCTACCTGGCTAACCATTTCGACGAGGTCTATGTAGTGGACCCCCGCTACTATGTCCGCAGCATCAATAAACTGGTAGCGGACAACGGAATCACCGATGTCCTCATCCTCAATTACATGTTCGGCACTTCAAACGCCACCTGGCTCAAGGGGTTTGACCTCATTGCCAAGTGAGAGGGATCCGGCCTGCCAGACTGAAGCCATCCCACCCAAAGGAAAGGAATCAACTTATGCGCATCACCATCCCCCAGCTTCCGGCCTCACAAAATGATTTTGTCGCCCTGGCTACCGATCAGATGAAAAGGCCCGAAGGAACCGCTGCCCTGCTGATCGTAGCCCTCAAGGTCTATACCCAGGACCGCCAAATTGGCCTGGAAATGTTGAATTTCCTCCACGGTCCCCGACCCATGTCTGTACGCGACCAGCAATTCCTCCGGGACAGGCTCATGGACAAGCCCTATCTTCCGGACTCTTATTGTGTCGGTGCCAAACCTGAAAATAATTACCAGCCGGATCTACCTCTGACCATCGAAGTCCTCTCCGACCCCATACCGGCCGAGAGCGATGAATTCAAGCGCCTTCGCATGATCTCCTCCGGGGCGGACAGCCCCCGCATCGTCACCCTGCGCCGCAAGGCTTCAGGCGATGATTGGTTTCTCTGGGACTACCCGGCCATTGTGACAGGCATCCGGATCCCGGTCGAGGAGGATCCCTGGGCCTGAATCCCTCTTTCTGTACATCTATAAAAAAACCGCCCGGAGGCGGTTTTTTTATAGCCTGGCAAGGCCGCTGGCAAGGGCCGCATCAAAGACTGCCTTGGCCACCGTATCCTTGACCGCAGGATCCATGGCATCGGGCAGGATTCTCTGGTCTGTCAGCTGATCCTCCGGGATCATGTCGGCCAGAGCCTGGGCGGCCGCCCGTTTCATATCATCATTAATATCGGAAGCCCGGGCGTCAAAGGTTCCCCGGAAAATGGCGGGGAAGGCCAGGACATTGTTGATCTGGTTGGGATAATCCGACCGGCCGGTCGCCATGATGGCGGCTCCCGCCTCCAAAGCTTCCCGGGGGTCGATTTCGGGGTCGGGATTGGCACAGGCAAAAACGATGGGATCCTGGGCCATGGACCGGACCATATCTCCCGTAACGGTGCCCGGGCCTGACAGGCCGATGAAGACATCAGCCCCCTTCATGGCATCCGCCAGTGAACCCTGGAGTCCCTCCTGGTTGGTTATGGCCGCAATGGCCTCCTTCTCGGGGTTCATGCCCTGGCTCCGCCCCTGGTAAAGCGCCCCCTGGCGGTCGCAGACGATCATGTTCCGGGCCCCGGCCGACATGAGCAGGCGGGCAACGGCGATGGTCGCGGCACCGGCTCCGCCGAAGACAATGCGGACCTGGTCCATGGCCCTGCCGGTCAGCTTGAGGGCGTTGATCAAGGCCGCCAGAACAACAACAGCCGTCCCGTGCTGGTCATCGTGGAAGATGGGAATATCGCAGATTTCCTTCAAACGCCGCTCAATCTCAAAGCAGCGGGGAGCCGAGATATCCTCCAGGTTGATTCCGCCAAAACTGCCTGACAGGAGGTAGACCGTCCGGACGATCTCGTCCACGTCCTGTGAGCGAATACAGAGGGGGAAGGCGTCGACATCGCCGAAAGCCTTGAAGAGAACGCACTTGCCCTCCATAACCGGCATGGCGGCTTCGGGGCCGATATCTCCCAGACCCAGCACAGCCGACCCATCCGTCACCACCAGGCAGAGGTTCCACCGGCGGGTATAAAGAAAGGATTTGGAAGGATCTTTTTCAATAGCCAGACAGGGGGCTGCCACCCCCGGGGTATAGGCGATGGAAAGATCATCCTTGTTTTCAAGGCGGACCCGGGCCGCGATCTCAAATTTTCCCTGCCATTCGGCGTGCGCCTGAATAGACCTTGCATCATAATCATGTTCCGACATAATCGACTCCCTCTTGCCTGGTATTGCGGGTTGGCTCTTGTAGGCGAACCCCCCACATGGTAGCATGAAAATGAACTGTAATAATTATGACTTTATAATCATTTTAAAGTCGTAAGGCCTCTGTCACGGCAACGCCGGGCAGAACAAAAGGAAAGGAAGAAAAAAGATGCCAATGGTAGGGAAACCAGCCCCCTTGTTCACAGCGGAAGCTTATCACAAGGGCAAATGGGCTGAAGTGAATCTGGAGGATTACAAAGGTCAGTGGGTTATGCTCTGCTTTTACCCCGGCGACTTTACCTTTGTCTGAGGAACCGAAGTGTCTGCAGTTGCAGCAAGATATGAAGAATTTGAAAAACTCGGCGTTCAGGTCCTGTCGATCTCGGTCGACAGCAAGTTCGTCCACAAGATTTGGAATGATGTCGAGCTGTCCAAAATAGCCGGCAGAGATGTACCCTTTCCCATGCTGTCCGACTCTTCCGGCGCTATCGGTGAACTCTTTGGTGTTTACGATCGCGAGGAAGGCGTTAACGTAAGGGGCCGCTTTATCATCGATCCAGATGGCATCATCCAGGCCATGGAGGTTCTTACACCTCCGGTCGGAAGAAACGTTTCGGAAGCTCTCCGTCAAATCAAGGCCTATCAGCTGGTCCGCCGGACCGGAGGCAAGGAAGTGACCCCCTCCGGCTGGCAGGAAGGCGGCAAGACCTTGAAACCGGGTATGGACCTGGTGGGCAGGATCGCTGAACATTGGACTGTTGCCGATTCCTATAAGTGAAGCGGCTATAGAAAGAGACTGGAAGAATCCCGTGAGCTTCAGGACCGTTGACCTGCTTAAAAAATACAGCATCAATCCGTCCAGCCAGCGGGTGCGTATTTTCGACTATCTGGCAGCCTCCAAAGAGCACCCGACGGTCGATATCATCTACGAGGATCTGCAGAGGGAGGGGCACCTCTTTTCACGGGCAACCGTTTACAACACCGTCAACCTCTTCCTCCAGCGGGGCCTGATCCGCTCTGTCAAGGTCGACACGCACGAGATGCGCTACGATGTGGTTTCGGAATTCCACGCCCATTTCAAGTGTGAATCCTGCGGAGCCATCCTGGATCTGCCCATGGCGGAACCTCTGCCGCAGGACAGCCAGGGCCTGCTTATCCGGCAAGCCAGTCTGACCTACAGCGGCCTTTGCCGCAACTGCCGGAAAGATCAGGCGGATTTGTAAAAGCCCCTGATCCTTATAAAGCTCAAGCCCCGGCTGCCCCTGGCAGCCGGGGCTTCTTTCATCGGGGGGCCAGGGGGGATTCCAGGCTGATCCGGCCGTCCCGACGGGTTCGGGGAATCTTATGCTTGCGGAAATACTCAACGATATTGTCCTGAGCTGATGTGCTGACGACCCGGATGCGGCCGGTTTGAGCCAGCTCTTCCCGGCTGATTCCGAAGGTATCGGCCAGAATGCCCACATGGTAGTCCTGCATGGCAATCCGGTAGTCCGCCTGATAGTCCAGGGGCTGGCCTTTCATGAGAATCTCCCGGATCTGGCCCTGATCATCAACCTGGACGCGGAGTTCGGCGTTCCATTGGTAGAACTCCCGCGAACCCTCCTGGTAAAGAGACCGCATCAGGTGGCCCAGCATGGCCTCCAGGACGTCTCCCTTGACAGAGAAGCTGATCATGGCCTCATCGTAAGGGAAAAGCTCCATCAGATCCGATCGGGTGACCAACTGGCCCAATTTTGGCTTTCGGATGGAGCCCGAAGCGATGAAGACCAGGTCGACACCCAGCTGGTAGCGGAGGATGTCAGCAAAAAGATTGCCCAGCTCCGTCTCGCGGAAACGGTCGCCGTGCTCCATTTCATGGGGCAGGCGGCTGATGACCGTGTTGTACTTGCTGTCGACCTCCTCCTGGTACTTGGCCAGGAGTTGGTCCATGACCGGATCCTGGGGGCAGTGGTCGGCGTCGATGGGGACGGCCTGCCAGCTGAAGTCGTGGATATCATTGGAATCCATGTTGATTGTCAGATCGAAGCGGCCGATGAATTCCGTCCCTGAACCCACCTGGGCAATCAGGATATCCCCCACCCGCTCCGGCTGCTCCAGAAGGGTATGGCTGTGGCCGCCGATGATCAGATCAACCCCGATTTCCGGCGGCAGCATGGCGGCCAGCTCCTTGTCCTGTTCGAAACCGATGTGGGTCAGAAGGACGGTCAAATCAATGTCCACATCCTTGTAGCTGTTGCAGATGTACTCAACCTCCCTGGCCGCGTCCTCAATGCTGATGAAGGTACCGACCAGGGGCTCGCTCTTGCTCTTGGCCACAACCTCCTCGGTCACGATGCCAATGAAGAGGATGCGGATCCCGTCAATTTCAATTATGTGGTAGGGCTTGAAGAGATTGGCTCCGGTTGGCTTGATGTAAAGGTTGGCGTTGACTATGGGGAAGCTGGCGCAGCGTTCCAGGAACATGAGGTGGGAAATCCCGTAATCCATCTCATGATTGCCAAGGGTCGCCACGTCGGGTTCCAGCATGTTCATGATCAGGATGGTGGAGATGCCCCGGTATTCCTGGTCGATAATGGAGCCCTGAAGCATATCGCCCGATATGACGTAGAGGACCGGGTCGGTCTCTTCTTCCCGGACCTTGTGGACATAGCCGGACAGGCGGCTCATACCCCCGACCACCTGGTCATGGGTTTCCCTGGCGAAGAAATCACCGTGCAGATCGTTTGAATGCAGCAATACCAACCGTCTCAATTCCATATGCAACCTCCATGGAGTCTTTTATTCCGGCCTGGGAGGCAGGAATCCCGCTTCTGAAAAATATAGCACAAGGCCCTTGCGGCAGGGCCTGAATGAGCCTGAATATTTATTAGATAAAATTCAATCGATATTTTCTGACTGAATTGTTGACATTCGCTTTTCGTTATTTATAATGGATACGTGGCCAGAAAGTGGCCATCATTTTGGAGGAGGAAACCCTATGAAAAAAATAATCGTTTTGATCCTTGTCGCCCTCTTGGCCTTTGGATTGGTTGCCTGCAAGAAGGACGAACCCCTTAAGACCGGATTCGGCGTCTCATTCAGCAACTACACATCAAAGGACCCGGCTGACGGCAACAACGGCGTTGTCAATACACAGGCCTACGCCGCCGCAGTCCTGGTCGACAAAGACGGCAAAGTGGTCAAATGCGAAATCGACGCAATGATGTCCGAATTCCCCTTTACCGAGGAAGGCGTCATCCTGGCTGGCCCCGAGACCGTTTTCAAGACGAAGAACGAGCTTGGTGACGACTACGGCATGAGAAAAGCCTCGCCCATCGGCAAGGAATGGTATGAGCAGGCTGCGGCCTTCGCTTCCTACTGTGTCGGCAAGACAGCTGATCAGATCCGCGGCATCGCAGTCGATGACGGCGGCAAAGCCACGGACGCCGACCTGGCCTCCTCGGTCACCGTCCCCGTCTCCGGCTACCAGAACCCTGTTCTGGCCGCTATCGCCAATGCCACCGACATGGGCGCCAAGAAGGGTGACACCCTGGGACTGGGCATCGTCGGCACCGGCGAGCAGACCGTCACAGAAGCTACCGAAGACAAACCGGCGACAGCTGTTGCCTACAACCACTACGCAGTCATCTCCCTTGACGCCAAAGGCAAAGTGACTTCCTGCATCTTCGACGCCTCACAGGGCAAATTCGTCATCGAGAATGGCAAGATCGCCACCGACCTCAAGGCCGAGATCAAGACCAAAAACGCCAAGGGCGATGAATACGGCATGAGAAAAGCGTCCCCCATCGGCAAAGAGTGGAATGAGCAGGCTGACGCCTTCGCCAAGTATCTGGTTGGCAAAACCCTGACCGAGATCAAAGGTATCGCCATGAAGGAAGGCGCGCCCGACGTCGCCGACCTGGCCTCCACCTGCACCATGCATGTGACGGACATGGTCACGGCCGTTGACAAGGCAGCCGCAACCGCCAAATAAAGACACTTTCGTCTGAATACGGTAGACTTGAACAGGCTGTTCCTTTCATGGGACAGCCTGTTCTTATTATTTTCTTAAACCGGAGTTACCAATGAAAGGCACTAAAGCAATCCTTCTGATCCTTTTGGCCCTGGTCCTGGCGGCCGTCCCCGCCTGCTCCCCCAGGGAGCCGGCCAATAAGCCCCCCGTCAAATACGAGGCCGAGTTCATGAACCTCTTCGACACCCTGTCAAGGGTCATTGGCTACGCCGATTCCCAGGAAGCTTTTCAAGAGATTGTCTCAGACCTTAAGGATGACCTGGAAGTCTATCACCAGCTCTACGATATCTATAAAAGCTATCCGGGCCTGACCAATCTCAAGGATGTCAACGATCGGGCCGGCCAGGGACCCATTCCGGTAGACCGCAAGATCATCGATCTCCTGCTCTATGCCAAAGAGGCTTATGAATTGACGGACGGCAAGGTCAACATCGCCCTGGGCTCCGTCCTTCGTATCTGGCATGACTACCGCGGCCAGGGGATCCTGGATCCCGCCTCTGCCCGTCTGCCCGACCGGGCTCTTCTGGAGGAAGCGGACCTTCATACCCGCTTTGAGGACCTGATCATTGATGAAGCCGCCGGCACTGTTGAACTCAAGGACCCTCTCATGAGCCTGGATGTCGGCGCTGTCGCCAAAGGCTACGCAGTCGAACAGGCGGCTCTGGCAGTGGAAGGGCGCGGGGTAGGCCACCTCCTGATTTCGGTGGGCGGCAATGTCCGGGCCATCGGAGCCCGAAACGACCAGGGAGACCCCTGGCATGTGGGCATCGAGAATCCCGATCACACGGTTGCGGACTATCTGGCCATTTTGGATATCGCCGGCCTGTCGGTTGTGACAAGCGGTGTCTATGAACGATTCTACCTGGTTGACGGCAAAGCCTACCACCACATCATCGATCCTGACACCCTTTTCCCCGAAGACCGTTATCTGTCAGTCTCCATCGTCACCCCTGACTCGGGCATGGCGGATGTTCTGTCAACAGCTCTTCTTAATCTTGATCTGGAAAAAGGCAAGGCCCTGATCGAGGGACTGGCGGGGACCGAAGCCCTCTGGTGCCTTAATGATGGGGAGCTTGTCCAATCCTCCGGCTTTGCCGGCTACCTGAAGAAGACGGACTAAAGCCTGCCGTCTTCCTGGTAAAGGGCTGGCAGGCGCGCCAGGTTCCGGATAACGGGGCCTGCCGCTGCCCCGGTCAGGACTCCTGTCAGAAGGCCGGTAATGAGCAGGGGGGGGAGATAGGTCACAAGCAGGAGCGGTTCACCAAGAACCAGGCTGGCGACTCCCACCTGACCCAGATTATGGGCGGCCGCTCCGGCCATGCTCATTCCGATGACCGACAGCCTCCTGCCCTCAAGAAAACTCAGCAGCCACATAAGAAGAAGCGCCAGGACCCCGCCGCCCAGTGAAAAGAACATGGTGGTCACACCGGTGATGGCGCTCATAATGGCGACACGGACCAGAAGTATGGCCACCGCGTCCAGGACCCGAAGCCGCATGAGGGCTACCAGGGTCACGATGTTGGCAAGGCCCAGCTTGATCCCGGGCACCGGGACCAGGAGTTCCAGGGGTATCCAGCGCTCGACCAGGGCCAGAACCAGGGCCAGGGCCACCAGCATGGCGTCCAGGGTCAGGCGCCGCAGCCGTCTGCGATCCGCCTCCCTGCCCTTCATCGGATCACCAGATCAACGTCGTCAGAGCCGCCAGGGTCGGGCAGGTTGCCCGTGACCTTCAAAATGAGACCGGCCGGCACGCAGGCCGCGATGCTGCCTCTTTTGCCCACCCAGCCCGACTGGACGCAAACACGGTCCGGACAATCAGCCTCCGCGAAGCGGATTTGTCCCTGTCCCCACTCCAGGCGGTAGTGATAGCCTGCTATGGTCAGTTCCTGAGCCCCTTCCCTGGCCAGGGCATCCTGATCCCATGAGCGAATCAGCCGGCCTTCATGGAGCAGAACTACCTGGACCGCATCCGTCTTCCCGGCCAGGCCGGCATAGGCAAAGAGGCCGGCAGCCAGAAACAGAATAGCGGCGGCGATTACCAGATCTCCCCAGCGGAAGGCGTGATACCATCGTTGATGATGTCGGCTCATAGGACTCCTTGCCCGTCAAGATTACTCTGGCTATTATAACGGATTTTGGAGCCCCTATCGGTTATAATCGTCCGAGGAGGCAATGTGTTTCAGCTGATTTCTTTATTAACAGGGGTTCTCCTGTCCGTCATGATCCTGATCAACGGCCGCCTGACCGACCAGGTGGGTCTTTACAAGGCCACCGCCATTATTCATCTGGCGGGCGTCCTCTTTGCCCTCCTTGTCTGCCTGATCCGCAAGGAAAAGCCCCTGCCCCGGTCCCGGTCACCCTGGTGGTTCTACCTGGGCGGTGTCGTCGGGGTCTTCACGGCCATCGCCAACAACCTTGCCTTCGGCGTCATCTCCATGACCAGCCTTGTAGCCCTTGGCCTCCTGGGCCAAACGGTCACCTCCCTTGTGATTGACGCGACCGGCTGGCTGGGCATGACCCGGCGGCCCTTTCGCAAATCCACCCTGGTCGGCCTACTCTTTTGCCTGGCCGGGATTATCCTCATGCTGGATCACTCGGTCCTGCAGGCTGCCCTGGCGGTCTGGATTTCACTTGGCGCGGGAGTCACCATTGTGGTTTCCCGATCCATCAACGCCCGGCTGGCGGAACGCATCGGCCCCCTGCCCGGCTCTTTCGTCAACCACCTGGCCGGCCTGCCGGTCACCCTTGCCCTGGTCTTCTTTCTGACCAAAGGCAGTCCCCCAACGGTCTACCCCACCGGCATCCATTCCTGGCTCTACCTGGGCGGCGTTCTGGGGGTTCTGGGGGTACTGCTCTTCAATATTCTGGTCCCCAAAATATCACAATTTCACCTGACCGTTCTGACCTTCGTCGGCCAGGTCCTTTCAGGCGTCGTCATTGACCTCATGATGGGCGGCTTCAAGGCGGACGCGTCCTTTGTGGGCGGTCTTCTGATTACACTTGGAATCGCCCTCAACCTGGCCATCGAGTACGTCATGGGCCGCAAAGGCGGCCAGGCAACCCCTTAAGTAAGTGATTCCAGGAGATCCTTGTAAAAGAGGATCATGGTCTTAAGATTCCCGATCTTCAGATGTTCATCGGTTCCGTGCATGAGGGCCAGCTCGGCCTCGGAAACGCGCATGGGCTGACAGCGGTAGACATCATCTGCCAGATCCTCGTAATAGCGGCTGTCTGTACCTCCGGCCATCAGGTAGGGGACGATGACGGCGTCCGGGAAATGCCGGCCGATGGTCTCCGTCAGGTGGCGGTAGGCCGGCGTTCGGGTTGAAGAGGTTTTGGAGGGCTCCTCAACCGCGATGGGCCGGACTTGATAGTCCATGCCGGTCGCCTCCTGCAGATGTTTGAGAATATCCGCAGTCGTATCCCCTTGCAGGACACGCAGGTTGGCCGTACAGACCGCCTCCTTGGGCAGAACATTGGGAGCCTGGCCGCTACGGCTGACAGTAAAGGCTACCGTAGATCGGAGAAGGGCGGCAGTCTGCCTGTTCTTCAGAAGGGCCGGCTTGATCAGGGGAAAGAAAAGGCGCGGCCTGGCCAGGATCTTCTTCTGCATGCCCGGC